>JALYUM010000104.1 GCA_030853745.1 Pseudomonadota bacterium | reverse complement strand
TGAGGCGCAAGCGTGCCAGCGGGGTGCCGGTCAGGGAATTGAAGGTACGGCCGCAAGCACAACAGCGGAACCGCTGCAAACCATTCGCCTCGCCATGCCGGTACAAGCGCTGGCCCTGGCAGCGCGGACACGCCAGCTTGCTTGCCATGGCTATCTGGATAATGTCGGCAGCGCTCGCTTGCGCGACAGGCGCCGTCAGTGCAGTCAGGGCAGACAGTGCGGTCAGCAAGCGGGTGCACTGGAGACCGGACAACGCGCCGATTTCGGTCAGCAGCGAATCGAAGGTGCAACCGTCCATGGCATTCCCCGGCAGTGAGTCGTCCAGGTTGGACCTCAGCTGCGGGAATTCGTTCAGTTTTCACCAGCTAACGCGTACAGCGCCATAAAAAAAAGCCGCCCGGCGCGAGCCGGACGGCGTTTCAATTGTTAGTGCCTGAATTACTTGGCAGCTGCGTCGGCGTGATCTTTGACAGCGTCGGCTTTGGCTTCTGCTTTGGCCTTGGTGGCTTTTTTGTGGGCTTTGGCTTTGGTTTTCGTAGCGTCAGCTTTGGCGACGGCGACGTCGGCATTGGCTTCAGCAGTTTTCTTTTCGACCTTGGCATCGGCTTTTGCCATTGCCTTGGTTTCTTTGGCATCGGCCTTGGTCATTTCTTTGCTGGCTTTGGTGTCTGCGGTGGTGGCGGCCGGCTGGGCAGCGAGCACCGAAGTTGCGAACAGGCCGGCGATCATGGTAGCGATGATTTTGTTCATGGTAATGATTCCTTCAGTGGTTGGGTAGAAGAGCGGGATCATTCCCGTCTCTGCGCTGCATGTTACTGAGCCATTAACGCAGGCCGGTTCGATCCGGTTGACGCAAATATGCGGCGATTTACATCTCCTTACAAACACGGTTAGCTGCCGTACGGAGAGCAGATTGCAGCACCGCTAGAGTTAGCCGGTTGATCATCCTTGACTGCATTCATACTGCCATGTCCGACGCCCTCGATCTGTATAAATCCAAGCGCAATTTCTCCATCACGTCGGAACCAGCCGAGGGTGGCACGCCGTCGCCCGACGCGCGCGCTTTTGTCATCCAGAAGCACTGGGCCAGCCGCCTGCATTACGATTTTCGGCTGGAACTCGACGGCACCATGAAAAGCTGGGCGGTGCCGAAAGGCCCGAGTTACGACACGCACGACAAGCGCATGGCCGTGCATGTCGAAGACCATCCCATTTCTTACAATAGTTTTGAGGGCACCATCCCGGACAAGCAATACGGCGCCGGGAAAGTCATTATCTGGGACGCCGGAACCTGGGAACCGCTGGGCGATCCGGTCAACGATTACGAGGCCGGCAACCTCAAATTCACGCTGCATGGCCACAAGATGCACGGCAAGTGGGTATTAATCAGGATGAAAGGGAAGGGCGAGAAGCAGCAACCGTGGCTGCTGATCAAGGAGAAGGACGATTTTGCCCGCCCCGCGACCGAGTTTTCAGTGGTCGATGACATGCCGGACAGCGTCAAGGCGCTGGCCGCGCCGACAGCAAAAAAAGCCGCGCGGCCACGCAAGCCGGCCGCGTCCGCCAAGGGTGTGAAAGCTGCATTACCCGCCACCTTTACGCCCGAACTGGCCACGCTGGTCGACGCGCCGCCGCCAGACGCGGCCGACTGGATTTTCGAACTCAAATTCGACGGTTACCGGATGCTGGCCCGGATCGAGAACGGCGACGTCCGGCTGTTGACGCGCAACCAGAATGACTGGACGGATAAACTGCTTCCTCTGCGCGACGCGTTGCTGAAAATGACGCTGCCGGATGGCTGGTACGACGGCGAAATCGTCGTCCACGATAAAAATGGCAAGCCTGATTTTGGCTTGTTGCAGCTGGCGTTCGACGGATCGAACACCGCCGACATTGTGTATTTCATTTTCGATGCGCCGTATTGCGATGGCCAGGATTTACGGAACGTGCCGTTGGAAGCCCGACGCGCGCTGCTGGCAAAGATCATGAAAAAAGCTGGCACCGACCAGGTGCGCTTCTCGGAAGAATTTGCCAGCGACCCCGCCGAACTGGTGGTGGCAGCGTGCAAAATCGGCCTGGAAGGGGTGATCGGCAAACGGCGCAATTCGCTGTATGTCTCGCGCCGCTCGCCAGACTGGATCAAGCTCAAATGCGGCCAGCGCCAGGAATTCGTCATCGCAGGCTATACCGATCCGCAAGGCGGGCGCCAAGGGATCGGCGCGCTGTTGCTCGCGACATACGACAAAGACGGCGTGCTGCAATACGCCGGCAATGTCGGCAGCGGTTTCAATCGGGCCAGCCTGAACGACCTGAAGGAAAAGCTGTCGGCCCTCGACACCGACATCAGCCCGTTTCCGCCGCGCACGGTGGCGGGGCGCAAGCACCACTGGGTGAAACCCACACTGGTGGCAGAAGTCAGTTTCTCTGAATGGACCAGTGCCGGTGCTGTGCGCCACCCGGTGTTCCAGGGCCTGCGCCTCGACAAACCCGCCAAAAAAATCATGCGTGAAGTGCCAGAACACCTGGAGGAAACCGTGGCCGACACAGAACCAGAAGCACCGGCCGGCAAGCTGCCGGAAAATTTCAGGGTCACGCATGGCGAGCGCGTCATTGACAAGATCAGTGGCGCAACCAAGCGCGATGTGATCGTCTATTACGCGCTGGTGGGCGACCTGATGCTGGAACATTTGAAGGGGCGGCCGGTGTCGCTCGTGCGCGCGCCTGCGGGCGTCGGTGGCGAACTGTTTTTTCAGAAGCACGCCGAGATCAACAAGCTGCCCGGCGTAAAGCAGCTGGCGCAGGCGCTCGATCCCGCGCATCCACCCATGCTGGAAATCGGCAGCGTGCAGGGCATCCTGTCGGCAGCGCAGTGGAATGTCATCGAGTTCCATACGCAAAACGCGACAGGGCGTGCCTACGAAAAGCCGAATCGCATGGTGTTCGACCTCGATCCGGGCGAGGGCGTGACCTGGCAAGCCATCCAGGAAGCGGCGCAATTGATGCAGGCTTTCCTCGATGAACTGGGTTTTACCGCCTTCGTGAAAACCAGCGGCGGCAAGGGTTTGCATGTGGTGGTGCCTATCAAGGGGGCATTGGGGTGGGATGTGGTCAAGGATTTTTCGCAGGCCGTCGTGCAGCATATGGCGATGACGCTGCCGGACCGGTTTGCGTTTAAAAGTGGCCCGAAAAACCGCGTCGGGAAAATTTTTATCGATTATCTGCGCAATGGCCGCGGTGCGACGACTGCCTGTGCTTGGTCGGTGCGCACGCGTCCCGGGCTGGGCATTTCGGTACCGGTGGCGTGGGATGAACTGGCTGCGTTGACATCGGGCGATCAGTGGACGATCAAAAATGTGCAGTCCCGGCTGGATCACGGCAATACGCCCTGGGATGGCTATGCAAGCGCCGCCAAAACCCTGACATCGGCGATGAAACAGTTGGGTTTCACACCAAAGAGCACCTGAGCAAGTTTGTTGCGTACGCGATGAAGGTCGATCCTGGTCATACCCCGCCTGGACGGATTCCGGCAGTCCGGCAGGTAGTGGCGAGTGGCAAGTGGCAAGTGGAAAGTGGCAAGTGGAAAGTGGCAAGTGGCAAGTGGCAAGTGGCAAGTGGCAAGTGGCGAGCTGCGTGCGAAGATCGGCTGATGCCCTTTTCCGTCTTCAGTTGCTCAGATTCAGATGGAATATCCTGACGAAGAAAAATGTCACCACCCCCACGGCCAGCAGCGCTAGCACGAACACGCCTACTACCTTGGCGCTGGCGCGTACGAACGCGCGCTTGTCCATCTGTTTTTCTTTCTTGCCCTGATCGTAATGCCATTTGACGGCAAAAAACATGCCCGTGCCGAGCACAAGCACTTTGAATATTACGAAAATTACCGGTACCCAATCCATCATTTTTTATATGTCCAGACTATGTTTTTTGGTCAAACCATGGGCGCTGCGCCACCGTTCATTATATCGGCCGATGCCATTCCGCTCGCTACCGGCATGGTTTGCCGGACGCCGATGACACCGTGCAGGGAGGGTGGTACTGCCGTTATAAGGCATACTACTTGAAAGCAAAATCCATACATCCACACACAAATCGTCCCACAACGCCACAGTTGAAAACCATACAAGACGAACAATTGCCAGCCTGGTTTCCGCAACTAACCAGAAACCAGGGGCCGCGTTTTTTGCAGATTGCAGACGCGTTGCAGGCGGCCATGGAAAACGGATCGTTGACGCTGGGTGATCGTCTGCCGCCGCAGCGCCAATTGGCAGCGCAGCTGGGCATCGATCTCACCACGGTCACGCGTGCTTACGACGAAGCCCGGCGTCGCCATTTGCTCGAGGGTCGCGGCTCCCGGGGCACGTACGTCGCCGCGCCCAAAGCCGCACTGGCGTCCATCCTCGACCTGAGCATGAATACGCCACCACCGCCACACGGCGTGGACTTTGACGACATGTTGAAACAAGGTTTGTCGCAGGTGATGATGCGGGCAGATAATCAATTGCTGATGAATTATCACCAGGGCGGGGGCAGCGCCACCGACCGTCAGGCCGGTGCCACCTGGCTGGCGCCGATGTTCGGGCAGGTGGATGCGCGGCAGATGGTGGTGTGTCCAGGTGCGCAAGCGGCAATTGCTGCATTGATGCTGGCGCTGACCAAGCCTGGCGATATTATCCTGGCAGAGCCGTTCACGTATCCCGGCCTGCGCGCCGCCGCCAGCCAGTTCGGCCGGCGCATCATTGCAGTGGAGGCGGACCAGCACGGCATGGTGCCCCAGATGCTGGAGGCGGCGTGCCGCCAGCACGCACCGGCGCTGGTCTACCTCAATCCGACATTGCAGAATCCCACTGCCATCACCATGCCGGAACGCCGCCGCAAGGCGCTTGCCAGCATCGCGACGCGCTGCAAGGTGCGCATCGTCGAGGACGATCCGTACTGGCAGCTGGCCGAGGCGCCACCGCCCCCGATTGCCACGTTTGCTCCGCAACAGGTGCTCTACATTTCCACACTGTCGAAATGCCTGACGCCGGGTTTGCGGGTGGCGTTCGTGTTGCTGCGCGACCCGCACGAACGCGCACGTTTCCTGGTGGCGCTACGATCGTTTGCGCTGATGGTGGCGCCGTTGACGGCCGCACTGGCGACCCAGTGGATACTCGACGGTTCGGCCACACAATTGATGGAAGGCGTCCGCAGCGAGGCGCGGCTGCGTCACCGGATGGCCCGGCATATTCTGGCAGGGCGATGCAGCGGCGCTGGCGACGGCCTGCATGTGTGGCTGACTTTGCCGGCGTACTGGAACCCGGCGCAGCTCGCGCTCGCCGCTGCCAGCGAGGGCATTGCCGTGACGCCCGCCGAGGCATTCGCCACCGGCAGCGCTGCCGTCAATGCCATCCGAATTTCGTTGGGAAGCATCCAGGACCGGCACCAGTTACAGGCGGGTCTGCAACGGCTGTCCGACCTGCTGGCGCGGCGGCCCGGGTTGCCTGACGCTGCCCCAGTGTAAGCGGCAGTGACTACCGCATCTGATAACAACCGACGCCGGTTACGCGGTGTTTTTAACGATTCCCCGCACATTCATCGCGAACAATCCGGCCTGCAGCGCAATCAGCGCCCACGCACCATCGTGCCATCCCCATGTGATCCACAGCGCGTTACTGAGAATGAACATCCAGAAGCCAAAAGTCCTGCGCGCGCTTTTTTTGGAACCCACCAGAAAGCCGGCCCACAGCGTGACGGCCATCGCCGGCCATTGCAGTAAATCGATCCAGTCACCCATGCATCACGCGGCCTTCTTGCGCCTGGCCGGTGCCTTGGCTGCCGGTTTGTCGGCGGTGCTGGCGGCACGCTTGGCGGCGGCAGGCTTTTTCGCTTTCTTTGGCGGAGAAGCTTCTTCTTCCTGCGCTGCAGCTTTGGTCGCCCCCGGTTTCTTGCCGATACTCGCCTGGAGCAACGCGACCAGATCGATGACGTTGGCCGATGCCGGCTTTGGACTTTCCTTGTCGGGCATTGTCAGCGTCTTGGTTTCCTTCGCCTTGACCTTTTTCTCGATCAGTTTCATGAGGTCTTCACGATAGGTATCGTGATACTGCTCCGGCTTCCACTCCTCGGCCATGCCCTCGACCAGCGCCATCGCCATGGCCAGCTCTTTGTCCGTAATGGTGGCGCCCTTGCTGCTTGTGCCAGGAATTTTCAAATCGCCGGTGTCACGGATTTCATCGGCGTAGCGCAGCGTGTGCAGCATGATGGCGTCCCCGACGCAGCGCAGGGCCGCCAAGTGCTGCTTGACCCGGATAATGACGTTGGCAATCCCGATCTTGCCGCCTTTCTTCAAGGTGTCGCGCAGCAGCGCATACACCTTGTCACCGCCTTTGCCAGGCGCCAGATAATAGGGCTGCTCGTAATAAATCAGCGGCACATCGTCGGCATCGACAAAGGCAAGAATGTCGATGGTGCCGGTGGCTTCCGGATTGGCCTGGCGCAGGTCTTCTTCCGACAGCACCACATATTCGCCGTCGGTGTATTCATACCCTTTGACGATGTCGTCCCACACTACTTCCTTGTTATTGCCTTTGTTATAGCGCTTGAAACCGACCGGCGAAAAATCGCGCTTGTCGAGCATGCTCAAATCGAGGCCCTTGTCGTCCACGGCGGTGTACATCTCCACCGGAATATGCACCAGCCCGAAGCTGATGGCGCCTTTCCACATGCTGCGTGCCATAAAAACTCCCTGAAATCAGCCGACTGAACCGGTGATCGGCAAAATAATGCCGGTGATGTAGCCGGAACAAACCGACGAGGCCAGAAACACATAGGCCGGTGACAGTTCTTCCGGCTGCGCAGGGCGTTTCATGTCGGTGCTTGCGCCAAACTCGGCAATTTTTTCGGGCGACTGATCGGCGGGATTCAATGGCGTCCACACCGGCCCGGGCGCCACCGCATTGACGCGGATGCCCTGGTCGATCAGGTTCGACGCCAGCGACATGGTGAAAGCGTGAATGGCGCCCTTGGTCGACGAATAATCCAGCAGGTTTTTCGAGCCTTTCAATCCGGTTACCGAACCCGTGTTGATAATTGCAGCACCCCGTTTCAAATGCGGCAGTGCGGCCTTGGCCATGTGGAAATAACCAAAGATATTCGTGTGCATGGTTTCGGCAAAACGCTCTTCGGTCAGGTCGAGCAGGGACATGGCGTGTTCCTGGAACGCGGCATTGTTGACCAGCACATCGAGCTGGCCGAATTCTTTGACCACGCCATCGACCGCCTGCTTGCAGAACGCCGCGTCCTTGACATCGCCGGCAATCGTGATGCAGCGCCGGCCTTCGGCCTCGATGCAGCGCTGCGTTTCTTCGGCATCTTCGTGCTCGTTCAGATACAGGATGGCAACGTCGGCCCCTTCGCGCGCAAACAGCACTGCGACTGCGCGGCCGATGCCGGAGTCGCCGCCGGTGACGATGGCTACTTTGCCGTCGAGCTTGCCGCTGCCCTTGTAGCCTTCGGCCATGAAACGCGGGCGCTGCGCCATCTGGGCTTCGATGCCGGGTTTGGCAAGGTGCTGCGCCGACATCGGCGGGGCCGGCTGATCGACACCGGTTTGCACGGCCTCCTTGCTTTCCTGCGGCTGGCTCGCTGCATCTTTCTGGTCTTGCTGCTGCTGAATGGCTTGTTGCTTGTCGGAAGTGTTAGTCATGGTATCCCTCGTGATTGTTATCGATTACCCAAGATGGTGGCCGCTGACGCAGGCGATGACGGTGCGTTCCCACACACTGCGCGCCAATCGGCGCTACCCGGGCCGGTCATTTATGGCAAACTCGCGGTCGGACAAGTGACAATTCAGGAGAGAAGGATGGTTAAGCAGGCCACTGCAATGGACGGAGATTTTCGCGCGGATGGTCCGCAAGAACCGCGTTCGAACCTGCGTCCCGGCCGTATCGGCTTGTTTCTTTCCGATGATGGCGGACGCCGCGCCGCGATGGCGGCGGCCTGTGCCGACCTGATCGACACCGTGTTGCTGGCCGACAATCCGCACCAGGCCATGGACATGTTTGCCGCGCGCGCCCCCGATGTCCTGGTCGTCGACCTCGAAGGTTTTACACGCGATGTCGATGGCGATGCCATGGCCCGTCTGGTTGCCGCGCGCAACGGCGCGCCCACACTGCTGGTCTGCCCGGGCGAACGCGCCAGCTGGCTGACCGCGCTGATGGCCCAGGGCGTGTGCGATTACGCGCTGGCCCCCATTACACTCGAAACTTTGTACGGGCAAATTGCGCACCTGCTGAACGTGAGCGAAAGCGCGGACGGCAATGCCAGCCTGCGTTCCTTGCTGGCCCTGCGCAGCCGCGCGCTGGGTGTGCTGTCCGGCGACGACGATGGCGACATGGCGGCGCGCCTGTGCAGCGTCCTGTCGACGTGGCCGGGCGTCGTGCATGCCGCGCTGTTTGCCACCGACGACCATGGCACGCTGCGCCTGGCAGCCCAGGCTGGCAGCGCCCCGATCGATCTCGCGCCGGTGCTTGCTGCCGACGATGTCCACGCCATCGCGCGGCGCTCGCTGTTTCCCGCGCTGCTGGCTGCCCGCAGCGGCGAACTGGTCATTGCCGACGCGCGCGACGACGCGGTGCGCCTGGACCATGCCGGCCAGCTCGATGGCCACACGGTTGGCACCGTCATTGGCGAGCCGTTGCCGTCGAACGGGCCCGGCATGCCGCTGGGGGCGCTGTCGCTGATCTTTGGCGAAGAGCGCTTGCTCAGCGGCGACGAACTGCTGACCATCAGCGATATCGCCCAGGGCGCCTGGATGGGCCTGCGCATGGCCGACTCGAGCCGGGAAAGCGACCAGCTCACTGCGCAACTGACGCGTGCCGCCACGGTCGACGCGCTCACCGGCGTGTCCAACCGGCGCCACGGCGAACTGTTGCTGGAAAAAGAAATCAAGCGCGCCCGTCGTTACGCGCTGCCGCTGGCAATGATCAGCTTTGATATCGACCGCTTCAAGGACATCAACGACCGCTACGGCCATCCGTGCGGCGACATGGCGCTGCGCACGGTGGCCGCGGCAGTGCTGGCAGTGCTGCGCACCACTGACATGCTGGTGCGTGCCGGCGGCGAAGAATTTCAGATCATCGCCACGCACACCAGCGCCATCGACGGCCTGAAAATGGCGGAAAAGATCCGCACGACCGTTGCCAGCACGCCCATTCCCGGCTGCGACCGGCTCACCATCAGCCTCGGCGTGGCGCAGCTGGCCGACCAGGAAAGTGGCGACGGTCTCACCGTGCGCGTGAACGCCGCGATGGCGCGCGCCAAGCGGGCCGGGCGCAATTGCGTTGAACTGGCGATGACGTGACGGTAAAATAGCTTGCGGTCCGCGTGGTGCCATGCCACGCTGGCGCCTTTCCCCCAAAAAGACTCCCGCATGCTCGAATGGTTGAGGCAATACCGGCGCGCCCAGCTGCCGGGCGATATCAGCGCCGGCATCGTCGTGGCGATGATGATGATCCCGCAAGGCATGGCGTACGCAATGGTGGCCGGCCTGCCGCCCGTTGTCGGCCTGTACGCCAGCATCGTGCCCCCGCTGCTGTACACACTGTTCGGTTCCAGCATGACCCAGTCGATCGGCCCGATGGCGATCACGTCCCTGATGACCGCATCGGTGCTGGCCCCGCTGGCCGCGCCCGGCAGCGGCCTGCACATGGTGCTGGCGGCGCAACTGGCGCTGCTGTCGGGCGCGGTGCTGCTGGTCTGCGGCATCCTGCGTCTCGGTTTCCTCGCCAACTTTTTTTCGCGCCCGGTGATGAACGGTTTTACGCTGGGTTCGTCGATTGTCATCGCGCTGGGGCAGGGCGATGCGTTGCTGGGCGCCGTGTTTCCCCATGTGCACGTGCTCAGTGCCGTCCTCGGTGTCGGTGCGCTGGTCCTGCTGGTGCTGGCACGTTCTTTCCTGGGCCGCTTGCTGCGTGCGCTCGGCCTGCCGCCTGGCATTGCCGACGTCGCCGCCCGCCTGGCGCCGATGTTCCTGGTGCTCGGCGCCACGCTGTTGTCGAGCCTGTGCGATTTCGCCGGGGCCGGCGTCCACACAACCGGTGTCGTGCCAGGCGGCTTGCCGGGCCTGAACCTGGCCACCTCGCCGGCGCACTGGCGCGTGCTGGTGCAACCGGCGCTGCTGATCGGTTTCATGGTGTTCCTGATCAGCATGTCGGGCGCCCAGACGCTGGCGTTGAAACGCGCGGAAAAGCTGCGCAGCAACCATGAACTGATCGGGCTGGGCGCGGCCAATATCGGGGCTGCGCTGACCGGCGGCTTTCCCGTCACCGGCAGCCTGTCGCGCTCGGCCGTGAATTTTGCCGCCGGGGCCAACACGCCCCTGGCCAGCATCATCACCGCGGCGCTGCTGGCGCTGGCGCTGGTGGCGCCGACCGGCTGGCTGGCGCTGCTGCCGCTGCCGGTGCTGGCCGCCACCATTATTGTCGCGGTGCTCGGCGTGCTTGACCTGGCCACGCTGAAAACCGCCTGGCGCTACGACCGCGCCGATGCGCTGGCGCTGCTGGCCACGGCCGGTGGGGTGCTGGTGCTGGGTGTGGAGGTGGGTGTGATCATTGGGCTGATGCTGTCGATGGGCGCAATCATCTGGCGCGCCAGCCGGCCCCATATCGCGGTGCTGGGTCGCATTGCCGGCACCGAGCATTTCCGGAATATCACGCGGTATCCCGCAGGCACCACGCCCACCTTGCTGTTGCTGCGCATCGATGCCGGGCTGTTCTTCGCCAATGTCGAGCCGGTGCGCGGGAAAATCGAGGAAGAACTCGCGCTGCACCCGACCACGCGCGACCTGGTGCTGGTGCTGTCCGCGGTGAACGCCATCGATACGTCGGCGTTGTTCGGCCTGATCGAACTGAACAACATGTTGATTGCGCGCGGCATCGGCCTGCACCTTGCCGAGGTCAAAGGGCCGGTGATGGACCGGCTGAAACAAAGCGACCTGCTGGCCAACTTGCATGGCCAGGTGTTTCTCAGCACCGCGATGGCGTGGGACGCTTTATCGGCAGTATCTACCGCGCATTGACCTGTCAAATGTAGCAGTCTACGATCCATCAACATCCTGATGCATTGGGTCGCGATGAATCGTTATGGATTGACAGGGCTGGCCCTGTGCACGTGCCTGGATGCCATTGCTGCCGACGTCACGGTCAGCGGACGCGTCACCTTCGGCAGCGTCACCCGCCTGGAAAACGCCGACCCGGCACTCCTGACGGTAATCAATGCACCGCTGGTCGGCCTGGCCGGTACCGCCAGCGGCGCCAATGCCGACGACGCCGACCTGAATTTCAAACGCCATGATGCCGTCTCGACTGCCGTAAAAGGTCTGCTCGCGCTCCATCTGCATGACGGCAGCACGGTGGCGCTGGTCCGCCTCAAGGCATGGCGTGACATCGCGCTGGAACATGGGAACCGCCCGTGGGGCAACGCAAATAACGGCTATGTCGGCGGCATGCCGCTGGGCGACAGCGGCGCCGCGCGCCTGTCCCGCTTCAGTGGTGTGGCGCTGGGCGATGCGTGGGTGCAGGACAGCATCGACATCGGCAGCGCGCGCCTGCTCGGGCGCATTGGCCAGCAGCTGGTGCCATGGGGTGGCCCGGGCTCAGCTGGCAGCGGCCTGGAAGCGCTGAATGCCCGCGACGCGCCGGCAGCGCGGCGCGCCGGCGCAGTGGCGCAGGAAACCCGCGTGCCGGCGCCCATGCTGTTCGCCCGGCTTGCCTTGCAGCCCACGCTGGCGCTCGAAGGTTTCGTCGGTGGCCGTTTCACGCCGGCTGCGCTGGACATGTGCGGCACCTTCTGGGCCGTCAGCGATTACCTCGCCAATGGCTGCGATGTCGTCATGGCCGGTTTGCCGGCACAGGACGACCGCACCCGCGTGCGCACCGGGGCGGTGCTGCGCCGGCTGCCGACGCCGGCACCGCGCGGACGCGACATCGGCCTGGCGCTGCAGTGGACTGCCATGGGCACCGACTTTGGCGTGTACCAGGCGCGCACCACGTGGCGCTCGCCGCTGCCCGGCCTGCGCCGCTCGAGCCGGATCGGGCGCGCGATTGTGCCCGGCAATCCGGATGGCAAAAACATGGCATTCATGACCGAATACCCGGAACGGATCGGGCTCACCGCCGCCACTTTTACGCGCAGGGTAGCGGGCACCACCACTTTTGGCGAGCTGTCGTGGCGGCCCAGAACGCCGTTCATGCTGTCGCCCGGCGACGTGCTGCCACCGTTCATGAACCCCACTGTCCCGGCACTGCTGCGCGCCGCTGCGGATGTGGTGCCGCCCGGTGGCTTTTTTCACGGCTACGATTTTCATCCGGTGGTACAGTGGCAACTCGGGGTGCAGCACGATGGCCGCATTGGCGCCACACCGGTTTCGGCCAGCGCCGAAGTCGTGGCCAAGCACGTGATCGGCTTGCCCGATCAGGCGCTGCGCCGGTATGGCCGCGCCGACCTGTTCGGGGTGGGGCCGGTGTTCGGCGTCTGCACCGTGACGACCGCAGATGCCGCGCGCCAGTGCACGCAGAACGGTTACGTTACCAGCAACGCGGTCAGCTACCGGTTGCGCGTGGAGGCGCGCTGGCCGGCGCTGGCGCCACGGACGGCCGTCGTGGCCAGCGCGGCGTGGGTGCACGACGTGAAAGGCTGGTCGGGCGATTTTTTGATCAACCAGGGCCGCAAATCGCTGAACCTCGGTCTGCGCGTTGAATACCGCCAGCGCTACCTGTTGGAACTGACCTACCTGCCCATCTGGGGTGGTGCTTACAACCCTTTCACCGACCGCGACACGCTGGCGTACGCAGTCGGTGTCAAGTTTTGACCAATGGAGACTGTATGGATGAGATCACTCTTTTCGCCTGCGCCGGTGCCTTTGTCGGCACCCATTTCCTGTTGTCGCACCCGCTACGCCGGCCTCTGGTAAGCGCGCTTGGCGATACCGGTTTCCTCGGGCTCTACACAGTGGTGGCGGCCCTGACGCTCGGCGCCACGGCCTGGGTGTATGGCAAAGTCCCCGCGCGCGCGGCGCTGTGGCCGGTGGGCGATGTGCTCTGGGGCGCGGTCACGTTGGTCATGCTGGCAGCGGCGGTGCTGCTGGTAGGCTCGCTGGTCAGGAACCCGGCGCTGCCCGGCGCGGCTGCCACTGCCGCCACCGCCCGCGCGCAGGGCGTCTATGCCATCACCCGCCATCCGATGATGTGGGCGTTTGCGCTATGGGGCGCCTGCCACATCCTGGTGTTTCCGGTCGCCAAAAACATCATCGTTGCGCTTGCCATCATGGTCCTGGCGCTGGTCGGTGCGGCGCTGCAGGACCGCAAGAAAGCCGCGCTGGACCCGGTCGGCTGGCCGGCGTGGGAAGCGCGCACCAGCTACTGGCCGTTTGCCGCGATGGTGCAGGGGCGCGCACACGTCGGCAAATTTGGTGCACATGCGCTGGCCGGTGGTGCGGTGGTGTGGCTGGGGGCGACGTGGGCGCACATGCCGCTGGCAGGATGGGCGGCCGGCATCTGGCGGTGGGTGCTCTGAATGCACCAGGCAGGTGCATGATAGACGTGGCACATATCGTGCTCTGCAGGTAACCATGCCCGATTGCTCACCACTCGCCCCCGTCATCCATCCACCATGGCTGGCGTCGCTGCGCCTGCGGTTCGAACGGGCCGACGCCGCCACGACCCGCCTGATGGAAAACACGCACCGCGGCCCGCTGCGCGTGCAAAAGGCGCTGTATCTGGAAGGCCCTGGCGTCTGTCACGCGATCGTGCTGCATCCACCCGGTGGCGTGGTCGGCGGCGACCGGCTGGCCATCGATATCGCGGCCGGCGCCGGTGCGCATGCCTTGCTGACCACGCCGGGGGCGGCCAAGTGGTACCGCGCGAATGGCAAGGTGTCCAGCCAGTGGGTGCAACTGCAGGTGGGCCCGGGCGCCGCCTGCGAGTGGCTGCCCAACGAGAGCATTTTTTACGACGGTGCAGACGTCGATCTGCACCATGATGTGGTGCTCGCTGCCGGCGCCCGCTACATCGGCAGCGACATCCTGTGCTTCGGGCGGCGGGCGGCCAATGAACGTTTTACGCGCGGCGCCGTGCGCCAGCACAGCAGCGTCCGCCTGGACGGAAAACTGCTGTGGTGGGAGCAGGGGCTGATGACCCCCGCAGCGCTCGCCAGCCGCTTTGGCCTGAACGGGCGCTCCGTGTGCGCCACCTTGATGGCGGTCGGGCCGGTGGTGCCGGCCGCGCTGCTGGCGACGCTGCGCGCGCTGCACCCTGACCTTGGCGTCACCCAGATGAAAGCGGTGCTGGTCGCGCGGTTTCTGGGCGACGACAGCGAAACTGCGCGCCAGGTGCTGGTGCGCGTCTGGCAGCATCTGCGCCCCCATTTGCTCGGATGCGCCGGCACCGTGCCGCGCATCTGGCACACCTGACCCGAGAGAAAAGAACATGGACCTGACACCCCGCGAAAAAGACAAGCTGCTGATATTTACTGCCGGTTTGCTGGCCGAGCGGCGCCGCGCCCGCGGACTGAAACTGAATTATCCGGAAGCCGTGGCGCTGATTTCAGCTGCCATCATGGAAGGCGCGCGCGACGGCCGCAGCGTGGCCGAGTTGATGCGCGAGGGCGCGACCATTCTGGCGCGCGCCGACGTCATGGACGGCGTGCCCGAGATGATCCCCGATATCCAGGTCGAAGCGACCTTTCCCGACGGGACCAAGCTGGTCACCGTCCACCATCCCATTCCGTAACGAGGCGCGCATGCACATCCCGGGCGAATATTTGCTGGAAGACGGCGACATTGTATTGAACGCCGGCCGCGCGACGGCCACCGTGGTGGTGGCCAACAGCGGCGACCGGCCGGTGCAGGTCGGCTCGCATTACCATTTTTATGAAGTCAACACGGCGCTGCTGTTTGCGCGCGAGGTGGCGCTGGGCATGCGCCTCGATATCGCGGCCGGCACCGCGGTGCGGTTCGAACCGGGCCAGCAGCGCACCATCACGCTGGTGGCGCTGGCCGGCGACCGTAAAGTGTACGGCTTCAACGGCCTGGTAATGGGCGATCTGCCCGCGGCGATAGGCGTCTGACGATGGCCATCATTACCCGCCGCGCCTACGCCGACATGTACGGCCCGACCACCGGCGACCGTATCCGCCTGGCCGACACCGGCCTTGTCATCGAGATTGAAAAGGATTACGCCATCTACGGTGAAGAGGTCAAATTCGGCGGCGGCAAAGTGATCCGCGACGGCATGGGCCAGTCGCAGCGTTCGAGTGCGGACGTCATGGATACCGTCATCACGAACGCCGTCATCGTCGACCATTGGGGCATCGTGAAAGCCGACATCGGCATCAAGAACGGTTTGATTGCCGGCATCGGCAAGGCCGGCAACCCGGATATCCAGCCGGGCGTCACGATGGCCATCGGCGGCGCCACCGAGATCATCGCTGGCGAAGGCATGATCGTCACTGCCGGCGGCATCGATACCCACATCCATTTCATCTGCCCGCAGCAGATAGAGGAAGCGCTGATGAGCGGTGTGACGACGATGCTTGGCGGCGGCACCGGGCCGGCTGTCGGCACCGCCGCCACCACCTGCACGCCGGGGCCGTGGCATCTGCATGCCATGCTCGCGGCGGCCGACGCCTTCCCGATGAACCTGGGCTTTTTCGGCAAGGGCAACGTGAGTTTGCCGCATCCATTGGAAGAACAGGTGCTGGCCGGCGCCATCGGCTTGAAACTGCACGAGGACTGGGGCAGCACGCCGGCCGCCATCGACAATTGCCTGCCCGTGGCCGATGCGCTCGACGTGCAAGTGGCGCTGCATTCGGACACGCTCAATGAAGCGGGCTTTTTGGAAAGTACGCTGGCCGCGTTCAAGGACCGCACCATCCACACCTTCCACACCGAAGGCGCGGGCGGTGGCCATGCGCCGGACATCATCGCCGCGGTGGGCCAGGACAACGTGCTGCCGTCGTCGACCAATCCCACGCGCCCGTTCACCGTCAACACGCTTGACGAACACCTCGACATGCTGATGGTGTGCCACCACCTCGATGCCGCGATTGCAGAAGATGTGGCGTTTGCCGAATCGCGCATCCGGCGCGAGACCATCGCCGCCGAAGATATCCTGCACGATCTGGGCGCCATCTCGATGATGTCGTCCGATTCGCAGGCCATGGGGCGCGTGGGTGAAACGATCATGCGCACGTGGCAGACCGCGCACAAAATGAAGGCGCAGCGCGGCCCGCTGGCGCCAGATTCAGAGAGAAGCGATAACTTTCGGGTGAAACGCTACATCGCAAAGTACACGATCAATCCGGCCATCACACATGGCATTGCGCACGTGGTCGGCTCGCTCGAAGTCGGCAAGATCGCCGATATCGTGCTGTGGAAGCCGGCCTTCTTTGGCGTGAAGCCCTCGATGATCGTCAAGGGCGGCATGATTGCCGCGGCGCAGATGGGCGACCCGAACGCATCGATTCCCACGCCGCAGCCAGTGCACTACCGGATGATGTTCGGCGCGTTCGGCGGTGGCCTGAAAAAGTCGTTTACGTTTGTCTCGCAGGCGGCGTTCGATGCGGATATCGGCCGTCAGCTGGGGTTGTCGAAAACGCTGATTCCGGTGTGCGGCATGCGTCAATTGCGCAAGCGCGACATGATCCACAACGGCGCCACGCCGCACATGGAAGTCGATCCCGAAACGTATGAAGTGCGCGCCGACGGCCAACTGCTGGTCTGCGAGGCGGCCAGCGTGCTGCCGCTGGCGCAGCGTTATTTTTTATTCTAGGCGTTGATTATTCATGCTCACTCTGCACACCAAACTCGACCACGCCGACACCATCGACGACACACTGGTGCTCGATTTCGACCGCCGTGAAAAATGCCGCCTGCGCGTGCGCCTGGCGTCCGGCGAAGAAGCCGCGCTGTTCATGGTGCGCGGCACCCGGCTGCGGGACGGCGACCTCTTGACCGGCCCGGAAAATAAAGTGGTGCGGGTCACGGCGGCGCTGGAACCCACGTATGCCATCCGCTGCCCTGATCCGCTGACGCTGGTGCGGTGTGCGTACCACCTGGGCAACCGCCACACCCCGGTGGCCATCATGGCCGACGGCCTGCGCATCCGCGCCGACACCGTTTTGCGCGACATGGTCGAAGGCCTGGGCGGACAAGTGACGGACGAAGACGCACCGTTCGAACCCGAGCAAGGCGCTTACTCGGGCGGCGGCCACCATCACGGCGAACAATTGCTGTTAGCGCCCGTTCCGCTGCGCCAGAAAATTCACCGTCCCGGCGACATCGACCGCGCATGAACGCCACCGCGCTGCTGCACCTGCTGCAATTTGCCAGTCCGGCCTTGCCGATCGGGGGCTATAGCTATTCGCAAGGACTGGAAGCGGCCATCGAACAGGGCGTGGTGACGGATGCCGGCAGCGCCCGCGCATGGATCGTGGCGTACCTGAACGGGGTGATGGCGACGTGGGACGGGCCGCTGCTCTGGCGCCTGATGCAGGCTTTCACCAGCTTTGACGCGGATGCGGTGGCGCTGTGGAGCGAGCGTTTTATCGCGTCGCGCGACACTGCCGAATTTCGCGCCGAAAGTATCCAGATGGGCTACTCGCTGGTGCGCCTGATTGCCGAGCTGGGCGTGGCCGATGTGTCGGGCCTGGGGGCAGAAGTGGCGCTGCCGACCGCGTTTGCGTGCGCCGTGGCAGGCCTCGACATCGCGCCGGAAGACGCGCTGCTGGCATGGTTGTTTGCGTGGGCCGAAAACCAGGTGCTGGTGTGCGTCAAGTCGGTTCCGCTGGGGCAGGTGGCGGGCCAGCGCCTGCTGCTGTCGCTGCGCGCCGATCTGGAGCAAGCTGCCACCTGCGCGCGCAGTTTGCCCGACGATGCGTTGTCGAACTGGGCGCCGGGCCTGTCGATGTTGTCGATGCAGCACGAGGTGCAGCACGGCCGTTTATACCGATCCTGATGAAAGAACGAAAATGACTTCAAATCCCCTGCGCGTCGGTATCGGCGGCCCGGTCGGCTCCGGCAAAACGGCCCTGTGCGAACACTTGTGCCGCGCCATGCGCGACACCGTCGACATGGCGGTCATCACCAACGATATTTATACGCGCGAAGACATGGAAATTTTGCTGCGCGCCAAAGCGCTGGCGCCGGAGCGCCTGATGGGTGTGGAGACCGGCGGCTGTCCGCACACGGCCATCCGTGAAGATGCGTCGATCAACCTGGAAGCCATCGCGCGTCTGCAGGCCGATTTTCCGGACCTGGAAATGGTGCTGGTGGAATCGGGCGGCGACAATCTGGCGGCCACCTTCAGCCCGGAACTGTCCGATCTGACCTTGTACGTAATCGACGTGGCTGGCGGCGAAAAAATTCCGCGCAAGGGCGGCCCTGGCATCACGCGTTCCGATCTGCTCATCATCAACAAGACCGATCTGGCGCCGCACGTGGGCGCCGATTTGTCCGTGATGGCGGCGGACGCCAAACGCCAGCGCGGCGAGCGGCCGTTTATTTTTACCAATCTGCGCAGCGGCGAAGGCGTGGCCGCCGTCGTGGCATTTATCCGGACGCAGGGCTTGATGGAAAACGCTGAGGTCTGACGACTGTGCCAGCGCACCTTGGTCGCCGGTGTGCGGTCCGTGTTGGTGCGCGGGGCCGCGCTGCGGTATGGTGGTTCCTCGAGAATGCAACCGAGTGAGGAATACCGATGCGTACAGTCAGATTGCCGTCCGGGCGCAGCATGCCGGCGCTGGGGCAGGGCACGTGGAATATGGGCGAACACCGCAGCGCCCGCGCCGCCGAAGTAGCGGCGCTGCAACTGGGGCTGGATCTGGGCATGACGCTGATCGACACGGCAGAAATGTACGGCGACGGCGGCGCCGAGGAAGTGGTGGGCGCAGCCATTGCCGGCGGGCGCCGCGACGCCGTGTTTTTGGTCAGCAAAGTGTATCCGCACAACGCTACTGCTGCAGGGATCACACTGGCGTGCGAGCGCAGCCTGCGCCGGCTGGGTACCGATCGCCTCGATCTGTATCTGTTGCACTGGCGCGGCAATGTGCCGCTGGCCGAGACACTTGACGGGCTGCTCGCCCTGCAACGCGATGGCAAAATCCTCGAGTTTGGCGTCAGCAATTTCGACCACGACGACCTGCAGGAAGCCGCCGCTCTGCCTGGCGGCGACGCCATCGCCACCAACCAGGTGCTGTACAACCTGGCCAGGCGTGGCGTGGAATGGGATGTTTTGCCGTGGATGCATCACCGTCATATGCCGCTGATGGCGTATTCGCCGCTGGAGTCGAACCCGGTCGACAGTGCAGGCCTGCTGCACAATCGGGCGCTCGTGCAAGTGGCCGCGCGCCATGGCGTGACGCCGGCGCAGATGGCGGTGGCCTGGCTGCTGCACCAGCCGAATGTGGCGGTGATCCCGAAAGCTGTGCAACCGGACCATGTGGAACAAAACCGGGCAGCGATGACAGTCGTGCTGTCGGACGCGGACTTGCGCGAACTCGATGGCGCATTTCCGCCGCCGCAGCGCGCAACGGCACTGGCGATGCGATGATGCGGGCGGCTTTCTTGACGGCCATGCTGGCCTGGAGCGTGGGTGCCCATGCGGCGCCCGCGGACCTGGTGGCGGGCAAGGCGTTATTTCAACAGTGCGCGTCGTGCCATGCGGTGGGCCCGTTTGCACGCGGTGGCTACGCGCCGCAGCTGAACGGCATCGTCGGACGCCGCGCGGGCGTGACGCGCGATTTTGCGTATTCGACGGTCCTGAAAAACGCCAACTTTACATGGACCGAGCAAAACCTGACTGGCTTCCTGCACGCGCCCAGCAATTTTTTACCAGGCAACAAAATGCGTTTCTGGGGCATCGGCGATGTGCAGGACATCACCAACCTGATCGGCTATATGAAAACGTTTGGCCCCGTGCCACCGACGTCGACGACCGCTGGTAAATAAGCCGCAGTAAATGCCGGCGGCATGCGCCGCGGCCGGCCGCTGGAAATTTCGATGCAGACCAGCATCCATCGACCGCGCAGCACAGTGGCGCCATCGCGTTGGCGCACCAGTTGAAAGCGCCGCTCCATGGTCATCAACTTGTCGCTGGCGACCAGCCAGGTGGCCAGCAACAAGGGTTCGCCGAGCGCGGTGGCCAGCAGATAATCGTACTCGCCGCGGCGGATTGCCATGGCGCGGTCGAGCGTTTGATAATCCTGCAGCGACAAGCCGAGCGCGCGCGAATGCGACCAGCCGGCCTCCTGACACCAGCGCACATACACGCCGTTATTGGTATGGTTGAGGCCGTCGATGTCGGCCTCGGCCGGCATGCAGCGGATCGTGTGCGGTGCCGGGTAATCCCAGTGAAGTGGCTCGGACATCGGCATCCCTTATTTCTGCATCGCCTGCTTGATCGCCACGCAGCGCCGGTCTTCGTCCAGCGTGTTCAGCAAGGACCGGCGGGTCAGCGCCGACAAGCCCGTCATGCTGGTGGCCGCGCGTGACAGCCGGGCCACGCTGGCCGGCGTGCAATTGGCCGGGATCAGCGTCGACGCGTAAGCGCGCATGTAGACCGGGCCGGCAGTCTGGTCGAGCACCGGCAACTGCGCGAGGCGCTCGTCGGCAGTCGCTTCGGCCAGGGCCGCCTGGCTGGCCGGATACAGGCTGTTCATGGCGACGCGGATCTTCGAGAACGGCAGCGTGGTTTTCTGGTCGTGCACGATGGCGAGCCAGTGCGCCTTGTTGACGGCGTCGGGTCGCATGACTTCGGCAGCAATGGCGGCAGCCTGGCCTGCATCGGATTTGTCGCGCGCAGCTTCAGTGGCGACCAGCGCGGCGCTGCCCGGATAATCGCGCCGGCTCAGCTGCTGGATGATTTCCCAGCGGAGGTCCTGGTCGACTGGCAGTCCGGCAATGTTCTGCGAACCATCGAGCAGGGCGGCCAGGCGCTGCTGCGCGGCGGTGCTGCTGGCCAGCGCCAGGTAAGTGCGCAACCAACGACGCTGGAAGTCGCCATTCCCGGTGCTGGTCATCACGCCGTGCCAAGCCATGTTTTCCAGATCCTGCGCGGCGCGGCGGGTGGCTGGCGTATCGATGCCCATGCGATCGGCCATCCGGCTTGCGGCCTGCACCTTGCCGAGCACGTCGCCCAGCAAGGTGTAATCTTTTTCGGCGGGCGCATTGGTCAATGCGGTGTCGATAAAATCTTTTAGCGGCGTTTTGCCGTCGCGCACGCCGTCCCACAGGCTCTGCCAGAGCATCGTGCGCAGCAGCGGATCGTCGACGCCGGCAAGGTGCGCGCGCGTCGTCGCCAGCGACCGCGGGTCGAGGGCAATTTTGACAAAACCCCAGTCCTGGTAGTTGGGATAAACCAGATCGGGACAGGCGCTGCCGGCCAGTTGCGGCACGCCAGTGGCTGCGCCGCGGTAAGTCACTGGCACGTTCTTGTCCAGCACCAGTTTGCCGGCGGCCAGTGTAAATGTCGCCACTTGCACGCGTTGCTCGCGCAGCGTGGGCAGGGCGGCACTCGGCGCGCTCTGGCGCAGCGTGAAACTGCTGATGCGTCCAGCCTTGCACCGGTAGTCGGCCGCTACCGTGTTGACGCCGGCCTGGTACAGCCATTCGGCGGTCCACGGCTTCAGATCGCGGCCGGCCGCTTCACCGAGCGCGCCAAAAAAATCGTCCAGCGTGGCATTTTTATACGCGTACTTGACGAGGTAATTGTGGACACCTTTGCGGAACACCTCCGCGCCCAGCAACTGGCGCAACTGTATCAGCGTGGAGGCACCTTTCGAATAGGTGATGGCGTCGATATTGTCGAAGGCGTTGGCGGTCGACGCCACCGGCACCTCGATCGGATGGGTGGTAGCCTGCTGGTCCTGCACGTAGGCGCCCTGTTTGCCAGACGAATAAAAGGCTTGCCAGGCATCCTTGAATTCCGTCGACTCGGCAGTGGCCAGCGTACCCATGAAGGACGCAAAACTTTCGTTCAACCACAGGCCATTCCACCATGTCATCGTCACCAGGTCGCCAAACCACTGGTGCGCCATCTCGTGCATGATCACGCCGGCCAGATTCTGGCGCTGCGCTGCCGTCATGTCGGCCTTGTACAGGAACCGCGCCTCGGAAAAAGTGATGGCGCCGGCATTTTCCATCGCGCCGTACAAAAAGTCGGGAACCAATATCTGGTCGTACTTGTCGAACTGGTAGGGCACGCCAAAGTAGTTGTCGAAAAACGCGAGTCCCTGCTTGGTGTACTTGAACCATTCGGCGGGCTTGATCTGGCTGGCCACCGACTGGCGCGCAAACAGGCGCATGGGGTAGGGGCCGCTATTGTCTTCCCACACTGTATAAGGGCCGGCATGCATGGAAAAATTGTACGGACTGAGTTTTTTAGTGCGCGGGAAAGTCCAGCGCCGGCTGGCAGGCTCCCCGGGGTTCTGCTGTACTGCGCTTTCACGCGTGGTGGAAATGACGGTCCAGTCGGCAGGCGCAGTCACGTTCAGCTGGTAGGTGGCTTTCAGGTCGGGCTGATCGAACGCGGCAAACATCTGGTGCGCGGCCGCAGGCTCGAAGTGCGAGTAGGTGTACACACGCCCATCAACCGGGTCAAGCATCCGGTGCAGGCCTTCGCCATTCGTGCTGTGCGGTCGCTGGAACACGACGGTGACAATATTCCGGCCTTTCACCAGGTCGGCTGGCGCCAGCGTGATGAACCAGTGGTTGTACTGGGGTTTGACGGGCTTGCCGTTGACGGTGAGCGTGCTGATGGTCGCCTTGTCGAGGTCGAGCGTCAACGGCGTGCTGGCGTCGAGCAGGTCGAACTGGACCGTGCTGGTGGCGCTGAACGTTTCCTTGCCGGTCAGGGTGAAATCGAGCACATAGTCGACATTGGCAATGCGTGCAGCACGGGCTGCGGCGTCGACTTGCGCCAGGAAGGCGTTCTCGGCACGCGGGCTGGCGCCAGCGAGCGTGCTGGTCGATACAGCAGGTTGGGCGGCGAACACAAACGAGGCAGGGAAAGTGGCGGCGATGGCGAGTGCCAGCGCAGATGCGGCAAATGATTTCACGGGAGGTCCAGGCGTTCAGCGAGAGAAAATGGGCGGTCAAAAAAGCGTCGCGCAAGAATAGCACGGGTGTACTGCCGATTGGTATGCGCCCGTGGGGATTGACGATGGATTTGCCTGGCTTCCGGCGAGTGCGAACGGCTGCCTGCTTTGCTTGCGAGAATAAATTTTGAGACAACGTGGACCACGTTTACGCACCCGACCGATCGCTTTCCACACTGCCCGGGCACGAGATCAGGGCGAGCTGTTGTCGCGCATTTTTTGCGGCTCGCCCTTCCAGAACATCAGCCCGAGGAACAGAGCAGCCCAAATCCCACTGAACCCGATGACAGCCAGCTGGCCATGTGCCGCCAACAGAACAATGCCAGCGATCAGCGCAACGAAAAACAATAAGTACGCGACCCAGCCTTGCCATGCAACCGGCAGGCCCCAGCCCCAGCCATGCCGCGCAGGACGAACAGGAAACCAGTAGCGTTGATCGTTCATCGTTCAACCGTGAAGGGAATGAGCTGACAGCATACAGAAATGCAGTCCGCGCTCACATTCATTTACGACAGCATTTGGTCGAAATGGGTCAATGGGTGCAAGGCGGGTTTCGACCCATAGCAGACACAGCATTGCGATGGGTTTCTCGTTACTTCATTTTTTACGCGCGTGAGAGCGTAGAGCCACTGTCACGGTGTAGGAAAGCCGACGCTCTTTTTCCAGCTGATCAACCAGCGAGGTAGGCAAATCGTATTGGCCGCTTGGCATCTGCTTGTAGAACGGTGGCGATTCAGTTCGTAACAGAATCCAAATGTTTTCTCCTGATTCTCCTTTGACGCCAAGGACTTCGCGGTCGTGCATGCTGCGTACGAGTGGCGCATTCAAAGCAGCGTTGCGGTTTTCAGCTTCGATCGCCTGAAGCGTTGACCATTCGCTTTTTTCACCAAAGGTCTCGATAAGCTCAGGACTCGAACACGCTTTAACGACGAAGCCAACGGCTACAGATATGGACAGGGCCACAACAATGCACCGAACGGAACTAAGATTCATATGTGATTGGCGCGTAGTGTAAATAAAAAAAGCGATCTTGAACGGCTGCTTTTGGCCCAGGCTGTGTAAAACGTGAGGAAGGACCGCGAACAAAAAAATCGGCCCCTTAAAACACTCGCTATGCGATTTTCTCAGGGTCGGGAAGGGTAACCCTACCCATGAAAATTTCAAGTTTCTGCGTTTTTATACAGCCTGGACCCAGAGCAGCCGTTCACAGCCGTTTGACTAAGGGCGTTCTCAAACCCCAAGTGAAAAGGTGCAGCCATGGAGACAGGCCACATTCGACCCAGAGTAGACTTTGCTACTTGGTGTGATATATCTTGATAATCCGACCATTTTTCTTGTCTATGACTGCAGTTGCTACCCCACCCGAGCTTCCTTTCCGTAGTGTGCCGCTCACTGTCCAGTGACTGCCGCGCAAAACTGCTCCATAGGGCCCTTCTGAGGCCACGTTTGCTTTCCCATACACAGGCTCCCACACGGCTAGCGCGATTATGATCGCCGTTTTTGCATCTGGCACCAAGCCTTCCTTCGGTTGATAACCTGGAAGAGATGCATTCTCCTTCATCGCGTTTTTAGTGGTTTGTCGAGCAGCTTGTCCAGGCACAGTCGTGAGAAGTGCGAGCAAAAAAAACGTCGAGATTAGGCGCACGGACAATTCCTAGGTTTGGTATGGCTGCTTTTGGCCGAACCTGGCCAGTCCGCCGAGCTTAGCAGGTTGCCAGGCTGAGTAGCCAGCAGCGCCGCGATAGACCGGCACCGACCCATACCAGACGTTCAGGCAAGGGGTGGGCTAGTGCGTTAAATGGAAGAGCGTCCGCCCCGCTGAATGTCCAAACGTGAACCATTGCCAAACTGCGAGACAAGTAATCAAAAATAGAACCGCGAGTTTTTGATATTTCGGCAAGGTGCTGAGGTGCGTAATCACTATTTCGTATAGTTCGGTCATATAAATTCCCATTGTGCAATCAAAACCGTAGTCCAATATTGTGATGTTGCTTCTTACGCTTGTCGATATGAATGGCTGCTTCTGGCCGAACCCGGCCGTTCGACCCAGCATAGCAGTTTGTTAAGGCGAAAATCCAGGGGTTGCAGCGACAGGCTGCATCCGGCCCATAGCAGTCATACGGAAGCTAGCTAATCGAAAATTGTTCCGGGGTTCATATCCGCAGGGGAGAACCAAGTAATCCCCTGTTCAGCCAGGATACGTTTCTGTTCGAACCAGATACGGTGGCCACGCCCACGCCCACGCTCCACGGTCTCGCCTACAAGCCTTTCCGCTGCTTTTGCTGCAACATCGACCAGTTCCCGCGTCGCTACATCATTTTCAATTGGATCGCGTAACGCGGCGCACTCACTAGGTTGTCGAGGCACAGCCCTGAATACTCTCGACCGCAACTCAGGCTCCATCGAAAGAAGCACTGTCTTCGCGTGCCTCACCTGGCAGCCTGTCGCCTTGTGATACGCAAAGAGATCTGCTGTCGAAAAACCCCCATCGTTTGCCATCGCTAGGCCCTTCTAAAATTTTCGCCAACGTCCGGTTTTGGCCGAACCCGGCCGTTCGACCAAGGATATCAGGTCGCCAACACGAAAAGTAAGATGCAGCGTGACAGGCCGCATCCGACCCGAAGCAGACATTTGTCTTTCATTTTTTTAGTTTTGCGGTGGGCACCACGGTTGTGGTCGCGAGGGTTGATAAGTCGACCGGCCAAACCGTCGAAGAACCCATGCCAGCCCGAAGAGAGGCAAAACCATTGCGAGAGTGAGGAGCGAGGCAGAAATAGCAGGCGCATGCATCCAAAGAACGACGCCCACGAGATAAATCACAGAGAAGAACCCTGTCACGACGTTCAACAGAGTGCCTGCTATCCACGACAACTTTTCGAATATTCTTTTCGTGGTGTTGATGGTGTGATCTGAATGACGTATGGCTGCTTCTGGCCGAATCCAGTCACGCGAAGCCAAATGGAATGTTGTCCATTCAAAATCTACGTCAATTCGGCTTTTTCGGATACAGGTCGCCGTCTGGGTCCAGATCCTGATGTTCGGGGAAGATCGGGAGCTGAAGTTTAGCCTAAACATCCAGCATTATGTTACCCGGGGCCTTCAGGTATTCAATCCGTTTTGCGTCCTGTAAAGCCAGGATAATCGGGTCTGGACTGTTCTTGGGGCCACCGAACAACTGGCGCAGGTCGCGCACCTGCACGGCGGCCTCGATCACGCGGAGCACGTGATCCTGTTCTGCTCCGCGCCGCCGAGGATGTGCGACTGGTCCGGCGCCACCGCTTCTACCGCTTCTACCGATTATGCTATCGCGCGCGCAACCGCCGCCTGCGCGGCACCCAGGCGGCGCGTGCTGGCGCGGCCGTTCCGGCGCGTCATGCCGACCACGAAGAGCAGGCCGGTCAGCATCAGCGCCCAGTCGGCCGGTTCCGGCACGTCGACAGCAGCCGCCGAGGTCAAGCTCAGCAGCGACGAGGTCGACATGATGGCGACGCCCGTCTTTGACAGCGAGAAGTTCAGCGCGCCGGTCGGATCGCCAATGATGTTGGAGAGCGAGTCGTACAGCACGATCGAGAACAAGCTGCTGCTGTCAGACGTGCTGGCGGAGCCGAGGAATTCTTCCGAGAAATTCAGGTCGAATGCAAATGGACCGTCGACCTCAAGATACAAATCGTTGTAGGTGCCGGCGTTGCCGATGACAAAACCATCCGATGTCCCGCTGACCACGCCTTGACGATCGAGCTCGAACAGCGGCGTACCGGCAAAGTGGGACAGCGAGGCCGTCACCGGGGCGGCGCCGTTGATACCGCCGAATACCAGGTCGATGGAGGCGATGTCTGCGGCGGCAGTATCGGCGACGCCGATGTGGTAAGTCGGCAGGACGCCGGCGCCGGCCGCCAGGCTGGCCCCAGCCAGGCCCAGGGCCAGTACGACATGACGCAGGTGTTTTTGAATGTTGAACATGTAATTTCCTTAGAGAGTGCCGCTGTAGATGTTGGCGGTGTAGCCGATTGGGCCCTTGCCTGGGTTGGAGAAGATCACCGTCACCGTCGTGGTCTGACCGGCAGCAAGCGCGCCGTTGGCGAACGTGACATACGGCGCGCCATTGTGGGTGCCCGAGGGGTTGTCGATCGAGACGCCCGACGTCAGGCCGTCAAACTCGACGTTGACCGGGCCGCTGATGCTTGCCGTGGTTTTGTTGGTCAAGGTGTAGGCCACGCTGAACTTCTGGGTCGCACGGTTGTACATGGGGCCCACGGTGGTCACCCCGATGCTGGCGGTGACATTGGTGATGCAGCTGTGGACCGGCGTCGACGTGTTGCGTGGCGCCACCGGCTTGACGGTGAAATCGGCGCCGTTGTTGTCGGTATCGACGCATGCATCGGTGCGGAAGGCTGCTGTTGTTGCCGACAGCGTTGCGGTCGGCACACCACCTTCAGCAGGCGTTGCCGCAGTGCCGAACGCCACCCAGTCGATCACGTTCGTGTTCGTTGGCGTCGCTGCGGCTGGCAGTGCAGTCGTGCTGCTGACCAGGGCCACTTTTCCGGCCGTGCCAGACAAATTGATCGACCCCGTCGCATCCGGAGCCGGCAGTGCAGACCCGGACGCGCCGTTCGAAAACTCCGACACCAGGAAATATTGCCCAGGTTGCACTGTCTTCGCTGGCAGCGCCGTAATGTTGCTCCACGAAGTGCCCGCCGACGAAGCGTATTGCACGCTCAGGCCGCTCAGCGATACCGGCGCCGAGGTGGGGTTGAAAATTTCGATGTAGTCGTTGGTCAGCGATGCGTTGGCATTACCGCCAGCACCATAAATTTGACTGATCACCAGGTGGGCGGAGCGGGGCGCTGGCGTTCCCGCGGTATTGTCGATCGTAAACGTAACCGCACTCGAGGTGCCCATGTTATTGGCCGCGTCGTAGGCTTTAATCACGAGACTGTGGCTGCCTTTGGTCAGCCGTGTGGAGTCGTATGCCAGCGTGTACGGCGCCGCTGTGCTGGAGCCGGCCAGGCTGCCGTCGAGATAGAATTCGACTTTGGTCACGCCGACGTTATCAACGGCCGTGGCGTTGAGGGTGATGCGTCCCGCGCTACCCGTGACGCTGGCGGACACGACCGGCGCGGCAAGGTCGATGATCGTGTTGCTGGTCGTGAAGTTGACCGGGGCCGACTTGCCGATATTATTGGACGCGTCATAAGCCCAGGCGACCAGGGTGTGACTACCGTTTGACAGTGTGGTCGAATCAAGCGTGGCCGTATAGGGCGTCACGTCAGTGCCCTTGATCAGGTTGCCGTCGACGTAGAACTCGACCAGGGTCACGCCTTTGTCGTCGCTGGCGCTGGCCGACAGCGTGATGTTGCCGCCGCTGCCGGTGACAGTGGCGCTGACAGTCGGGATGATCAAGTCGCCGCTGCCGGCCACCTGGGTCACCCAGATCGGCGCCGACCACAGGATGTTGCCGTCGTTCTGGGTCACTTTGGCGTAGTAGAAATGGTCGCCAAGGGTCGGGGTGATGGCCTGCGATGCGCCCGAGCCCAGCACGGTGACGGTGCCATTGCGGCCCGGCACGCCTTCGTAGAAAGTTACCGTCGAAGCCGACTTGCCAGTGCTGTTCGAATAGTTCGCGGTCAAGGAAAGCGAGCCGTAATTCGTGATGCGCTCGCCCATCATATGTGTCTCGCCCATCGTCACCCCGTTGCCCTTGCTGGTGAGGATCAGTTGCGAGGCCTTGTCCATGGTCGCGAACACGCGGCGCGCCTTGATGGCCTCGATAAAGCTGGCGTTGGTGAACGCGGTGCCAGTCGGAATGAGTATTCCGGTGCGGTTGGTATAGGACGCGCCCCAGTTGGCGCAGTGGTTATCCTGATCGCTGGTGAACGCCACGTGGTAGCCCGCCTCGAGTGCCTTCTGGCAGGCTCCCTCGTAGCTGCTGCGGCCGGTTTCCGTTTCCGTCGTGTTGACCGAGAACGCCGAAGTGTTGAGCACTTCGCACATGGCCATCGCGGTGTCGCCGTCGGCCGTGTAGCCGAGCGCCTTCCCGTTGACGAGGAACTGGCCGCTGCTGGCAGGGTGATTGAACTGGCCGACCCAGCCGCGATTGGCCATCAGCGTGTACAGGCCGGCGTAGTCGCCCTTGGCCGTGAACGTGTCGCCGATCAGCTCTCCGCTGCTGTTGGATTCCCATTCCAGCAATTCCGGTGTGTTAAAGGTGTTCATGTGGCCGCCGTTATTGATGACGCCCCATTCCAGGCCGTAGACACCGAGGAAGTTCGGGTTGGCCGCATTGAAATCGACGGCCGCCTTCAGGCCCGAGTGGTACAGCGCGCGCGCCTTCACAGCGTCGGCGCCGGTGTTGGTGCCGTCGGAGCCGTCGAACATGTGGTTATGCTCGGAGGCCATCAGGAAGTCCAGGCCCTTGTTTTTCGCATAGGCGTAGGCCTCGGCCGGGCCGCCAGCAGTGCCCGTCTGGGGATTCTGGGCGCCCGAGCAACTGGCCAGGTTGCCGCCGCCGTCGCTGTGGTTGGTCTGGCTGTGCAGATTGCCGAAGTAGACCGTGTAGGCCGGCTGCGTAGAAGCCGGGGCTGCGGTCGCGGCCGCGGCCACGGCGGCGCGCAGGCGCGTCGACGCGTTCGGCTTGGGCAGGGGCGCCGCGACCGTCGCGGCGCTGGGCATGGCGGCCACTGACGGCGCACCGACGACGATATCCCATTTCTGTTCTTCAGCGTCCTCAGCGGCCGCGAGGACGGCGTCGACACCCTCGGCGCTCGTGTCGCCGCCTGTGTCGGATGTCGGCTTGGCCGTGGCAATCATGCGCACCGTGTAGACGCCATCGGCCAGGCTTGGATCGGCACTGCGCGCGGCCCAGTCGATATTGATCTTGCGCGGGGCACTGGTCAGGCGTTCGATGCCCTGCCAGCGCTGCACGGTATTGCCTCGCGCGTCGAGCAGTTCGAGGCGCCAGAAGATGTCCTGGGCGCTTTCAACGAAAGGATAGGAAAAATCGAGGGTGAAGCTGCGGCTGCCCTGGGTGTCGCCCGCGTACGGTGCATACAGCGTGGCTTCGAATTCCCGATGATCCTCCTCTAGATGTTGTGCCGAGGCACCAAAATTGATTGCCGCCAATGCTATCGCGACCACTGCGCGACGGGGCAAACGTCGCTTGCCAACCTGATTCTTGCCGTTCATAACCTGAGCCTCTTCCGTGATATTCGTGTGGATACTGGTGCGTGTTGTTGTGATGTATGCATTAAAAAATGAACTCGAGAAAATCAAATCCTTCATCGGCGCCAGGGAAGTCGCGACAAACTGACGTGTTTCACCCTATATGAATATAAAGTCTTTTAGACAATTTAATGTGGGAAATAATTAACAGGTGTTGTAAAAATGTCGGATCTGGTGCGTTGCGTACTAAACTCACGCCCAGGCAGACGGGAGAATTTCTAGAATGCATTATTCGAGAAATTGGCGTAATACCTAGTAATAAAGACAACATGATGCAAATGCGTAGCGCAACTGGTCTGAACACAGCTTGACGTGACGGGAATTGGTGCGATGCGGTATCGAAAGCGTGCGGTGGCAGGAGATTGCAGAAGTGCGCGGATGGCCCGTGCGCCGGGATGGCAAGTCTGTCGGGTCGACAACAGTGGCATGGCAGCCGAGATCATGCGCGACATCTGCAGACGTGAAAAGATCCAGCGTGATCAGGTGATCCTGCATTCCGACAACGGTAGCCCGATGAAGGGTGCAACGATGCTCTTGGCCTTGCAGACGCCCGGCGTGATGCCGTCGTTCGGCCGCCCGGCCGTCAGCAATGACAACCCGGTATGCCGAGTCGTTGTTCAAGACGCTGAAGTACCGGCTGGATTGCCCACGCAAAGCATTTACAGACATCACGCAAGCGCGCGACCGGGTGACCAGATTTGTTGGCTGGTAAGACAACGAGCATCGTCACAGTGCGATCAAATTCGTCACACCCGCCGAGCGTCATGGCGGCCTCGATGACAAGCTTCTGTTGGCCCGTAAAGCCGTCTACGAAACATCGCAGCCAGCAGTTGACCCAAGCGGACCATCAAATGGTCTTGAAGTCCGTTCACGGAAACAGCTTCGCGACGATCTGTTCCGCAAAAGCGTCGGAAACTACCTCGCGCGAGAACCATCGCCGATAAAAAAGTGGTCCCACAAGCAATGCGATCAGAGCGGAGACATCTGTGTTCTTCGGCAGTCTTTCTGCATCTACTGCTGCCGACAGCAGATCTCGGAACACGGACGAATATTCGCCCTGGAGTTCGCTGTACATCAAGGCAATGTCGGGGTCCCGCTCCGCCGCATCGATAATGGACGGTAAAACGGATGCCCATTTCGCAGAACGCAAGAGCGACGCGAGGTTCTTCAGGACCGCTGTCAACGCATCGTTAAGATCGGCGGCATGGGGCTTGTCCAGAGGCGTTCCGAGGGTGGAACACGCATCCCGCAATAAATCGGTGCGAGTTGCCCAGTGCCTGTAGATCGTTGTCTTTGCGACACCGGACCGGCGCGAAATCTCGTCAACCGATGTTCCGCCATAACCGCGTTCCGATAATAATTCAACTGTAGAGCTGAGGATAGCCGCCCTTGAGCGAACCGCCCGCTGATCGGGCGATTTCGCTGGCGGCAGCGACATGGATGGATCGCTTGTTTTCAGGTGCGATGTCGTTTTTTTCATGACGCAAGAATAGCAGGATATCGACAGCTTGGATGCGATACTGTATCGTAGCGAAAGATTTTGCAAACCACTCTGGTTGTGCGGTCTTCCACCATGTCTCGACAGGACCTTTTATGAAACTCGCTTCAGCTCGCCTTATTGCCGCCGACATCGCTTCCATGGTGTCCTTCTATGAGATGGTCACGTGCACACAGGCTCAATGGCTGGCACCCGTATTTGCTGAAATAGTGACGCCTTCAGCCACGCTGGCAATCGGGGCACTGGAGACGGTCGGTTTATTCATGGAGGGAAGCGCCGAGTCAGGGAAAAACCGCACGGCAATCCTTGAATTTCAGGTCGAGGACATTGACGCTGAGCACGAGCGTCTTAAAGATCGCGTAGCCATTTTGCGCGGGATTCAGATGATGCCATGGGGAAATCGAACGTTTCAGTTTCGCGATCCGGAAGGAACACTGGTCGCTATGTACATGCCTGCCACCGATGAAGCAAAAGCACGTTTTGCGCAGCGCTAGCGCGTCACTGGGTAGCGCACCACTGCAAAGGCCGATGCAAGCAACGCGTTGCTGGATTCCTGCTGCCGCTTTTGGCGCAACCCGGCTGTTCGCGCCGTTATTGCAGGTTACGTGATGGGAAACCGCAGCCTGCCGAAATAGACAGGAACCAATAAGATGCGCCTCTCCATCCGAGACGGCGTCGATGTGCCATCAAGCTACTCCGCATGGCGCCATGCCATGTGCCACTGACGTAAAAATTGCGGCAATAACCTTTACGCGACGCTGGCGGCTATCCGGACCTTGTACATCAAGCAAAAGTGTTGGTTGTGCGATCAGATTTTGACGCGCGGTGCTGGCCCGGAGCGCCTCAATAACGTAGCGTGCATGGTAAATCCTTGCTTTGTGGAACGATCTCGGCGATAGTTCTGCTGACCGGGCGCAGTCGCCAAGCGCTGTCCCGACGACGCCCATTGCCTTGCGCAAGCGCGATGTTACTCGACGCGATCCGTCCCGACGCAATGCCATCTGGCAGCGGCGGGCCGGGTGCCCCAGCGGCAGCATTGCCGCCCTGTTATGAAAATTCGTTCTTACCTTCTGCTCATGGCGGGAGCGATCATTGTCCCGATCGCCGTTTTCGCCGCCGTCGCCCTGCAGATTCTGCTGCATTCCGAGCGCGAGACAGCCTTGCGCAGCCTCGACGAAACCGTGGTGTCATCGGCCCTGCTGGTCGACCGCGAACTCAGCAGCGCGGAAGCAGCGCTGCGCGTGCTGGCGCGTTCGCCCAATCTGTCGAGCGGCGACATGGCCGACTTTTATGAGCACGCGCGCACTGCCGACCGCGGCGTCGGCGGGCGCACGGTGCTGTACGACGCACAAGGCCAACAGATCATCAGCACGCGGCTGCCGGCCGGCACCAAGCCCGACCCGCAGCCCGATTCCGTGCGCCAGCGCATCCGTCTTGTGATTGACATGCAGAGCACTGTCGTATCGGACGTGATCACCGGCGGCGCCAGTGATGCGCCGGTGACGACGATCAACGTGCCGGTACCGCTCGACGGGGGCCGGCGCTTCGTGCTGGCATCCGCGTTTGCCCCCGATTATTTCCTCAAGCTGATCGCGCGGCGCCCGTTGCCCGCAGCGCTGACGCTCGTCATTCTCGACCGCTCCGGTCACTTTATTGCCAATACGCGGCACCCGGCCATGCTGGGGCGGAGCGCCAGCGCCGAGCTGGTGAGCGCGACGCAGAAATTCGAGCAAGGTCATGTGCGCATGCTCAATCGCGATGGTATCGACTCGTATTTTGCTTTTACGCGCTCAGGCATGTCGGGCTGGCCGGTCGTTGTCAGCGCGCCCGCCAGCGTTGTCGAAGGCGCGGCACGGCGCGCCGTGGCAATGGTCGCCACCGGCTTTCTGGTCGCGCTGTGCATCGCCGGCGCGGCGGCCTTTCTGTTCGGGCGCCACCTGATTCGCTCGCTCTCTGGCGCCGCGCGTGCAGCCACGGCGCTCGGCGCCGGCGTGCGCGAGTGCACGTACCATGGTGGTATTGCTGAAATTGACCAACTGTACCAGGCGATCAGCGAGAGTGGCAGGCAGCTGGTGCAATCCGAAGCGGCGCGGCGCGCCTTGCTGGCGCGCGAGCAGACTGCGCGCCGCATCGCCGAGGAGGAAAATCGCACCAAGGACGAGTTTTTGGCCATGCTCAGCCACGAATTGCGCAATCCGCTGTCGGGCATTGTCGGCGCGGCCCAGCTGTTGCGCCTGAAGAATGCGACCGCCGCAATGACCGAGCGCGCCACCCAGATTCTGATCAGCCAGAGCAAGCATCTGACCCATATCGTCGACGATTTGCTCGACCTCGCGCGCCTGTCGCGCGGCAAGGTGACGCTGCACTTGCAGCGAATCGAACTCAGCGCGCTGGTGCAGATCGTGCTCGACGCGCGCGGGCTGGCCGGGGTGGTCTCGCACAGCCTCACCTTTCGGGGCGAGGAAGTGTGGGTGCAGGGCGACCGTACCCGGATTGAACAGGTGGTGACCAACCTGATCGGAAATGCGCTGAAATACACGCCGGAGGGCGGCAGTATCGACATCGCCGTGACAGCCACTGCCACCCACGCCTGCTTGACGGTACGCGACACGGGTGTGGGCATTGCGCCGGAATTGATGCCGCGCCTGTTCGACATTTTTGTTCAGGGCAACGTGACGATCGACCGGCCGCAAGGCGGTCTGGGCATCGGCCTGTCGCTGGTGCACCAGCTCGTCACGCTGCACGACGGCACAATCGAAGCGGCCAGCGAAGGCGTGGGCAAAGGCAGCACCTTCACGCTGTGCCTGCCGCGCGCGCTGGCGCGCACCGACGTGACCGCCCGCGAAGCGTTCGTCACCGATGCGTCGCGTCATACAGGCACTATCCTCATCATTGACGACAACGAAGACGTGCGCACCATGACGGTAGCCAACCTGTCGGCGGCCGGCTACACCGTGCTCGAAGCGGCCAACGGCATCGACGGCATCGCACTGGCTGGCCAGCAGCCGTTGCGCGCCGTGATCGTCGACATCGGCTTGCCGGGCATGGATGGCTACCAGGTTGCCGGTGCGCTGCGCGCCGACCCGCTGACCGCGAACCTACGCCTGGTGGCACTCACCGGCTACGGACTGGAAGCGGATCGCACGCGCGCCTTCGCTGCCGGCTTCGATGCGCATTTCGTCAAGCCGGCAGATTTCCCGCAGCTGGTCGCCAGCCTGGCAGGCTAACCGGGACGGGTCCGTCTGGCCTGGCCGGACTTTGCCTGCCTGACCTGGCTCAGCCGGCTTGCACCGTACTTGGCGTCGTGCGCGGCACTGCCTTGCAGGAATATCACCGGTGCCATGCTGAACGTCGATAGTGGACAAAACAGTTCGTCTGACGGGCGCCTGCGCATGACCGGATGCAGCGGTTTATTGAAGGTGCAGTTCGTGGCCAGGGCAATATGCGCCCACAGCTGCTGAACGGCTATGCGGATGAAGACAATCAGGTCAGCGTCGCCGCTGTACTCGCCGGTCCGCTTGGCAGCGTTGATAACGATAATGTTGTCAACTGCCTGAGGCCGGCCAGCGGCCCGAGGTCGCTGACTTTCGGCATGTGCAGTATGGCCAGGTGGCGCAGCTGCGGAAGCCGTTCAAGGAAGTTGAGCGAGTTGTCGGGAAAAGTGGCAATCGTCAGTTCCTCCAGGTTGCATAGCTCGACCAGTGGTTCAAGGCTCCGATATTTGCAATGCGAAATGATTGCACTGCGCACGCCAGCGGATTCACAACCAATGGAAACACGCGAGAGCTGTCGCGCATGCACTTGAGGTGCACCACGGAACACGCCATTCTCATTCCCTTTCGATGTGCTGGCTGTCGATCGTCCGCTTCTGGCCGCGGAAATGCCCGAAAGCATGTCCACTTCGGCCTCTGTGTCGAACATGATTGTTGCGGGTCCGATTTTACTGTACGTGCACAGCCGCGCCTGGAACCTGCGCGGCCGCTTGCTGTGCTTACGCTGCGGCTTGCTCGTCGTCCGACAGTGCCGGATAGTCGGTGTAGCCGACCGGTCCTGCCTGATAGATCGTCTCGTAGTTCACCGGATTCAACGGTGCGCCACTTGCAAGGCGGGCCGGCAAATCGGGATTGGCCAGGAACCATTGGCCAAAGGCGGCGGCATCTGCCTTGCCGGCGTTGATCAGCGCTTCGGCGCTTTCGCGGGTCAGCTTTTCATTGGCGATGTAGACGCCGCCGAAAATTTCTTTGAGCATCGGGCCCAGGCTGTCGGGGCCAATCGATTCGCGTGCGCAGATATAGGCAATGCCGCGTTGCTTGAGTGCACCGGCGACATAGCCGAACGTTTCGGATGGGTTGGCGTCGCCCATGGTGTGCATGTCGGCGCGCGGCGAAAGGTGCATGCCGACGCGGCCGGCGCCCCAGACGTCGATGCAGGCGTCCAGCACCTCGAGCATCAGGCGCGCGCGGTTTTCAACGCTGCCGCCGTAATTGTCGGTGCGGACGTTGGTGCTCGTTTGCAGGAACTGGTCGAGCAGATAGCCGTTCGCGCCGTGTACCTCGACACCGTCGAAACCGGCCCGTTTGGCGTTCGCGGCACCGGTGCGGTAGGCGGCGACGATGCCGGGCAATTCGGCGCTGTCCAGCGCGCGCGGCACGCTGAAATCGCGCATCGGGCGCAGCAGGCTGACGTGGCCGGTGGCGGCAATCGCGCTTGGCGCCACCGGTGCGGCGCCGTCCAGGAAGACCGGGTCGGAAATGCGGCCGACGTGCCACAGCTGCATGGCGATGCGGCCGCCGGCGGCATGGACGGAGTCGGTCACCAGCTTCCAGCCGGCCACTTGCTCGTCGGACCAGATGCCTGGCGTATCGGCGTAGCCAACGCCCATCGGCATGACCGAGGTCGCCTCGGAAATGATCAGGCCGGCGCTGGCCCGTTGGGCATAATATTCGGCCATCAGCGCATTCGGCACGCGGCCGGTACCCGGTGCGTGGGCGCGCGTCAGTGGCGCCATGATGATGCGGTTTGGCAGGGTCAGGTCGCCGACCTGGAGTGGATCGAATAGTGTCGTCATATTGTTCGGGAGCTTTGCAAATAGGTGGAATGAACGCGGCCTGCAGCGCATGGCGCAGGCCAGGGTTTGTGATCGTACGATATTCGCGCTGAATGTGCTTGGCGGCAGCAAAAACGAGAATGGTATACTTGCACCTCATTCATTTTGCTGGTGGAGTTTGCATGAGCTGGATCTACCTGGTGCTGGCAGGTTTGCTGGAAGTGGGCTGGGCTGTCGGCCTGAAATACACCCACGGTTTTACGCGCCTGATACCGTCATTGTTCACCCTGCTGGCCATGCTCGGCAGCGTCGGCCTGCTGGGCCTGGCGCTGCGCGAGCTGCCGCTGGGGACGGCGTATGCCATCTGGACCGGCATCGGTACCGTCGGCGTGGCGATTGCCGGCATGCTGATGCTGGGCGAACCGGCCGGCGCCATGCGCCTCGGCGCGATCGGCCTGATCGTCGTCGGCATCATTGCACTAAAGGTCCTGACACCGCATTAAGGCGTGGTCACCATCATCGCGTTACCGGCGCGACCGGCCCGGCCGACGTCGGTTGCGCATACTTGATGTCTTCTTTGACGACTGCCGCCGTGATCGGGTGCAGCGTCAGCTTGACGCGGTCGCCATTCTTGCGCGTCGCGTGCACCTCGTAGCAGCTGTCGTCGGTCTCGATGCGCTGCACCGACATCCCCTGTTGTTCGATGCGCGCCTTCATGTCGGCCGTGGCCAGCCATTTGCTGCGCGGCTCGACCGTGCAATGGTCATCGGCATAGGCGCTGGTGGAGGCAGCGGCGATCAGGAGAGCGGCAACGAGTTTGATTTTCATGGTGATTTCCTTGGGTTGGTCAACATGGAAAACAGCTTGCAGCGCGCACCTGAAGGCAATCTTAAGGAAAAAATAAAGGCCGGATCAACCAGAATAACGGGCTTCACGCGCCATAATTCATCCCTGAATTGAAGGATACTGGCATGAGAATACTTCTGGTGGAAGACGATGGCCTGCTCGGTAACGGCATCGAAGTCGGCCTGAAACAGGCCGGCTTCACGGTCGACTGGGCCCGCGACGGCAATGCTGCGCAGCTCGCATTGAAAACCACCGCCTATGCGCTGGTCGTGCTCGACCTGGGCCTGCCGCAGGTGCCCGGCATGACGGTGCTGGCGCAACTGCGCGCCGGCGGCAGCGATGTGCCGGTGCTGATATTGACCGCGCGCGACCTGGTTGCCGACCGCGTCGCCGGGCTCGAGGCGGGCGCCGACGATTACTTGGTCAAACCGTTCGATCTGGCCGAACTGGTGGCCCGCGTGCGCGCGTTGCTGCGCCGGGCCAGGGGCCGCACCGTGCCCACCATCCGTCATGGCGACTTCACATTCGACCCGGCCAGCTTGTGCGTCCGGCGCGGTGCCGAAACGATCGCGCTATCGGCGCGCGAGGGCGCCATCCTGACCGATTTGCTGGAACAGCGCGGCATCGCCCTGTCGCGCGCGCGGCTCGAAGAAAGCCTGTATGGCTGGAACGAGGAAGTAGACAGCAATGCCATCGAAGTCCACATCCACAACCTGCGCAAGAAGCTCGGCGCGGAACTGATCCAGACCATCCGCGGCGTGGGCTACCTCGTGCGGAAAGACGCGCAGTGAACCGGCCCGGCATCCGGCGCCGGCTGGTCCTGCTGCTGTCGGTGAGCGTGGCGCTGGTATGGGCCGGCATGCTGGCCTGGAGTTATGTCGCCACGCGCGAAGAAGTCGCCGAGCAGGCCGATGCACGGCTGGAAGAGGGCGCCCGCACCATCATGCTGCTCGATTTGCCGAAGCTGGCTGCGCTGGCCAGTACGCCGCCTGGCGATGATGCCGACGACGACGATGATGAGGGCGGTGATGCGCTGCAGCTGCGCTTCCAGGTGTGGGACCGCGCCGGCACGCTGCGCCTGCGCAGCCGCGGCGCGCCCAACGTGGGTTTCAAGGACGACACCGGCCACGCGATGATCGGGCATCATCGCTACAACTGGCATACCTACGCCATGCGTGACAAAGTCGAAGGCTACCAGGTGCGCGTGTTCGAGCGTCCCGGCGTGCGTGGAAAACTGGTCGACGAGACGGCGCAGCAGATGGCGCAAGTGCTGCTGGTGGGGCTGCCGCTGCTGGCGTTGCTGGCGTGGATCAGCATCGGGGTCGGCCTGCGGCCCTTGCGCCAGGTGTCGGCAGCCATTGCACTGCGGGACGCCGGCAAACTCGATCCGATCGACCTGGCCGGCACCCCCGTCGAAGTGCAGCCGCTGGTCGACGCTTTGAACCGCCTGCTGCTGCGGCTGGCCGGATCGATGGCGCACGAACGTGCATTCACCGCCGACGCCGCGCATGAACTGCGCACGCCGCTGGCTGCCATCAAGATCCAGGCCGAGGTGGCGCTGGCAGCGGTCGACGCGCAGGAACGCAGTCACGCGATGCGCCAGATCATCCAAGGCGTCAACCGCACCACGCACCTGGTGCGCCAGCTGCTGCTGCTGGCGCGGCTGGATCAGCCGGCCATACCGACACCGCGGCAGCCGGTCGACCTGGGCCAGCTGGCCGCTGACAGCGCCGCGCGCTACGCCGGCGCCGCGCTCGACAAGGAGATGGCGCTGGCACTCGACGCAGCGCCCGGTTGCATCGTGCACGGCGACCCGGTGGCGCTGGCGGTGATGGTGGATAACCTGATCGACAACGCCGTCAAATACGGCAGCGCGAATGGAAAAATCCTGGTGCTGGTGCGCCCCGAATCGACTGGGCCTGGGCCTGCGCCTGCGCTGGCGGTGCTGGGGGATGGTCCCGCCGTCGATCCCGCCATCCAGGCGCGCCTGCGCGACCGGTTCTATCGCGCCGAGGGGAATGCCGCAGAAGGCAGCGGCCTGGGTCTGTCGATTGTCGACAAAATCGCCCAGGCGTACGGCGGCGTGCTGATGCTCGGCCCGGGTTTGCATGACGGAGGATTTGGCGCGACCGTTCGTTTTTTTCCAGCCGATGCTGAAAAATAGTTAACCAAGGATAGTCGTACCCGCGCCGGCCCAGGTTGCTCCGTTATGGCAGGTCATCGACTCGCCGCTGGTAAAGCGCGGCGCATCGGTGACCTGGTTCGGGGGGGGCACCTGCACCGGACGCCGTCCACCGGCAGAAAGTCTGCAGGTGGAATTGACAAACTACCGGCCGGCGCCGCGGCGCGCGTCAATCGAATACGCGATCACGGCGATAACGGCGACAGTGTCACAGATATTTGACCCATGCCTTGCCGCTGGTGCGTTTGTACTGGCCAAACCATCGGGTGGGCCAGTACAGCGCCAGTGCAATCAGCACGGCTGCCAGCCACACCTGCCATACCAGGGCCGCACTCCCGAATAGCCTGCCCAGCACGAGCAGTACGTACAGGTGCAGGATGTAGTAAAACAGCGGCGCCCCGCCAAACACGCCCGCCACGCGCGTGACTGCGGTGTCGCGGCCTTCCAGCCAGGCCAGTACCAGCGCGCCGCAGCCCAGCGTCAGCAAAATAAAATCGAGCGATGGCGGGTACTTGGTGAAGTTCAAAAAGGACATCGCGCTTTGCAGCACATCGGCCTGCGCGACCCACAGTACGGGCTCCCCGTAAAGGTTGGTGCTGCGCAGCGCGGCCAGCAACGCCAGACACGCAGCGCCCGCCGCCAGCAGCCAGCGCCGGCACCGCAGCGGCGACGCACCACGCGCAAACAGCGGCCCGCAGGCGTAACCGAGCAGGATCACACCGATCCACGCCAGCACCGGGTAACTGATTTTGACGCGCAGCGGCGTCTCGAACAGAAAGCCGCGCTGCTCCAGAATGGTCCACAGCGCCGATGGGGTGGCCGGCCCGGTCAGCGCATTGTGGCCGCAGACGATCGCCAGCCCCAGTGCCGCCACCACCGGCAGCGGTAGCCGATGCAGCAGCGCCAGCGCCAGCATCGCCAGGCCGATGGCCCACATCACCTGCAGGTACAGCATCGCGGGCGCAAACGTGCCGGTCCAGGCGAAGTTGATGACGACGATTTCCAGGCCGATCAGCAGCAGGCCGCGTTTCACCAGGAAGCCGGTCGGATCGCGTGGACCGTGCGCCGGATGGGCGTACAACCAGGCCGACAGCCCGGTCAGAAACCCGAACATCGGCGCGCAAAAGTGCGCAGCCAGGCGGGTAAAAAAGAGCGCCGGGCTGGTAGTGTCCAGGTTCATCGGGTCGGTGACCTGGTGCTGCATGAAGAACGTTTCGCGCGTATGGTCGACTGTCATGATCAGCATGACAAGACCGCGCGCGACGTCGATGGAAGCGATGCGCTGGTTCATGTTCACTCCTTAAAACCGGTACGACACGGTGGTCGTGAGCGTGCGCGTCGTGCCCGGTGCCACCCACAGCTGGCTGTAGGAACTGGCGTAATAGCGACGGTCGAACAGATTGTCGATATTGACTGCCACGCGCCAGTGCCGGTCTGGTGCATACGCAGCCAGCAGGCGCGCGGTGGTGTAGCCGGGCAGGCGGAAATCGCTCGATGCAGCGACGTCGCCAAATCGTTCGCCGACATACGCCACGCCGGCGCCCAGCGAGGCGTAGGTGTTGCCGGCCACCAGCAGAATATTGGCGCTGTGGCGCGGCACATTCGGAAACCGGCTGCCGGTGCGGATGGTATTGTCGCCGCGCGTGACGCGGGCATCGGTGAAGGCATAGGCTCCCGACAGTTTCAGCCCTTTCGCGAGCTGTCCCGCCACATCGAGCTCGACGCCCTTGCTGGCCACCGCGCCCGCAGGTATCGAATAATCGGTATTCACCGGATTTGGCGTCAGCACGTTTTCCTTCACGATCCGGTACACCGCCAGTGTGCCTGCCAGGCCGCCCGGGGTCTCCAGCTTCAGGCCAGCTTCATGCGAGCGGCTTTTCTCGGCCGGGAACGCGGTGTTGTCGATGGCGATGCCGCTGTTGGGACGAAAACCCCGCGCCGTGCTGACATACAGCGACACGGCCGCCGTCGGCTGGTACACCACGCCGGCGCGCGGACTGACTGCGTGCAAATCCTGTTCGTTGACGCTGGCCGTGCGCCGGTTGGCGACATTCTGGTAATAGCGGTCGGCGCGCACGCCCACCAGCGCCTTCCACTGCGGCGCCAGGTTCAACTGGTCCTGCGCATATAGTCCACTCGCGCGCTGGTGCTCGACTGTGTCGATCGACAGCGCCAGCGGGGCAGCGATGGCAGCGCCGTAGATCGGGTTGAAGATGTCGATCGTGTATGGATTGGCGGCAGTCGGATTGCGCCGCAGTTGTATGCGATGGTCGTCGAAGCGGTAGGTGTCGACGCCGATCAGGAACGCGTGCTCGATACCGAACGTGCGGGCAGTGCCGAGCAACTCCAGCCGGGCCGACCGATCGAGTGCCGACCAGTCGCGGTAACGGCGCTGGCGCCGCAACGTATGCCCATCGTCGAGCAGATTATTCGCGTCGCTGGAAAAGCCCTGCAGTGAGCTGTCGCGGTAGGATGCGCCGCCCTGCAGCGACCAGCCTGGCGCGAGCACATGATCGACAAACAGTTGATGGCCCAGCGATTTTACCGTGACGCGACCGTCGCCCGGCTCGCCCAGAAAGCGTTCGCCTGGCACTGCGCCGAGCACCCCTTTGATGGCGGGAATGCCGCGGTCGAACGGCGCCTTTTGTTGGGCTGCTTCGAGTTCGTACGACACCGTGGTGTCCCGCCCGGCCAGCCAGACCAGCGACGGGGCGATGTATTCGCGGTCGATCTGCACGGTGTCGCGGAAGTTGCCGCCGCTCTGGCCAGCCGCGTTCAGGCGCCATGCGACAGTATCGGACAACGGCCCGCCCAGGTCGACGGCGGCGCGCCGGGTGGCGTGGCTGCCCAGCGCGAAGTCGATGCTGTATGCCGGCGTGAAGCGCGGCTTTTTGGTAAGAATGTTGACCGTGCCGCCGGGTTCACCGCGGCCGTACAGCGCCGAACTGGGTCCTTTTAAAATTTCGATTGCCTGCGTGCCGGCGACGTCGCGCATGCCGTTGTAGCCGCGGCTGGCGGAAAAACCGTTCACCATATAGTCCGAGCCAAAATTCGGGTCGCCGGTAAAGCCGCGCATGGCGTAGCTGTCCCACAGCCCGCCCAGATCGCTCTGGCGGCTGATGCCGCTGGCCAGGTCGAGGGCGCCGGCCAGCGTGGACGCGCCAACGTCGCGCAGCAAGTCGGCGCTGAGGCTGCGCACACTTTGCGGCAGGTCTTTTGGCAAGGTATCGGTCTTGGTGGCGCCAGCCACGGACAGGGCGCGGTAGGCGGCGCGCTCGCCGGTGATGACAACCGTGTCGTCTTGCTGGACCGCGGCGACGGACAGGGGGATACCGCCGGCGAGGAGCGCCAGGCAGTGGTAAGAAAAAATAGACATGCGAGTTCCTGCTGAGGGCGGCCGGCGTCAGGGCATGGGGATGCCTGCATGCCGGTACCGCAATAATGGGCGCGCTGGTGCGCGAACTGTCAGTGTGGCAGCAGGAAGGCGGGTGGGGCGTGCGGGGGCGGCAGTAAATAGGCGACTGCCGGCCCGGCCGGGGCGGCTGTGAAAGCCTGCAGCACAATTGTCAGCAGCACCCATTTGACGGGCGCTGCGGCAAATTTCACCAGCGGCGGTGCGGCGTGCGGCTGGGCATGCAGCGTGCACGCGGTACAGTGCTGCGATTTGGCGGAATGCGGATGGTCGTGCTGGGTCAGGCCGAACAGTTGCACCACCAGCGCGATGGCCAGCAGCCACGCCAGCCACGCATGCCGGCCGCGGGTAGCGGCAGGGCGGTCGGGCGGACGTGGAAGAAGGAGCATGGTGAACTTGTAAAGCGTGAGCCGCAGCAGTGTAGCGGATTGACAAGGTATGATCAATGGATGCGCCCGCACGGCTGGCCACGTTTGGCACCATCAGCCGGTCAATGTCCGTCCACAGAATGGCCCGGGAGGGCGGCACACCGTCTCAGCTGTGCACCTTGTCCATATCCAGTTCGATCCACGTCGGCGCGTGGTCGCTCGGCTTTTCCCGGCCGCGCACATCACGGTCGACCTGTGCTGCCGTCAGACCTTTCGCGGCGGCCGGACTGAGCAGTAAATGGTCGATGCGCAAACCGGCATCGCGGTCGTACGCCTTGCGGAAATAATCCCAGAACGTGTAGATGGTTTCATCCGGATGCATGTGACGCAGCGCGTCCAGCCAGCCTTGCGCCATCAGGCGTTCGAACGCCGCGCGCGTTTCTGGACGAAACAGCGCATCGGTCAGCCAGCGCTCGGGTTTGTAGACGTCGTTGCCGGTAGGGATGACGTTGTAGTCACCCGCCAGCACCACCGGCGCGCCGCTCGCATACAGACCGGCCGCGCGGTCGATGAACCGCTCCATCCAGCCCAGTTTGTAGTCGAACTTGGGGCCCGGCGCCGGATTGCCGTTCGGCAGATACAGGCACGCGATCAGCACGCCATTGACTGCCGCTTCCAGGTAACGGCTCTGCTCGTCGAGTTCATCTCCAGGCAAACCACGCTGCACTTCCTGCGGCTTCTCGCCACGTCCGAGGATGGCGACGCCATTCCAGCTCTTCTGGCCCTGCCAGATGGCGTGGTAGCCAATGTCCAGCAATGCTTGTTCGGGAAATTTTTCCTGCGGCGCTTTTAACTCTTGCAGGCAAGCGACATCGGGTTGCGTTTCTTCCAGCCATGCGAGCAGGGCAGGCAAACGGCTGCCAATACCGTTGATATTGAATGTGGCAATTCTCATCAGGTCTCCATTGTCAGATCCATCCGGTGCACTGCACCGGAGGTCGATGATAACCGATTGACAGTTCGCTTTGACTCATCGCAAGTTATCAGGAAATATTAATAAAAAATTACGTGTACCCCGTTGACAGGCAAATTTTCGATCGTTACGATTCTTGTAACGTTGAAGGATTGCCATGTTTATCAGAAATGAAGTATCGAAACGTATTGCCATATTGCGTCCCCTGCTGATTATCGGCGTGGTATTCGTCCACGTTCCGGGCATCGCGGACCAGCCGTCGGAGCTCGTGCCGAGTTTTTTCAACTGGTTCGCAGCGTTCTTCAAGAACGGGGTCTTTCGCGGGACCGTGCCCACCATGTCGCTGATCGCCGGTTTCCTGCTGTTCAGCGCGGGCCTCGATCAGGCGCCCGGCAAGTTGTTCCGCAAGAAATTCGGCAGTCTGGTCATTCCCTTCATCGTCTTCAATCTGCTGTGCCTGTTTTTCATGGCAACGGTCAATCAATTCATCGGCCCCGCATTTCCCGGCCTGCACAACTGGCCCACCGGGCTTGGCCGGCAACTTGCGCTGGTCTTTGGTATCGACGAATTTCCGATCAATGGCCCACTGCACTTCGTGCGCGACATGATCGTCACGATGCTGTTTGTACCGTTATTGGGCATCGTCATCCGAAAGGCGCCATGGATCGGCTTTGCCGCGCTGGCACTGGTGTTTGGCACGGATATGGACGGCCACCTGATTTTTCGCGCCAGCAGCCTGCTGCTGTTCTATATCGGCGGCGTTGCGGCAGTGTACCGGTGGAATTTGCTCGCGTTCGACCGGTACGCGAAGCAGTGCCTGGCAATCCTTGCCGTCATCTGTCTGGCCATTGTCGGGCTCCGGATCGATGACAACACGGTCCTGGTCCTGGCTGCTCCCTTCCTGATCTGGCCAGCGACATCGCTGTGCAATGGGACCCGCCTGCAGGCATGGGCGATGCGCCTGTCGCCCTATAGTTTTTTTATCTTCGCGGCGCACATGCCGCTGATCGGCCTGGTATGGTGGTACGTCAAGGTTCACGCACGCTGGTTGCCTTATCCGCTGGTCTGGCTCGGCATTCCCGTGCTGATCTGCGCTGTGTTGATCAAGACGTTTGACCTGGCAACCAGGCTGGCGCCGCGTGCCTTCAACTTCGTCATCGGCGCGCGTCTGCGCCAGCGCACGGCCGAGCGCCGAAAAGTGCAGCGCGCTGCCGGTGCGCCCATCTATTCGCCAGAATTGCGCGCGACGCTGTTCAACTCCTGAGCTCACTGCCCCGGTCAAACAAAGCTGGTATTCGGGCGCGTCAGGTAATACCACTCGTGATTCGGCTGCGCGTTCACATCCGGGAACAAAATGCGGCCGGCAAATTCGGCCGTCACCGGCGTGCCATCGGCCCGCACGCCAATCTGCTCGCCCTCCGCAACCGGATCAAAGCTCGACCAGGTGCGGATGAATTTGTCGCCGGCAGCAAGTTTGTCGTGCACCACCACCATCGACAGCGCTTCCATCGCGTCCAGCGCGATCGGCTCGGGCTTGGGCCCGTCGATGAGGTCCAGGTGGGCGAGGGCATTGACGATGGCGCGGTAGGCCACGTCCGGCGCGGCCGGGTCGGCGTGCTGGCCGCATTCGAGCGTCAATGCGTAGCCGCAGGTGCTGCGCATGTATTCGGTGGTGCCGACACCGTAGCGCAGCACGGTTTCAAGTGCCGCCGCATCGCCTCGACTGCGCCGCTGCACACCTTCGCCGTACGTCGCCAGCCAGCCATCGACAAAACGGCGCACGCCGAGAATGCGCGCCAGTGCGCGCTCTTTGGCAGCATGCCTGAATGGTTGCAAGGTGCCGTCGTTGTCGCGCGGGCCAACCATGACAAACGGTTCGCTGGGCGCGTTGAAAGAATGCAGGTCGAGCAGCACGTCGTGCTGGCCCAGCAGCGGACACAGCCAGTTGGCGATGTGGTCTTCAAAATCTCGCGGCTCAAGCGTCGGAAACAGATTGCGGTTCAGGTTACGGTCGCCCGAGCGCTGCTGTTTCTGGTACGCCAGCGGATTGACGATGGGCACGAATGTGACGCTGCCGTGCTTGACCAGCAAGGCGCCACTGTCGAGTTCCTGCATGACGCGCAGAATACCTTTGGTGCCGCAGGTTTCATTGCCGTGCACGGCGCCGGTGACGATCAGCCGCGTGCCTTTTTTAAGGCCGGTGTAGTTGAAGGATTTGAATTGCAGGTTGGGCACGCTGGTCATTGCTGGTTTCCACATAAAAATCGGTAGCGCCATTTTATCGGCAAACGACGCGCACCGGCGGCGCGGCGTGGCATCATCCGGTTTTCGTTTCAGACTCTGCGCATGCACCCGACTGTCCCCACGCCCCGCCTGGCCGGCCTCGACACCTTGCGCGCGCTGGCCGTCACGCTGGTTGTGCTGCACCATTACACGCTGTTCGTCACTGGTGACGACAACACCTTTGGCTGGTTCGGCCGCATGGGCTGGGCCGGCGTCGACCTGTTTTTTGCGCTGTCCGGCTACCTGATCGGGCGCCAGATTTTTGCTGCCATGGCCGACCCGCGCGGCTTGTCGCTGGGCTGCTTTTACGCGCGCCGCCTGCTGCGCACCTTGCCGAATTTTTATGCGGTGGTGGCGCTGTATTTTTTACTGCCCGGCTTTCGCGGCGACGCGCCGCTGCCGGCATTATGGCGCCTGCTCACCTTCACGCTGAACTTCCAGCTGCCGCCCGGCACCGCGTTTTCGCATGCCTGGTCGCTGTGTATTGAAGAACAGTTTTATCTGGTGCTGCCGGCTGCAGCGCTCCTGTGCGCGGTATTGCGCGGGTCGCGCCGGTGGGCGTGGTGCGCTTGGTGCGCTCTGGCGTTGCTGGTGGCCGCTGGCATGCTGTGGCGCGGACAACTGTGGCATACCGTGGTGGCCGGCAATCCGGCCGGCGTGAACCATTATTTCAAATTCATCTATTACGGCACGCTGTGCCGCGCCGATGAATTGCTTGCCGGCGTGGCGCTGGCCATGACGCGCCAATATCATCCGCAGGCGTGGCGCCGGCTGACCGCCCATGGCAATGTCGCGGCAGTGCTCGGCGTGCTGGTGCTCGCTGCAGCCAGCTGGCTGTTCCTCGACAATCGCTACGCGCTGGCGCCGACCGTGTTTGGCTATCCTTTGCTGGCGCTCGGCTTCAGTATGCTGATCGTGGCGGCGCTGTCGGAAAAGTCGCTGTTGCGCGACATCCGCATCCCGGGCGCGGCCAGCCTGGCACTGTGGTCGTACGCCATTTACCTGCTGCACCGGCAAGTGTGCGTGCTGGGCGCGCGCCTGTTAAAACAATGGGGCTATGCGCCGGACAGCGCCATCGCCATCGGCGTCTTGCTGGTGGCGTCGATCGGCACCGGGTGGCTGTTGTTCCGGCTGGTCGAGACGCCGTTCATGCGCGTGCGCGACCGCTATGTACCGACCAGCGTTGGCCGCTTACCGGCCCGCCTCGATCACGTCGAACGCTGACGGCATGTCGGCCAGAAAATCCAGCAGGCGCACCACGCGCAGCGGCATCTCGGCACCCTCGGTCGAGGCAATGGCCGCCCGCAGGCCGGGGATCGCTTCGACGGTCGCAGGGCTGCGGTAGGCCTCGATCAGCAGACGCACCAGGTCGCTCGGGGCACCGCCAGCGCCGCGCAGGCGTGCGTCGATAATACTCAGCACAGTGCGCTGCATCCGCGGCGTGGGATTGACGATGCGCCCGAAGATCGACGGTGTATTGGCGATGGCGGCGCAGACAGCGTGCTCGATCTGGTCCGGCTTGAGGTCGGACGCGATATCGAAATACGCGCGGTCCCAGCGCGTGCGCGCGTGCGCGTGGCCGGGCGGGAAACCATCGATGGTCTCGAAGCCGAGGGCGCGGCTGGCGCGGCCGAGCAGGTCCATGATGACGGGCAGAAGTGGCATGCGAAGGCGAATGGTCGTGATGCGGCAGTGTAGCCTAGCGCGCCTTCTTTTTGTTGGACGTGGCGGTACTGGTATAAAAACCCGGCGGTTTGCGCGCCACCCACGCAATGAAAGCGGCAATCTCGGGTGCGCTGCGCAGCGCTTCCCACGTATGAAAACTGTGCAGCAACTCCCGTTCCGTGAACACCGAGTGGATCTTGCGATGGCAAATTTTGTGCACCAGAAATTGCTCTTTTCCCTTGAACGTCCGCGGGATCAGGTGATGGCGGTCGACCTGCACGGTGCCGAGCGGGCGGCCGCACAGGGGGCAAAGGGATTCGCTATCGTCAGTCATGCCCACCATATCGGGACGCGGCGGCAGTCCTGCAAGGCAGCGTGCTTACCGATTTTCGGGCAATACCACTGGCGGCGTGGGAAACGCCAGCTTGATGTCGGCTTCCTCGAGCGCCGCGCAGATGCCCAGCAGCAGCGCCTCGCGCACCAGGTTGCTGGCGTCGGCGTCGTGCAGCGCGATGTACGCCGTGGTGTCGATTGCAAAGCCGCGCTCGGTAATATTGGCGAGCCGGGCGCGGGCGCCCGCAGCAACATCGTCATGCGCGGTGAGGACCTCCTGGATCAGGCGGATGGCCTCTTTCAGCTGGGCCGTCGTGGTGGCTGGGCCAATCGGGATGACCGGGTTGAACAGGAACCGGTCGCGGTCTGCGTAGTTTTCAATCTGGCGCGCGGAAAAATCGCCATTCGGGATGGTGACGATGGTGCGCTCGCTGGTGCGCAGGCGCGTCGAGCGGATACCGATATCTTCCACGGTTCCGGTAACCGTGCCCACCTTGATGTTGTCGCCGATTTGCGCCGGACGGTCGGCAATCACCGTCACGCTGCCGACCAGGTTTTCCACGGTTTTTTGCGCGCCCAGCGCCAGCGCGATACCGCCCACGCCCAGCGCAGCAATGCCGGTGGTGACGTTGATGCCGAAGGTGTCGAGGATGCCCACGCCCGACAGCACCAGCAGCAGCACTTTGACGGTGCGGCGCAGCAGCGTGACCACCGAAATCACCTGGCGCCGCTGACGGCGGGCCATGCGGGAGATGGCCAGGTCGGAGATGGCGTCGACGAGGCGCAGACCGAACCAGACGAAGGCCAGCACCGACACCACGCCGCTGTAGCGCAGGAAGGTCTGGCGCGCCACGATCCCGACCGGCAGTTCTTCTACCCAGCTATAAAACACGCCGATGGCAAACAACAGGCTGAACGGCGGCAGCGACGCCTGCAGGAACAGGTAAGTGGCATTCGTGGCCGGGTCGGCCACGAGCCGGCGCACGCCCATCACGACGATGGTGGCGATCAGCCACAGGCCGACAAAACTGGCAACCGCGAGGCCCAGCAGCAGGAGCCAGTCTTTCAGCGGCGCGCCGGCAAGCATGTAGCCGCCACTGCCGGCCGGGGCGCTGGCGACGGCATCGTTTGCGGCCACCGCCAGCTGGCTCGACGTCTCGCGTGCGACTTTCCAGACCGTCTGGTCGTTCTCGCTGGTCCGCGCCAGCAATACTGGCACCTCCTTGCCGCCGATGGTGATGTCGCCGACATCTTCCCGGTCGATGGCCAGGTCGTCATTCAAACGGCCGGCCGCATCGTTCGACAGGGCGGCAAACGGCTGCAGCGAACCGCCTTTGTCGAGCAGCACCTGCAGGCGCCGCGCCAGCTCCGTGCCGGGCGTCTTTTGACGGTTTTTTCCCTGCGTCGGCGCTTCGATGTAATTGCTGGCCAGGTCGTAATCGTGCTTGGCCAGAGCATTGATCAGGCTGGTCACCGACGAGCGCGGGGTGCCCCGGTCGAAGCGGTCGGGAACGGCCGCTGTCGCCGCTGCCGATGCAGCGGAGGCCGCAGGCGGGTCGGCCGCCATGGCCGTGAAGGGAAATGGCAGTGCCATGGCGAGCAGCAGCACGCCGATCAGATGTTTACAATTTTTCAAGGACGTTTTCCAGAGAGCGACGACAGCCCGCAAGCGCGGGCAGGTCGTCGACATCATACGTGCAAGGGTGTTCTGTTCAGGCCGCGAAGCGTCCCGCGCGGAAATCGTCGAATGCCTGCACCAGTTCGGCCTGGGTATTCATGACGAACGGTCCATGCTGGGCGATCGGTTCGCGCAGCGGACGGCCGGCCAGCAACAGCAGGCGGCAGTCGGACGATGCAGTGATCGTCACGCCATCGGCGCCGTCCGCATTGTCGAGAATGGCCATGCGGCCCGGCTTGACACCTTTGCCGCCCACGACCGCTTCACCGCGAAAAACGTATAGAAATGCATTGAAGCCTGCTGGCAGCGCCTGCTCGAAGCGCGCGCCGGCCGGCATCGTCACGTCCAGATACACAATGCCGGTCGCTGCGCGTTCCACCGCGCCGGCCACGCCGTGCGAGGCGCCGGCAATGACCTGCACCGTCACACCGGCGTCCGTGGTAAAACGTGGCACGTCGGCATGCGGAATATCGCGGTACCACGGCGCCTGCAGCTTGTCTTTTGCCGGCAGGTTCAGCCACAACTGGAAACCTTCCATCAGGCCGTCGTTCTGTTCCGGCATTTCGGAGTGGATCACGCCACGCCCGGCCGTCATCCATTGCACGCCGCCATCGGTAATGACGCCTTCGTTGCCGAAACTGTCGCGATGGCGCATCTTGCCCGCCAACATATAGGTGATCGTCTCGAAGCCGCGGTGCGGATGTTCAGGGAAGCCGGCAATATAGTCGCCCGGCTGGTCGCTGCCGAACGCGTCGAGCATCAGGAAAGGATCGAGGCGGCGTTGCAGCGTTTGCGTCAGCACGCGGTTGATGCGCACACCAGCGCCATCCATGACAGCCTGGCCGGCAATCACGCGTTCCACGCCGCGCGAACGGATGACCTTGATCGTTTCCATGATGATGTCCTTAAGCGACCAGCGCGGCGACGTCCTGGTTGGCTTCAGCCTGCGCTTTGGCGACAGCTTCCGGACCCATGCCCAGGCCTTCCGAGTAAATCAGCGTCACGTCGGTCATGCCGAGGAAACCCAGCAGCTGTTTCAGGTGCGGCACCTGCAGGTCGCTGGCGCCATCCTTGTGCATGCCGCCGCGGGCCAGCGTGACATACACTTTTTTGCCGGTCAGCAGGCCTTCAGGACCATTTGCGCCGTATTTGAACGTCACGCCGGCTTTGGCGATGGCGTCGAACCAGCTTTTCAGCTGCACCGTCATGCCGAAGTTGTACATCGGCGAGCCGATGACAATCACGTCGGCGGCCTGCGCCTGGGCGATCAGCGCGTCGTCGAGCGCGATGCGGGCTTTTTGCGCATCGGTGCGGGCGTCGGCCGGCGTGAACAGCGCGCCCAGTGCAGCTTCGTCCAGGATCGGGTGCGGCTGCGCAGCCAGGTCGCGGCGGGTGACCTGCGCGCCGGGGTTGGCGGCGGACAATTTGGCGACGATGGCATCAGCCAGACGGGTCGATTCGGAACCGCTGCTGCGGGCGCTGGAGTTGATTTGCAAGATGTTCATAGTTTCCTCGGGTAAATGGAAGGGCGATGAGACAACTTTAGCAGTTCCAAAATCAATCCGGAAGTGCATAATATGGATAACATTATCTATCAGGTGAGACAATCATGGCCATCGAGCCCAACGATTTGCTGTTGTTTGCCCGTATCGTCGAGACCGGCAGCTTTACCCAGGCGGCCTTGCGCGTGGATCTGCCCAAATCGACCGTGTCGCGCCGTCTGGCGTTGCTGGAAGCGTCGCTGGGCGAGCGCCTGTTGCAACGCACGACGCGCAAGGTCATGGTGACCGAATTCGGCGCCAGCCTGCTCGAACACGCGCGCAAGGTGGCCGAAGAAGTGGAGGCGGCCGGCGCGCTAGCCCAGCATCGCCAGGCCGAGCCCAGTGGCCGCCTGCGCATTTCAATGCCCGCCGATATTGCCAACCTGGTCATGACCGGCGTCATGGCGCGCTTCCTGGTCAAGTATCCGTCGGTCAGCCTGGAGCTCGATCTGTCGCCGCGGCGGGTCGATCTGGTCGCGGAAAATTTCGATATCGCGATCCGGATGGGCGATTTGCCGGACGACTCCAGCCTGTCGGCCCGCCGCGTGGTGTTGGAAAAACTGGCGCTGTACGCGGCCCCGTCCTATCTCGCGCTGCGCGGCTTGCCGGAACAGCCGGACGATTTGCTGGGGCACGATTTGTTGTGCATCCTCGCCCGTACCGGCAGCCCGATGCCGTGGACGCTGCTGCGCGGCAAAACCACGTGGCAACGCAGTTTGACGGCGCGCCTGACCGCCAACTCGCCCGAACTGCTGGCGCGCATGGCATGCAATGGGGTCGGCATCGCGGCCAGTCCGGACATATTTGCCGGCCCGCGCGTGGCCAAAGGGGAACTGGTGCGGGTGCTGCCCGAGTGGGATATGCCGGTCACGGTGGGCTGGGCAGTGTTTCCGGGCCGGCGCCTGATGCCGGCCAAGACGCGGGTCTTTCTCGACATGATGGAAGAAGAAATGTGCCTCGAACACGCCCGCAAGGCAGCGCTGACGGCGTGATTATCCGGGCGTGCGGCCCATCACTTCGCCGAGGCGCACGCTGCCCTCCGGCTGCCAGTCGGGGTTGAAACGGATGGTGTCGGCCTGGAACAGCATGACGATTGTCGAGCCAAGCAGGAAGCGGCCCATTTCTTCGCCTTTTTTCAGCACGATATTTTCTTTGTCGTAAGTCCATTCGACCACGGCATTGTTGCGCTGCGGGTTGACCACGCCATGCCAGACGGTGGCCATGCTGCCGACAATGGTGGCGCCCACCAGCACCATCACGAACGGTCCGTGTTCTGCCGACTCGAACACGCAGACCACGCGCTCGTTGCGGGCGAACAGGCCGGGCACGCCGCGCGCCGTGGTCGGGTTCACCGAGAACAGTTTGCCCGGCACGTAGATCATGCGCGTCAAGCGCCCGTCGCAGGGCATGTGCAGGCGGTGATAATCTTTCGGGCTCAGGTACAGATTGGCAAAGCTGCCATGCTGGAAATGCGCTGCCAGCGTGGCGTCGCCGCCGACCAGTTCGGCTGTAGTGAAGGTATGACCCTTGGCCTGGAAAATCTGGTGATCTTTGACTTCGCCAAACTGGCTGATGGCGCCGTCCACCGGGCAGATGAACTCTGCATGCGCCAGCGGCCGCACGCCGGGGCGCAGCGGCCGCGTGAAAAATTCATTGAAGCTGGCGTAGCTGGCAATGTCCGGATTGACCGCTTCGTCCATGTTGACGCCGTACTTGCCGACGAACCAGCGGATCAGGTGCGTCGTCAGGACGCCGCCCCGGGCACCGGCCACGCGCCCGGCAAAGGTGGTCATGGCCTGCTTGGGCATCAGGTATTGCGGTAACACTTTCAGGCGATCAGACACGGCGCGAACCTTCAACAATGACGATCAGACATTATAGCGGCCACCGCAGCAGATTCAGGTGTTTTCAGCGTGTTCCTGTTTCTCTGTATTCACGGAAATTGCTGCGTCCATGCTCACGTGATGGCTGCGGAAAGTGCGCCGCGCCACCACTATCGCCGCAGCCTGGATCAGCGCGCACAGGAAAAACGTGCTGCCGACGCGCCAGTCGGCGGCTGGCAAATGGCTGACCGCACCGAGGATGCTGGTGCCGATCAGCGGCATCACGATCACGCCCAGGCTGCTGATCGATTGAAGCGAACCCATCAACTCGCCCTGTTCGGACGCGTTCGACTTCTTCGAGATAATGGCCTGCAGCGCCGGGCCGGCGGCAAACGCCAGCAGGTTGCAGACGATGACGGCGTACATCATCCACCCTTGCGTGGCGAGCCCGTACAGCACATACGCGACGGCGCCCGATACCATGCCCAGCAGCGACAGGCGTACTTCGCCGAAGCGGCGCATCAGCCACGACAACATACCGGCCTGCACCACCGCCGCACACACGCCGACACAGAACAGGGCGATGCCGTTTTCGCGCGGGGTCCAGTCAAAGCGGAACGTGGTGTACAGCACCCACGTCACGTTGAGCATCATCGCGGCAAACGTGGTCAGCGTGTACACGATGACGAGGCCGCGGATGTCGTGGCGGCGCAGCAGTTTCAGCAGCGCCGTGAGCGGGTTCAGCGCCGACCAGGCAAACGCAGCGCGGCGCGATGGCGGCAGCGATTCCGGGACGAAGAAATAGCCGTACACGAGGTTCGTCGCTGACAGCGCCGCGGCGACATAAAACGGCAGGTGCAGGTGAACGCTGCCCAGCAAGCCGCCGAGCATCGGGCCGCAAATGAAACCGAGGCCGAACGCGGCGCCGATTATTCCGAACGCGCGCGCGCGGTTCTCGTGGGTGGTTACGTCGGACGCGTAGCTCGACGCCACCGACATGCTGGCCGACGAGGCGCCGCCAATCACGCGCCCGATGAACAGGCAGGCCAGGTTTGGCGCCCATGCGGTGGCGAGAAAATTGATGCACATGCCGGCCATCGAGTACATCAACACCGGTCTTCGTCCCAGCCGGTCGCTGATCGCGCCCAGCATCGGCATGAAGATGAATTGCATCAGGCCGAATACCATCGACAGGATGCCGAACCACAGCGCCTGCTGTTCGCGCCCGTTGACAAAATCGCCCACCAGCAACGGCAGCACCGGGACGATCAGGCCGATGCCGAGCATATCGATGAAGACACAGACCAGGACAAAGGTGAGTTTGGGTGTGGCGGCAGGCGCGGGGGCAGAGGCAGGCGTGGTCATCGGTTCAGTCTACGCCAGATCCCACTCCCGGTTCCCCACTCGTCTACGAACGCGTCGCGGAAAGCCAACATCAGCGCCAGCCGCTCTTCGGCCAGGGCACGGCCCGCTTCGGTTTGCATCATCGCCGGCAGTTTTGCCAGCTTTTCCTGAATATGATCGAGCGCGTACGTCATGTCGTCGCGCGGCCGGTGGCGCGCCAGCGGGTCCAGCGGATGCGCCAGTGCGCGCCCCAGTTGGCCGGAAATTGAAAACATCCGCGCCAGGCCGACCGCACCCAGCGCATCGATCCGGTCGGCATCCTGCACGATGCGTGCTTCCAGCGATGCCGGTGCGATGGCCGCCGAATAACTGTGCGCTGCGATGGCGTGTGCGACAGCGTCGAGTTTGTCGGGCGGGAACCCGAGCCACGCCAGCTGGTGGCGTGCCAGTTGCGCCGAGCGGGTCGACGCCTGGGCGCGGTCGGGCGCGTTTTTGGGCAGGTTGACCAGGTCGTGCAGGAAGCAGGCTGCCATGACGACCAGTGCATCGGCTGCCGGTTCGCGCGCCAATAAACTTTGGGCCGTGGCCCAGACACGCCGTACATGCTGCAGGTCGTGCGCGGCGTCGCCGGTGGCGGCTGCGGTGGCCAGTGTTTCGAGGCGCTTCAGCCACAGCGACGGTGTTGGTTCAACAGACATCGGGGGCCTCATGGTGCATGGCGCTGCCGCGTTGCGACAGCGCGTCGGCGGCGCCGTTTTTATGGCGGGGAATCCAGCGCAGGCGCACATCGGTCAACTGCGCCATCAGCGCGTGCGCAGCCGCGTGCAAATGGCGCAGCGACTGTGCTGCCGCGTGCAAATGGCGCAGCGACTGTGCTGCCGGCACGTGCATATCGTCGATGACGACGCGGCTGTCGCCGTAAATGGTGAGGCCATGTGCCTGCGCGGCCACTGCGGTTTCCAGCAAAGCGATCAGGGCCAGATATTCGGCTTCGCTGCTGTTGCCATAGCCGGCCGCCTGCGCGATCTCGCGGCGTTCGCCCGCGGGGCCGAGCAGCAGCGCGCCGATGCCGCAGCGGCCGGGATTGGGATGGGCCGAGCCGTCGAACCAGCCGCGCCACGGGGTGATGGTGTGCGCGACCGGTGCGCGCTGGCGCGCC
>JALYUM010000100.1 GCA_030853745.1 Pseudomonadota bacterium | reverse complement strand
TGAGGCGCAAGCGTGCCAGCGGGGTGCCGGTCAGGGAATTGAAGGTACGGCCGCAAGCACAACAGCGGAACCGCTGCAAACCATTCGCCTCGCCATGCCGGTACAAGCGCTGGCCCTGGCAGCGCGGGCACGCCAGCTTGCTTGCCATGGCTGTCTGAATAATGTCGGCAGCGCTCGCTTGCGCGACGGGCGCCGTCAGGGCAGACAGTGCGGTCAGCAAGCGGGTGCACTGGAGAACGGACAACGCGCCGATCCCGGCCAGCAGCGATTCGAAGGTGCAACCGTCCATGGCATTCCCCGGCAGTGAGTCGTCCAGGTTGGACCTCAGCTGCGGGAATTCGTTCAGTTTTCACCAGCTAACGCGTACAGCGCCAATAAAAAAGGCCTGGCACGCAAGCGCCAGGCCTTTTTTGACAACAACAGCAATTACTTGTTATTGGCCGCAATATACGCTGCCACGCCATTCACAATTTCAGCTTTCGCTTCATCGGGGCCGGCCCAGCCTTCAATTTTGACCCATTTGCCTTTTTCCAGGTCTTTGTAGTGCTCGAAGAAATGCTGAATCTGGCGCAGGCGCAGTTCGTTCATGTCTTCCGGCTTTTGCCAGTGGCTGTAGATCGGCAGGATCTTGTCGACTGGCACGGCCAGGATCTTGGCGTCGCCACCCGCTTCGTCGGTCATTTTCAGCACGCCGATGGCGCGGCAACGCACGACGACGCCTGGAAACAGTGGAAATGGCGTGACAACCAGCACGTCGCACGGGTCGCCGTCATCCGACAAAGTCTGCGGCACATAACCGTAGTTGCACGGATAGTGCATCGCGGTGCCCATGAAGCGGTCAACGAAAATGGCGCCAGTGTCCTTGTCGACTTCGTACTTGATCGGATCGGCGTTCATCGGGATTTCGATGATGACGTTGAAATCGTTCGGCACGTCGCGGCCGGCAGGCACATTATTCAAACTCATGGGATTTCCTTGTAAGCGGGATGACTTGGGATGACTGAATCGAGGCGCACATTATAGCGAGTTTGGCATCGCACTCACAGCACGCCGGCCAGCGTCCCGCGCAATGCCGGCACCGGCCCGGTGGCGCCGGTCAGCGCGCACAGGCGATAGTGGACGGTAGCCAGTTCCTGCTGGCCCAGCGCTTCATGCATTTGCGCCAGTTTCAGGTGCGCCTCGCGCGCCAGCCGTGGTTCCAGGACATCGGACAGCGCTTGTTCCAGATAGCGCTGGGCCTTGCCCCACAGCTTTTGCTGCAGGCACAGCGAGCCCAGTGTCAGCGCCAGTTCAGCGTCGTTCGGACGCGTACGCAACCAGTGTTCGCAGCGTTCGATCTGGGCCAGCAGCGCCGGCGAGCCAGGCTGGCCGGCCGCATCGCGCCAGGCGCGCAACACGCGCTCGTCCCAGTTGTTGCGCAGCGCATCTTCGGCGATCGCACGCGCCTCATCGTGCAGGCCCCGGGCATTGAAGGCGGCGGCGGCGCGCGCAGCAATGGCGCTCTGGAGCCGTTCCTCAGCCGGCACCTGCGACCAGACCCGGCGCAGCGATTCGGCATCGTGCGCGCCTTCGCCCAGCAAGGACTCGTACGACATTTCGCGCAGGCGTTTCGACAGAGCCGGGTGCAATGCTTTGCGCTTGTCGAGCGTGCGCACCAGGCGCAGCACTTCCGGCCAGTTGCGGGCTTGCTGCTGCGCCTTCATCGACCATTGCAGCGCGTGAATATGGCGTTGGCCGGTGGCGTTCAGTTCGGCGACGGCTTCCAGGGCAGCTTCCGGTTGATGATCGTCGACCAGCAATTCGGTGACGGTCATCAGGCGCGCTGTTTTCAGCGCGTTGTCGTGCATGACGCCGGCAATCCAGCTGTCGCGCCGGGCCGGTTCGCGCATGCGGTGCGCCGCGCGCGCGCCGATCAGCGCGGCAAGGCCAGCGTTCTCGGGCAATTCGGCAGCTTTCATCGCGGCTTTTTCAGCATGGCCAAAACGCCCTTCGAACAAGGCTTTCAGTGCATCGCGCAAACCCTTGTTGGCTTCGCGCTCGCGTTTGCGCAGGCGATAAGCGGCCACGCGGCGCGGCATGTTCAGCGTGGAGCCGATGGCGCGCACCACGAAATACAGCATCAGAAACAGCAGCACGGCGAGTACCACAAACAGGTTCAGCGACATGTCGATCCGGTGCGGCGGATAGAACAGCACCACGTTGCCCGGATTGAAGCGGGCGGTGACGGCGATGCCAATGGCCGCAGCCATCAGCGCAACGAGCCAGAGCAGGAGGCGCATCTTAAGACGCTGCCTTGTAGTTGCGCACCGCGCCGAGGCTGTCGGACAGGTCGGGCAAGTCGATGGCAAGATTGTTGCCCTGCACCTGGCGCAGCACCGACTGGGCACTCAGCGTAGCGCGCGCGCGGGTGTCGAAATATTTCGACAGCGTGTCCTGCGCGGTAGTCAAATCGTCGCGGAAACTGGTTTCGTTACGCGCCAGCAGCGCCAGGCGCGCGTTCAGCAAGCGCAATTTGAGGTTTTCGCGGACAAAATAATTTTGCGTGGGCGACAGCATCAGCGCTTCCGGCGTATCGACGCTGCGCACCCGCACCAGCTGGCGCACATCGTTCCACATATCGCCACTCCAGCTGCGCCAGGCGGCCGCGAGGCGGGCGCCGAAAGTCAGCGCACCCGGCGTGCCCTGGCCTGCAACGTGTGCTGGCGCACTGTCCGGCAGCAGCGGGCGTTCGCTCGACAACATCGGCAACGCGTCGATCTGGTTGATGACGTTGTCGAGGCGCAGCGCCACGCCAGCGGTATCGAGCGCCGGCAGCGCCTTCAGCTTTTCGGTATCGCGCGCAATGGCGCGGCGGATCACGATGAATTGCGGCTTGTCCGAGCGCGACAGCGAGCGGTCGGCGTTGGCAAGCGCGATCAGTGCGCCCTGCACATTACCGGCAAGCTGCAACTGCTGGCTGGCAGTAGACAGCACTTGTTCGATTTCAGACAAAGCCCAGTCGTCGCGGTTTTTCGACAGGTCCTGGTACAGCTGGTTGAGCGCGGCCTGCTGGCTCGACGATTCGGCCTGGCGCGCTTCCAGCACGCCCACCTTGACCTGCAACTGGGTCGACTGCTCCTGCACCTGGCGCGCGAGCGTGGCGGTATCGGCACTGGTGGCATTGCCCTTTTGCAGGCTGCGCGCCATGTCGGCCCGCAGCGCACCGATGCGGCTGTGGCTCGAATACGTCTGCAAGGCCAGCAGCACGGCCAACGCCAGCATCACCAGTGATTGCGGGCGCCCCATGACGTGAATAAAGCCGGGTTCGCGTCGCAGCACAGGTGGCTGGGTCGGCGTCAACGCGCCGTCTTGAGAGGGGGAATGTGGCAATTCGTTCATAGTTCAGGATTGTAACGCGGCCAGCAGGCGCACGTCACCAGATCCGCTGAGGGAGACCCTGCTCAGCCCCAGCGCGCGCGCGGTTTCGGCAATGCGGGCATGCGGCACGATCCAATGCTGCTGTTGCAAATTGGATACAATTTCGGTTGGTTCAAGTTGGTGCACCAGTTCCACCAGGCCGCGCAACGCTTCCGAACTGGTAACGATCCACTCGTTCGGCGCGGCCAGCAAACTGTGCAAGGTTGCGGCCAGTTGCGCCGACATCGGCGGCACGCGGCGGCGGTAGGACGCCACCGTCGTGACGTGCGCGCCGGCTGCCGCGAAGCCATCGGCCATCAGTTCGCGGCCCGACTCGCCGCGCACGATCAGCACGCGCTTGCCGGCCAGTGTCGACAGGTCGAGCGCGCGCAGCAGGTTCTCCGAATCGCTGCCCGCGTCCAGCCCGGGACTGGCGATACTCGCCGTCGCATCGGTGACGCCGTAGTGCGCCAGCGCCGCGCGGCTGCCCTCGCCCAGCACGGCTAGCGCCACGCCGTCGGGCCAGCCGTCGAGGTGCGCAAACGCCGCGTCGATGGCGTTGGGCGACACGAAAGCCACCAAAGCGTAGCCGGCCAGGCCGGCCAGAACCGTCTTCAAATTTTCCTGGCTCGGCAACGGCGAAATTTCCAGCAACGGCAGCAGCACCGGCGTGCGGCCCAGTGCGGCCACGGCAGCAGCCAGCCCGGCAGCCTGAGCACGTGGCCGCGTAATGACCACCAGGCCCGCCGCCGGAGCGTTCACTTCACGCACCGTCTGCCGCTTGCTGGCGGCAAATATCCAGGATGTCACCGGCATCCTGCATGGCCAGCAGGTCGGCCACGCGCTGGCCCAGTTCGTCCGGCGTGGCGGCGTCGCCCTCCAGCTCGGCGTACGCGCTGCGCAGGCCATCCGGCGTGGCGACCATCGCGCGCAAGTGCATCAGCGCGCCCGTGATGGTGGCGTGCGCCGCCATCGGAATCTGGCAACTGGCGTTAAACACCTTGGCGACTTTGCGCTCGGCGATGACGGCACGTTCGGTGTCCAGATGGTTCAGCGGGGCCAGCACGGCGGCCAGGTCGACGCCGTCTTGGCGCGGGGCCGCCAGAATTTCGATGGCGAGCGCGCCCTGCGCCGCGGCCGGCAAGCTGTTGACGACGTCGAGCGGCATGCGGATGCGTGACGCCAGCCCGAGCCGCTGCAAGCCGGCCGCAGCCAGGATGATGGCGGCGTACTGGCCGGCATCGAGTTTGCCCAGGCGGGTATCGAGGTTGCCACGCAGCGGCTGGATGACCAGGTGCGGATAGCGCGCAGCGATCAGGGCCTGCCGGCGCAGGCTGCTGGTGCCGACGATGGCCCCGGCCGGCAAGTCGTCCAGGCTGGCATAATCGTTCGACACAAAGGCGTCGCGCGCCTCGTGGCGTTCGAGCACGGCGCACATGGTAAAACCATCAGGCAAGTCCATCGGGACGTCTTTCAGGCAATGCACAGCAAGATCGGCACGCCCATCGAGAATGGCGGTTTCCAGTTCCTTGACGAACAGACCCTTGCCGCCGACCTGCGACAAGGTGCGATCGAGAATGCGGTCACCGCGTGTCGTCATGCCAAGAATAGTGATTTGGCAATCTGGATATAATGCAGCGAGGCGGTCGCGGACATGTTCGGCTTGCCACAACGCCAGGCGGCTCTCGCGCGACGCGATGACCAACGTTGCGGGCGCCCGGGCACTGGTTTCAAATGCTGTCAAAACGGATTCTTTCACTGTTGAACAAGCGACGCTTGCACGAACTGTAAATTTTATCACGCGCCCCTCTGAAAACCAGCCACCTACCCTTTAACCTGACAAGACACAATGGACAACTCAGCTGCACTGGGTGACAAAGACGCCCCCCTCAAGGAAGACATCCGCCTGCTCGGCCGCCTGCTTGGCGACGTGCTGCGCGACCAGGAAGGCGACGCCGTGTTCGACGTCGTCGAAACCATCCGCCAGACTGCAGTGCGCTTCCGCCGCGACGACGACCCGCAGGCAGGCACCGAGCTGACCACGCTGCTGCACAAATTGTCGCGCAACCAGACCATCTCGGTCGTGCGCGCATTTTCTTACTTTTCCCACCTGGCCAATATCGCCGAAGACCAGCACCATGTGCGCCGCCGCCGGGCTCACCAGCTGGCCGGATCGGGCGCGCAGCAGGGCAGCATCGGCTTCGCGTTACGCCGTCTGCAGGAAGCCGGCGTCGGGCAGGCGCAGGTGGAAACCTTTTTCAAGGAAGCGCTGATTTCGCCGGTGCTGACGGCGCACCCCACCGAAGTGCAGCGTAAAAGTATCCTCGATGCCGAGCACGACATCGCGCGCCTGCTGGCCGAACGCGATAACCCGCTTACTCCGAAAGAAGAGGCGCGCAACCTGGCGTTGCTGCAGGCGCGCATCGCCACGCTGTGGCAGACACGCATGCTGCGCTATTCGAAGCTGACGGTAGCCGATGAAATTGAAAACGCCCTGTCCTATTACCGCATCACGTTCCTGCGCGAACTGCCCGCACTGTATGACGACATCCAGGACGATATCGGCGCGCAATACGGCGCGCGCCCGGCCGATATCGGCGCTGCGGCCTATGTGCAGATGGGCAGCTGGATCGGCGGCGACCGTGACGGCAACCCGAACGTCGGCGCCGAGACCATGCAGTACGCGCTGACGAAACAGGCCACAACCGTCTTCGAGTATTACTTCGACCAAGTTCATGCGCTCGGCGCCGAACTGTCGACCTCGACGCTGATGGTGCCGGTCAGTGCCGCACTCGATGCCCTGGCCGCGGTCTCGCCCGACCATTCACCGCACCGCAGCGACGAGCCCTACCGCCGCGCCCTCATCGGCATCTACGCGCGCCTGGCCGCGACCGCGCGCGAACTGGGCGCAACGAACATCCTGCGCAAAGAAGTAGGACACGCCGAAGCGTACCAGGATGCAGCAGAATTTGGCGCCGACCTGCAAACCATCGCCGCATCGCTGCGCGAAAATCACGGCGCGCAACTGATCGCGCCGCGTCTGGCCGGACTGATCCGTGCAGCCGGCATTTTCGGCTTTCACCTGGCCTCGCTGGACATGCGCCAAAGCTCGGATGTGCACGAGCGCGTACTGGCTGAACTTTTTAGCGGCGCCGGTGTCGAACCTCTGTACGCCACACTGGATGAAGCGGCCAAGGTGGCGTTGCTGTTGAAGGAACTGGCGCAGCCGCGTTTGCTGATGTCGCCGTACGCCACCTATTCCGACGAAGCCAACTGGGAACTGGGCGTGCTGCGTGCTGCGCGCGACATCCGCGCCCGTTATGGCGTGCGGGCTATTCGCAACTACATCATTTCGCACACGGAAACCGTGTCCGATTTGCTGGAAGTGCTGTTGCTGCAAAAAGAGATGGGCATGCTGCACATCGAAGACGGCACGGTCGACGCCATGGTCATTCCGCTGTTCGAAACCATCCCCGATTTGCAGCGTGCAGCTGGCATCATGGGGGAATACATGGCGCTGCCACTGGTCAAGCGGCTTATCGCCAGCCAGGGCCAGTTGCAGGAAGTGATGCTGGGCTATTCTGATTCAAACAAGGATGGCGGCTTCCTCACGTCGAACTGGGAGCTGTACCAGGCCGAACTGAAACTGGTGGACGTGTTTGCCGCCGCCCAGGTCAAAATCCGTTTGTTCCATGGCCGGGGCGGTACGGTGGGCCGGGGCGGTGGACCGTCGTACCAGGCCATTCTCGCGCAGCCACCCGGCACCGTGAACGGCCAGATCCGTCTGACCGAACAGGGCGAGATCATCTCGTCGAAGTTTTCCAATCCTGGCATCGGGCGGCGCAATCTCGAACTGCTGGTGGCAGCCACATTGGAAGCGACGCTGATGCCGTATGGCGAAGCTGCGGGAGAGGATGCGCAACAAGCTGCGCAACTGCATGGCTTCGAGGCGGTGATGGCCGACCTGTCCGAACGCGCATACAAAGCGTATCGCCACCTGGTGTACGAAACGCCGGGCTTTACCGATTACTTTTTCGAGGCCACACCGATTGCCGAAATCGCCGAACTGAACCTGGGTTCGCGCCCCGCGTCACGCAAGAAAACGCGCCGGATCGAAGATTTGCGCGCCATTCCGTGGGGCTTTTCGTGGGGCCAGTGCCGCCTGCTGCTGACCGGCTGGTACGGCTTCGGGTCGGCGCTGGGCGCGTGGCTGGAAGAAGGCAACCCGGACGAACGCGCGACCAGAATCGCGACGCTGCAAGCCATGTACCGCGACTGGCCTTTCTTTGCCACGCTGTTGTCGAACATGGACATGGTGCTGGCCAAGACCGACCTGCCCATCGCGCGCCGCTATGCCGAGCTGGTGGCGGACGTGGAACTGCGCGAGCGCATCTTCAAACGCATCGCAGCCGAGCACGGCGCCACCGTGCACATCCTCCAAGAAATCACCGGCGCCACCGAGCGCCTACAGGGCAATCCTTTATTGGCGCGCTCCATTCAGAACCGGTTTGCATACCTCGATCCATTGAATCACTTGCAGGTGGAACTGATCAAGCGGCACCGGGCGCTGGCGCTCGACCCTGGCAAGGAAGTCGACGAGCGCGTGCACCGGGGAATTCACCTGTCGATCAACGGGGTGGCGGCGGGGTTGCGCAATACCGGGTAGCCGCCCCGGAAAGCGCCGGCGACAGTCAAGCCCGCTGCAGGGCAAGCGCGGGGGTCGGGGCCGGCACACTGCGCCGGCCGCCCGGCGCCGGTGTACTGGCCCCAAGCTTGAAGTTGCCGACCAGCTCACTGAGATTGGCCGTCTGTTCCTGCATCGACGCCGCTGCCGCAGCAGCTTGCTCGACCAGCGCGGCATTTTGCTGGGTGACTGCATCGATCTCGCCGATCGCACTGTTGACCTGCTCGATGCCGCGTTCCTGCTCCTCGCTGGCCACGCTGATTTCCCCCATGATGTCCGTCACGCGGCGCACGCTGGCAACGATGTCATCCATGGTGCCCCCGGCGGCGACCAGCTTGGTGCCTTCATCGGCGTAGCGCACCGATTCGTCGATCAGCACCTTGATTTCGCGTGCTGCCGTGTTGGCGCGCTGCGCCAGGTTGCGCACTTCAGACGCCACCACCGCAAAGCCGCGGCCCTGCTCGCCGGCGCGCGCCGCTTCCACGGCTGCATTCAGCGCCAGAATGTTGGTCTGAAACGCGATTGCCTCGATGGTGCTGGTGATGTCGACAATGCGGCGCGACGACGTGTGGATGGCGCCCATGGTGTGCACCACTTCCGCCACCACCTGGCCACCCTTGACAGCAACGTCGGAAGCCGATCCCGACAGCGTATTGGCTTGGCGTGCATTGTCGGCGTTTTGCTTGACCGTCGCGGTCAGTTCCTCGATCGATGAAGCGGTTTCTTCCAGTGCGCCGGCCTGCTGCTCGGTACGGCGCGACAGGTCGAGGTTGCCGCTGGCAATTTCACTGGAGGCAGTTGCAATCGCGTCGGTGCTGTCGCGCACCTGGCTGACGACATCGTGCAGCCTGGTACGCATGCTTTGCAGCGCTTGCTTCAGGCGCCCGGTTTCGGTACGGTCGGCAGTGTCGACGGCCAGCGACACACTCAGGTTACCGTCGGCGATCTGGTCGGCAAACGCCACTGTTTCGTCCAGCGGCCGGGTAATCGCGCGTGTCGTCAAAAATCCCGTGACAAAAGTCATCAACAGGGTTGCGAGCGCCACCAGCAGGATATTGCGCTGCGACTGCGACACCAGCAGATCGCCGCGGTCGCGCGTGGTGTTCGACGCCTTTTCGATGGTCTCGCTGAGCGCATTCATGCTCTTTTCCAACGTGCGGAAATGCTGCATGAATTGCGCCTGCGCCAGCTGTGCGGCGGCGGCATCGGTGAACGCCAGGTCGACAATACCGGCGACGCTCTTCAGATAGGCGTCCACGTCCGGACGCACCGACATCAACGCACTCGTCAGGGCCGGATCGTGGTTTTCACTGTTCATCACGTCCAGCAGCTTGCGCAACTGCATCGTGTGCTCGGTCACGTCGCGCCGCACCTCGGCCTGGCTGGCCCCACCGTTCGCGCCGGAAATCAGCGCCACCAGCACATCTGCGCGCAAGGCATCATGGGCCTGATCGGCCTGGATCTGACTCTTGATCGTGGTGCCGTTGGCCGTGATGGCGTCCATCGCCGTATCGAGCGAATTAACTGCGCTGTAGCCAATCAGCGCGACCACGCCGGCCAGGAAAACTGCACCGACATTCGATAACAGCAGGCGTCGTTGTATTGTCAGGTTCATGCGTTTTCCTTCACAGTTTGTAGGAGAAGCCAATGGTCAGGGCCAGGTCCGGCGTACGCCGGTTGAGCCCAAACGACGCCATGGCATCGAGCTGGCAGCGTTCGGCCAACAGCCAGCCGGCGCCGGTATCGAAGGTGGCCGCAGTACCGCCATCGCGCGCGCGGGCAATCTTCGGCGCGGCAATTTCAATGAACGCGCGCACGGTGGGCGTGATCTCCTTGCCCAGCACAACGCCAAGGACACCGTAGCTGTAACGCCCGGCGCCAACTGCGCGCTCGATGCCAATGCCCGGCATCACGCCGAGGGCCATTCCGGCCGGCAAGTCCCATTCCGCCGCCACGCGCAACGATGGGCGTACGCCTTCGCCACGAAAAATTTCCGAGCCGCTGGCCAGGTCCGCATGCAGCAACACTGCCATCGACGGCACGCCCGGTGCGTCGTCCACCACATGCCACTTCACGCCGAGCGCGGTATCGGCGTAACCGGCGGCTGTGCTGCGTGCGCCGCGGTGTTGCAGCGTCGTCTGTTCGATCATGCGGCCATCTGTTTCAACACGTAGTTCCAGCGTGTCGCTGATGCCGTAGCGCAGCAGCGTAGGCGTGCTGTAACTGCGCCTGCGAACGCCGACGTCACGATCTTGCTCGGCCGCGACGCTGGTTTCAATCTGAAAACGACCGATGCCGACGACCTTGCTCGATTCAACGAAATCCGGGCGGTCGGTAATGATGTCCCCGTCTTCGGCCGCCAGAGCCGGGAAAGAAACAAACAGCGCCCCACCGGCAAGCGCCGCGACGGATAACCGAGAAAATACTTTCGACAACATGCAGTAATCTTTCTTGAGTGAGTAGCTTTGACCAACAAGCGATCACTCAGTATCGCAAACAACTCCCTAAAGATTCCACAAGGAATTATTTAATCGGGGTAATCGCTACCACGGCGTGTGCTGACAGCAACAACTGATTGTCTGCAGCACTACAACAAATACTTGCAGGCAAAGAATTAACGCGTCACACGCACGAAAAAAAACCGCACTGCCTTGCGGCGTGCGGTTTTTTACATCGTCAACACTGTTACTGATTGTGCAAAAAGCTCTTCAGCTTGTCCGACCGGCTCGGCTGGCGCAGCTTGCTCATCGCCTTGGCTTCAATCTGGCGAATCCGCTCACGGGTCACATCGAACTGCTTGCCCACTTCTTCCAGCGTGTGGTCGTTCGACATTTCTACGCCGTAACGCATGCGCAGCACCTTGGCTTCGCGCGGTGTCAGCGAGTCCAGCACTTCCTTGATCACGTTGCGCATCGACGCATGCAAGGCAGCATCGAGCGGCGCCAGCGTGGCGTTGTCTTCGATGAAATCGCCCAGTTGCGAATCGCCGTCTTCACCCATCGGCGTTTCCATCGAGATTGGCTCTTTGGCAATCTTCATGATTTCGCGGACTTTGTTTTCCGGCATTTCCATCTTCAGCGCCAGCGTGGCCAGATCTGGCTCGCTGCCGGTTTCCTGCATGATCTGACGCGAGATACGGTTCATCTTGTTGATCGTCTCGATCATGTGCACCGGCACGCGGATGGTGCGGGCCATGTCGGCGATCGAACGCGTGATCGCCTGGCGAATCCACCACGTCGCGTACGTCGAGAATTTATAACCACGACGGTATTCGAACTTGTCGACGGCCTTCAGCAAGCCGATATTGCCTTCCTGGATCAGGTCGAGGAATTGCAGGCCGCGGTTGATGTATTTCTTCGCAATCGAAATAACCAGGCGCAAGTTGGCCACCGTCATTTCGCGCTTGGCCTGGCGTGCGCGCTTTTCGCCGGCAGCCATCTGCTTGTTGATCTTGCGCAGGTCGGCCAGCGGCAATGCCACGCGGGCTTGCAGGTCGATCATGCGGGTTTGCAATTCCTTGATCGCAGGAACGTTACGCGCCAGCACGGTGCTGTACGGATACTTGCAATCGACTTCGCGGTCGACCCAGCCAAGGTCCGTTTCATTACCCGGGAACACTTTGATGAAGTGCGCGCGCGGCATGCCGCAGCGGTTCACGCAAATGTCGAGCACGGCGCGTTCAACCGAGCGCACTTCATCCATCTGGTGGCGCAAGGTGTCGCACAGCTTTTCCACGACTTTCGCCGTGAAGCGGATGCCGAGCAGCTCGCCCGAGATGATTTCCTGCGCCTTGGTATAGTTCTTCGTGCCGTAACCTTCTTTTTCGAACGCCTTGGCCATCTTGTCGAACTGCACTTCGATGATATCGAATTTATCCAGCGCGCCGCGCTTCAGCTGCGCCAGCTGCTCGGACGAGAAACCTGCCGCGCCGCCATTCGCGTCGCCATCTTCGTCGGCTTCTTCTTCTTCCTCTTCCTCGTCGTCGCCATCGGCGGACGGGGCGGCAACTTTCGGCGCCGGTGCCACCGGAGCCGACGTTTCGTTCAGGTCGACAAATCCATCGACCACTTCATCGACCTTGATTTCTTCGGCGCGGATTTTATGGGCCAGCGCGATGATTTCGGAAATCGTCGTCGGGCACGCGGAGATGGCTTGCACCATGTCTTTCAGGCCGCCTTCGATGCGCTTGGCAATTTCGATTTCGCCTTCGCGTGTCAGCAGCGCCACCGCACCCATTTCACGCATGTACATGCGGACCGGGTCGGTAGTGCGGCCGAAATCGGAGTCGACCGTCGACAGCGCCGTGGCAGCCGCGGCTTCCACTTCGTCGTCGCTGGTGGCGGTTGGCACGTTGTCGGTCAACAGCATTTGTTCAGCGTCAGGGGCGCGTTCGTAGACGGCGATGCCCATGTCGTTGAAGGTCGCGATGATGCCTTCGATCGCTTCCGGATCGATGATGTTCTCGGGCAGTTGATCGTTGATCTCGGCGTGGGTCAGGAAGCCGCGGTCCTTGCCCATATTGATCAGGTTCTTGATCTGCTGGCGGCGCTTTTCCAGTTCTGCTTCGGTCGTGGTGGCGTCACCGGCCAGGGCCGATGCCAGGCCGCCCTTGGCTTTGCGTTCCTTGGCTTTCGAGACCGCCTTCAGTTCGGCGCGCTCGACTGCATTGAGTGCGGCGACTTCATCGTTCTCCGGCATGAATTCGCTTGGCTTGCGACCACGCCGGCCCGGCACTTTGACCGATGGCAGCAGGTAGCCGGACGTATCGATGGCGGCCAGCGTGGCAGCGTCGGTAGTCTGACTGACCGACTGGCCAGCGGTCTCGATGACGGTCGGAGCCGGATCCATCGGACGCACGGCAGCACGGACGCGCGGTGCTTTCGGTGCTTCAACGACTGGCTCGGCCTGGGCTGGCTCGGCATCGTCCATTTTCAGTGCGGCCAGCTTCGACATGCGCTTGCGCACCACCACGGTCGGGGCCGCTGCCGATGGCGCTGCTGCGCTGGTTTCCTCGTCGCCGGTCGACGCGCGGCGTTCGCCGACGCGCTTGTCGGCCACGCGATGCTCGCCATGCGGCGCTTCATCGAGGCTGTGCGAGCGGGCATCGCTGATACGGGCTTCGCCGACACGCTGGTCCACCAGCGGCTCGCTGGCCGAGTCGACGCTGGCTTTCAATGCTGCCAGACGCGAACCTTTTTTGACCACCGTGACCTTGGCATCCGCTTCGCCCTCGAGAAAATACGAGGTCGCGGTTTTTGGCACGGCCAGTGTGGCAGCGCTCTTGGCGGGCGCTTTTTTGGCGCTCAGTGTCAAGGTCTTGGCGGGGTTCTTCATATAAATCACTCTCCTGTCGCGGCGACGGCGTTGCCTGGCGCGAAAAAATAAACACGAGCCGGAAAAAAACAGGCTCGAGGGGACGAATCGGGGGTGCTCTTAATAAGGGGTCGACCTGCTGAAAATCAAGCTGACGCTTGCCCGCATCGGTCGAACGGTGCACGTAAGCACTGCACCAGGGTGAGGAATTTGTTCAACATCGCGTCATGCAGGTCAGAATGAAAAAAAGCCCGTCGGCTAAAACGGGCTTGAATCTATTTTCATAGAGGAGACAAGTCGTATTATGCCCCGGAGAAATTAAGAATGCCAATTGACAAAACCCATATCGGATATAAGTTACCGGCATAATTAATATCACCGGGGGCGGCCGAGCCGTCACCGACTCCCCCCGTTGTCTGCGCTGGCACAAGCACCACGCAAGGCAAGAGGCGGATCATACACGAATTTTGCCTTTCCCGCCGCCCTTTGCGTTGACGATCTCGCACGTTCGGTGCCGGCCATGCTATCCTTCCGGTTCCTGTTCTTACCATGAAGTCAATGAAACCAATGAGTACCGTCGCCCCTTCGGCTGACTTGCCTGCCGCCGCGGCAAATGAAGCACCCCAAGCACTTGATCACGCTACGCCGGTTTCCGACGCGGCCGCTACTACCGAGACTGCTACGCCCGCCACTACTGCGCCTGCCGCTGCCGAGCCTGCCGCTGACGAGCCAGTGGTTGCCGAGCCAGTTGCCGCTGAGCCTGCCGCTGCTGAGCCAGTTGCTGCTGCGCCCGAGACTGGCACGCCAGCCACCGCTGCGCCCGCCACTGGCACCCCAGCCGCTGCTGCGCCGGCGGGACCATCGGCCCGCACCCTGCTGAAGCAATTCCAGCAACAATTCAAGGCATTCCGCGATTGCCTGCCGCTGTCAATCGGTATCGACAAGCAAATCATTGCGCAGATGCCAGGTGTCGAGCGCAAGGCCATGCGCGCCGCGCTGGGCATCCACACCGGTTCGCTGCGCTACCTGCGCGCAATGGAAAAAGCCACGGTGCGTTACGATCTCGACGGCACCGCCGGCGCCGAAGTGACGGAGACGCACCGCGCGCATGCCAAGGAAACGCTGGCGCAGCGCTTCAAAAAAGAAGCCGAACGCAAGAAAGCCGAACGCGACGCCGAAAAGGTCGAGCGCGAAGCCGCCCAGGCTGCCGAGGCCGACAAACTGCGTCAGGAAAAGCTGCTGCAGCTGGCCTCGAAGTTCGCGCGGACCTGACCATTGCCTGACGTGACGCCAGCGCCTGACGCGGCCGCGGTTTTGCCGCCTTACGACGGCATCACGCTGTCCAGCGTGCGCATGGTCAAAAGCGCAGCGGACGCGGCCGAAGCACTGGCTGCCATGCTGCGCGCTGACGTGCTCGGCTTTGATACCGAATCGAAGCCGACGTTTCAAAAAGGCGAAGCGTCGACCGGTCCGCATCTGGTGCAACTGGCCACCGACAATGTGGCTTACCTGTTCCAGATTGGCGCCATCCCCGGCGCGTTGGAAACCAATGTCCTGAAGGCAGTGCTGGAGTCGCCCGCTATCCTGAAAGTGGGTTTTGGACTGCTGGACGACATCAAGCGCCTGCGCAGCAAACTCGGCATCGAGACCGCTAACGTGCTCGATCTGTCGACCGCCATGCGCCGCAACGAAAAGAATCCGCTCGGCGCGAAAACCGCCGTGGCGCGCCATTTCGGCCAGACGCTGCAAAAGTCGAAACGCATCACCACCACCAACTGGTCGCTGCCGCGCCTGTCCGACAAGCAAATTTTGTACGCCGCCGACGATGCCCATGTCGCGCTGCGCCTGTACCGCCACTGGCGCGCCGGCCAACTGGCTGGCTGACCGATGCGACGCCGGCAACCTGCGTGGTTTCTGGCGTTGTTTATTTGCTTTCCCGCGCACGCGGCCGCACCTCCCGACACACTGGCCCAGCGCCTGGTTGCCTGCACCGGCTGCCATGCGCGCGCCGATACCACCCGCGGCGCCGAGTACTTTCCGCGCATTTCCGGCAAGCCGTCCGGCTACCTGTACAACCAGCTGATCAATTTTCGTGACGGGCGCCGCCAGTATCCGGTCATGAATTACATGGTCGCGCATCTTCCCGATGCCTATCTGCACGAGATTGCCGATTATTTCGCCAGCCAGCATCCACCGGCCCCGCCAGCGACACCGGTGACCGCCAGCCCTGCCCTCCTTGCGCGCGGCCGCCTGCTGGCCATGCAGGGCGACAGCGTCAGCAAGGTCCCGGCCTGCGTGGCGTGCCACGGCCAGGCGCTGACCGGCACGTTGCCCACCGTGCCCGGGCTGATCGGGCTGCCACGCGATTATGTCAACGCCCAGTTTGGCGCATGGCGCAACCGCACACGCCAGGCCGCGGCGCCCGATTGCATGGCCACCATTGCGGCGCGCCTGAGTCTGGACGACATCAACGCTGTCTCGACGTGGCTGGCCAGCCAGCCGTTTTCACCGGAAGCACGCCCGGCCGCGGCGCTGGTCAAACCTTTGCCGCTGGCCTGCGGCAGCGTGCCATGAAGTGGCGCATCCTGTTGATCGTCATGTCAGCGATCCTTGCTGCGGTGGCGATCGCCTGGCCGCGCGACCAGTTCGTCGCATCAGGCTCCCCTGCCGACTGGGCCTCCACGCCGGCCAACATTGCCCGCGGCGCCTACCTGGCGCGCGCCGGTGACTGTGTTGCGTGCCACACGGCGCGCGGCGGCGTCCCGTACGCGGGCGGGCGCGCGCTGGCGACGCCGTTCGGCACCTTGTACGGCCCGAACCTGACGCCCGACAACGCCACTGGCCTCGGCCGCTGGAGCGCCGACGCTTTCTGGGGCGCACTGCACAATGGCCGCTCGAAGGATGGCCGCTATCTCTATCCTGCCTTCCCGTTTCCGCACTACACAAAAACCACGCGCGCCGACAGCGACGCGTTGTACGCGTATTTGCGCAGCCTGGCGCCGACGCAGCAGGCCAACCGTCCGCACGCGATGGAATTCCCGTTCGATACCCAGCTGGCCCTGGCCGGCTGGCGCCTGTTCTTCTTCAGGCCTGCCGTGTATGCACCCATGCCCGCGCGCGACGCCGCGTGGAACCGCGGTGCCTACCTGGTCGAAGGACTGGGCCACTGCAGCGCGTGCCACAGTGCGCGCAACGTCGTCGGCGCGAGTACACCCGGCCTGACCGGCGGCATGATCCCGGTACTGAACTGGTACGCGCCGTCGTTGGCAGGCACGGACATGCCGCAAGCCGAACTGGTGCAGCTGCTGCACACCGGCGTGGCGCCGAATGCTGCCGTGATCGGGCCGATGGCCGAGGTGGTGGCGCGCAGCCTGCAGTATTTGTCGCCGGACGATATCGGCGCCATGGCCGTCTATCTGCATTCTTTACCGCCAGGCGATGCCGAGGCCGGTGTCACGATCAAGCCGTCGTCGGACGCGATGACTGCCGGAGCCGCCATCTACCGGCAGCACTGCATCGCATGTCACGGCAGCGACGGGCGCGGCTTTGCAACCGCCTACCCGCCGCTGGCCGGCAACCGCACGCTGACGACGACGCAACCGGTCAACGCCATCCGCATCGTGCTGCAGGGCGGCTTCCCGCCCGGCACTGCCGGCAATCCGCGCCCGTACGGCATGCCGCCGTTCGCGCATGTGCTCGATGACGCCGAGGTGGCACAGGTGCTCACGTATGTGCGCAGCAGCTGGGGCAATCGCGGCGGCGAGGTGTCGGCAGCGCAGGTGAACCGGTACCGCGGCGCCGGCCTCGACTGAACCGGTTACACCATCTCCGCAAACCCCACCCGGTCCGTCGTCGCCGCGCGCGCATCGTCGACGCTGACCTTGTGCCCTGCCAGCAGCGCTTCGAGCGATGTGTTCATCGTGTGGCAACCGGCGTCGATGCTGCGGTTCATGTGCGCGCGGATCGCGCCCAGGTCGCCTGTCTCCAGCAACTGGCTGGCGGCGGCGCTGACGGTCAGGCATTCGGTGGCGAGGTAGTAGCGGTTGCCTTCGACGGAGGGCAACAGCGCCTGGCACAGCACGCCGCGCAGCGCGTGCGCCAGTGCCTGCGACTGCGCGTGCGAGCTGCCCAGCAGGCGCAGCATTTTTTGCAGGCCGAGTTCGGTCGAGCGGGCGTGCAAGGTCGCCAGGACCAGCGGTCCCGATTCGGCCAGCGCCAGCGCTTCACGCGCGGTTTCGGCGTCGCGGATTTCGCCGATGACGATGACGTCCGGGCGTTCGCGCAGCGCGTCCAGGGCGCCCGAGTAAAAGCTGTCGACGTCGCCGTCGATGCCCACTTCGCGCTGCGTGATGATGCAGTGGCGCTGCGGGATCAGCGTTTCCACCGGGTCTTCGATGGTGATGATGTGGCCCGAGCGGTGCTTGTTGATTTCATCGATCAGCGAGGCAATCGTCGTCGACTTGCCCTGGCACGTGTCGCCGATGATCAGCACCAGCCCGTTGGTCAGGCGCGCAAACGCCTGCTCGTCGGCATGCAGGCCAAGCTCGGCCAGTGCAATGGGTTCCTTGGGAAAGCGCCGGATCACGCAGCCGAGGCGCTTCTTGCCCTGGAACGTAAAACAGTTGGCGCGGATGCGGGCGGTATGCAGGTCGATGGAGCGGTCGAACGCGCGCTCGGCAATGCGCTCCGGCCAGTTCGGCTCGATGGCCTCGAAAAACTCTTCCAGCTCTTCGCGCGTGACGGGCGAATCGGTCACCGCCACCAGTCCTTTCGGCTGGCGCAGCATCAGCGGACTGTTCTGGTGAATGATGACGTCGGAGAACACCAGGCGCGAGTTGAGCAAATGCAGAATCTGCTCCACCAGCGTGCCGAAAACCGGGTGGTCCTCGTTTTCGAGATAACTCAGGGTGCGAATCTGGGAAGACTGTTGATGTTCCATCGGCGCCAAAAGAAGTTGATCAAGTGGCACAGATTATAAGACCAGCGCTGGTTAAAAAAGTTTCCATCGATAAATAAACCAGTCGGAAAGAGACAGTCTATTTCAGTGCGCGGCGCTCGCCCGTGCGCAGCTCGAGCTGGAAACGCACGCCCTTCTCCACCAGGCTGACCCGCGCCGGTGGCTCCTCCCCGGCCAGCGTGCGCGACTTGACCGGCAAGCCCTCGCCTTTGCGGATCAGCTCGTCCGACATCTCATACACGTTCGGGCAGCCGGTCGCGGCAATCAGCGCCTGCACGATGGGGATTTTCCAGGCGTCGACACCCGCGGCCTGGAACTGGCACAGCAACTGGCCGTCCTGGCCGCCGAAACCGTCCACCAGCAAACCAGGCAAGCCATCCTCTTCGGCATTCACCAGGCGCACCAGCTGGTCGGGCATGGCTTTTTTCGCGGCCGCCGCACTTTTCGCCAGCGCCGCCTTGATGCGGTTCTTGATCAGCGCATGGTCCACCGGCTGTTTTTCATCCAGCGTCCAGACGCGCGCCTGGATCTGCGATTTCGGCGCCCACGCTGCGCGCGCGATAAATTTGCGGGCGGAGTTTTGCACGAGGGCCGTGGCGCCAGGCTTGCCGTGGCCGTCGACGCGCTCGATGGCGGAGGCGTAAATCCACGGGTCGCCGGCGAGCAGGCTTTTTTCCTTGCCTTGTTTGATGGTGATGATCAGCATGTTTGTTTAAGCGCGTTCTATAGTTTAAGGCGGCATGATACCGCAGCCGCTTGTCGGTGAAAGGCGCAGTCTGCTCCGCGCCATCTGCACACTGTCGCAAAGTGCTGCATTTTCGCCAGGCGGTTCCCTACCATGCATGCATCCCAACCTTTTTCGAAAGCCCGCCATGCACCAGCCACGCCGCTTTGCCCGCACCTTTGTTGTCGCCGCCTGCCTGCTGGCCTGCGCCGCGCCGCTGACGCAGACCTCCGCGCAAGCCGCGTCGTGGGGCTGGAACAGCGAAACAGTCAATGGCAGCGGCGTGATTGCCCGCCAGCAGCGTGAACTGGGGCATTTCAGCGGCGTGTCGAATGGCCTGGCCGCCAACGTCGACGTGCGGATCGGCGACACCGAAAGCGTGACCATCGAAGCCGACGACAACGTGCTGCCGCTGATCGAGACAGTGATCGAAAACGGCCTGCTGAAAATCCAGACCAGCAAGCGCAACCTGAACCTGCGCACGACCACGCTGAAAATCGTCATCCAGGCGAAATCGCTGGACCGCATCAGCCTGGGCGGCTCGGGATCGATCAACACCGATCCGTTGCGTGCCCGCACGCTGAAGCTCGACCTGGGTGGCTCGGGCACGATCAACGTGAAAAGGGTCGAAGCCGACAGCGTGTCGATCAACGTGGGCGGTTCCGGCGATGTGCTGGTGGGCGGCGGCAGCGCCAGTACGGTGTCGGTGTCGATCGGCGGTTCCGGCACCGTCAAGATGGGCGCGGTGCGCAGCGACAGCGTCAACGTGAATGTTGCCGGGTCCGGCGACGTCACCGTCTGGGCACGCGATACGCTGCACCTGAAAGCGTTCGGGTCGGGCGATGTGCATTACTACGGCGACCCGAAAGTCTCGAGCACGGTACTTGGCTCGGGCCGCACCAACCGCCTGGGCGCGGCGCCGAACTGAGTTACTGGTGCTGGTGCGCTGCAGCCGGTGCGGCCGGTGCAGTGTAGCCAATCGGCTTGACCGGCACCTGGATCGTTACGCTGTCACGCTTTTTGGCAGCGTCTTCTACCGTCAATGTCACCGGCACGGTGTCGCCGTCCTTCAGCTGCTGCTTCAGGTCGATGAACATCAGGTGGTAACCGGCCTGCGCCAGGTTGACTTTGGCGCCCGCCGGCAGGTCGATGGCCGTGACCGCGCGCATTTTCATGGTCTGGCCCTCCATCGCCATCTGGTGCATTTCAACGGCACCAGCCATGGGCGAACTGGCGCCGACGAGGCGCACGGCGCGCACCGACTGCAGCGTCAGGTAGGCGCCGGCGGATTTTTGCGCAGGAACCGTGGCCCGCACCCAGGCGTCCGATGGCGTGACCTGTGCGACAGCAGTGGTGGCGACCAAGGCGCCCAGCGCCAGCAACATTTTAATCATGATAAATCCTCGCGAAATGATTGCATTAAGCCCGCAGCGCCTTGAACGACTCGCGCTCGATCAGCACCGTCTCCACGCTGTCGGTCAGCCAGATCTGGCCATCCTGGATGGTGCATTGTAATTGCATGTTGCGCTTCGCCATTTTTTCCAGCTGCACGCTGGCCTCGTCCGGGATATTGATCACTTCCAGATTTTTCGCCCGCTCGAGTTTATTCGCGATGCCCTTGTACCAGATGTGGCTGGTCGCGCTGTAGCTGTAGACAATCACGTGTTCCGAGCGGCCGCACGCTTTCATCAGGCGCTTTTCGTCCGGCTGGCCCACTTCGATCCACAGTTGAATAGCGCCGGTCAGATCCTTCTGCCACAAATCTGGCTCTTCGGTATCGAACAAACCCTTGGTGAATGTCAGCGCATCGCTGGCATGCAGCGCGAACGCCAACAGGCGGATCATCATGCGTTCGTCGGTCTCGGACGGATGGCGCGCCAGCGTCAGCAAGTGCTCTTGGTAGTAATTGCGGTCCATGTCGGCGATTTGCAGTTCCGCCTTGTAAATTGTTGCCTTGAGTGCCATTGCTGCCTTCAGAAAAATCTAGTTAAAAACGACGGTCTTGTCGCCATTTTGCAAAATACGGTGTTCGGCAAACCATTTCACGGCGCGCGCCAGTACCACGCACTCGACGTCGCGCCCGATCGCGGCCAGAGCATCGGCATCCATCGCGTGATCGACCCGTTCCACATCCTGCTCGACGATCGGGCCTTCATCGAGATCGCCGGTGACGAAATGCGCGGTTGCGCCAATCAGTTTCACGCCACGCCGGTGCGCCTGCGCATACGGGCGCGCGCCCTTGAAACTGGGCAGGAACGAATGATGGATATTGATCGCCCGGCCAGCCAGTGCACGGCACAACCCGGGCGACAAAATCTGCATGTAGCGCGCCAGCACCACCAGGTCGATACTGTGCGTGTCGAGCAGGTCGATGATGCGTGCTTCCTGCGCCCCTTTTGCCGCGTCGGAGGCGCCAATGGCCAGCGGTAAATGGTGAAACGGAATATTGTAGCTCGCCGCGAGCTGGTAGAAATCCATGTGGTTCGAGACGATGGCGGGAATTTCCACCGGCAGCAAGCCGCTCTTGTAACGAAACAGCAAGTCGTTCAGGCAATGGCCGATTTTCGACACCATGATCAGCACCCGCGGTTTCACATGCGCATCGTGGAGTTGCCCGGTCATTCCCATCGCCGCACAGAGCGCATCGAAACCGGCGCGCAAGGCGTTAGCATCGGCGCGGGCGTCTTCCAGCGCGAAATGCACGCGCATGAAAAACAGCTGCGATTCTTCATCGCCGAACTGGGCCGAGTCGATGATGTTGCAGCCGTGCTCGAGCAAGAAACCGGACACGCGATGCACGATGCCGCGCTGGTCGACACACGACAGGGTCAGGATGTATTCAGGAGGCGTCATGGAAGGCGATCGGCACAATGGCGAGTCTGCCATTGTCGCACGCCAGGCAAATAGAACGACCGTTCCAAACTGCGATATAGTCATTCAATTACAACAACGGAGATTCACCATGATGACCAATGACCAATTCCGCCTCGCTGCCCGCCCCAGTGGCTTGCCAAAAGACACCGACTGGCACTACGCCAGCACGCCCCTGGCCGACTTGCAGGACGGTGAAATTCGCATCAAGACCTTGTTCCTCTCGCTCGATCCCGCCATGCGTGGCTGGATGAACGAGGGCAAATCGTACATCCGCCCGGTGGCGATCGACGAGGTCATGCGCGCCGGCGGCGTGGGCGTGGTGGTCGAATCGCGCGCGGAAAAATTTACCGTCGGCGACATCGTCAGCGGTGGCATCGGTGTACAGCGCTACTGGCAGGGCGCGGCCGACGACAGGAGCACTGTCTTCACGAAAATCGATCCATCGCTGGCGCCGCTGGAAACCTGGCTGAATACTCTCGGCATGCCCGGCATGACCGCCTACTTCGGCCTGCTGGAAGTCGGCAAGCCACAGTCCGGCGACACGGTAGTCGTATCGGGCGCGGCCGGCGCCGTGGGGCAGACTGTCGGCCAGGTAGCGAAGAAGCTCGGCTGCCGCGTGGTCGGCATTGCCGGGGGCAAGGACAAATGCGATTTCGTCGTCAACGAACTCGGCTTCGACGCATGCATCGACTACAAGAGCGGTTCGGTCAAGGATGGCCTGAAGGCGTACTGCCCGAATGGCGTGGACGTTTATTTCGACAACGTTGGCGGCGACATCCTCGACACCGTGCTCACCCGCATCAACATGAAAGCGCGCATCGTCATCTGCGGCGCCATTTCGCAGTACAACAACACCACGCCAGTCAAGGGCCCGGCAAATTACCTGGCGCTGCTGGTGAACCGCGCGCGCATGGAGGGCATGGTGGTGTTCGACTACGCGCCGCGCTACCAGGAAGGCGTGGCCCAGCTGGCGGAATGGCTGCAGGACGGCAGCATCAAGAGCCGTACCGATGTCGTCGATGGCCTGGAAAATTTCCCGGCCGCGCTGCTGATGCTGTTCGAAGGCAAAAACTTTGGCAAGCTCGTGCTCAAGGTGGCCGAACAGTAATTACGTCTGCTGCACGATGCGGTCGAGAATGCGCATGAGATCGGGCATCGCCAGCGGCTTGACCAGGTGCTCGGTGAACTGCGCGGCCTGGGTCATGTAGCGGTCTTCTTCGCGGCCGAGACCGGTCAACGCGATCAGCGGCAAGCGCTTGCCGCGCGGGGTGCCCCGAATCGTCAGCGCCACCTGGATGCCGCTCATGTCGGGCAAGCCAAGGTCGAGGAACACCAGATCAAAATCCTGCCCGGCCACCATGCGCACCGCGTCGCGCCCGTTAAACGCCGTGGCGGCGCGGTGGCCCATTGCGTCGAGCAACGCGGCCAGCGTCCGGGCGCCATCGGTGTTGTCGTCGACAACCAGCACGTGCAGGCCGGCCGGCCGGGCGGCCGGCGCGACCGGTTCTGTGGGCGCCGGGACAGCGGCCTGGCCCAGCGGCAGATGCACCGTGAAGCATGCTCCCTGATGCAGTCCGTCACTGGCGACCGTCACCTTGCCACCATGGAGTTCCAGCAATCTGCGCACCAGCGACAAGCCGATACCCAGGCCGCCCTGCGCCAGCACGCCGGTCGGGTTGACCTGCACGAACAGGTCGAAAATGTCGGTCATCGCCTCCTTCGTCAGACCGATGCCCCGGTCGACGACGTCGACTTCCACTTCCTTGCCTGCGTCCTGGTCCACTACCCGCGCCAACACCATCACCGGCGCTTCGCGTGGCGAATATTTCGACGCATTCGTCAGCAAATTCGAAAACGCCTGGGTCAGCCGCAACGCATCGCCGTCGAGCCATACAGCGTCGTCAGGCAGCGTCACCATCAGCGGCTGCTGGCGCGCGTCGAGCAATGGCCTGGTGGCCTCCACCGCCTGCTCGATCACGGTGCGCAGCAATACCGGCGCGCGCTTGATGTCGAGCTTGCCGGAACTGATGCGCCCCACTTCCATCAGGTCGCCCACCAGGCCGGCCAGCTGCGCGACCTGGCGCTCGATGACCAGACGGGCTTTTTCGCGCACGGCAGGCTGATCCGACAGGCCCAGTAGTTGCACTGCCGACGCAATCGGTGCGAGCGGACCGCGCAGCTCGTGCGCCAGCGTGGCCAGATATTCGTTCTTGCGCAGATCGGCTTTTTCCAGCAACGCGCCTTCGAGGCGTAACTGGCGCGCGGCGCGCTCGCGCTCGGTGTGGTCGGTGGAAATGGTCAGCACGGTATCGACCCGCCCGTCGACGCCGAACGACGGCAGCGCGCGCGTGATATAAAAACGCTCCACCCCATCCAGGCCCAGGCGCGAAAAATCGAATTCGCGCACGCAGCCATGGCGGATCACATCTTCCAGCACCGCGTCCCACTGCGCCGCGAGCAGCGGGTCCAGCCCCAGCTGGTCAGGGGTTTTGCCAATGAAAAATGCCGGCGGATGGCCGGTCAGCGCTTCGATGCGCGGCGAGACGAACAGGCAGCGGCGCTGGCGATCGTAGCGGTGGATGATGTCGGGCAGGTTGGCGGCGACAGTGGCCAGGTCCAGCTCGCGCTGGCGCGTGGCGTACATTGCTTCGGTGGTTTCGGTGATATCGACAATGGCGCCGTTCATGGCGCTGGGCTGGCCATCGGCGCCGTAGGTAGCGCGTCCGCTGCCGCGCACATAGCGCAGCGAACCGTCCAGCATGCACAGCCGGAAGCGCACCAGGTAATCGTCACGGCTGGCCAGCGCGACGGCCACCGCCTCGTCGACGGTGGCCAGGTCGTTGGGGTGGATGCGTGCGCGGAACATGGCATGCGTGGCCGGCAGGTCCGGATCCCAGCCGAAGATCGCATAGTGATGCTTCGACCAGGTCAATGTGCCAGTGGTCATATCCCAGAAAAACAGGCCGATGCCGGCGGAGTCGGTAATGTGTTCGAACACGTGGAGGCCGCTGGCCACATCGCCCCCGCGCTCGTGCCGGCGCAGGCGCCCGGGGTGCGGCGTGGGTGCCAGGCGCGTGGCCATGTGCGCCGCCGCGCCGCTCAAAAACCACAGCGCAGGCGCCGCCAGCTTGCTCCACTGCATAGGTCGATCCCCATCGATGCGTTACCGGCTGTTTGCCGTCCGGAAGCACATTATCTCCGGTTTCGGCGGCCGACGTACAGCCTCGCGCGCGCTCATTTCGACAGAACGTGCGAATGCTGTCTTTGGCTGGAACTTCGCGCGTCGGCAGCTCTCTAACTTGCGAGCGCATCCATTTGTGTTCGGGGTTTCCAATGATGACTTTGCAGGCAACCAGGAGATCGACATGGCGACGAGCAAATCAAGCAGCAAGAGCGCGGGCGGCAATGCCCAAAAGAGCGGCAGTGGCAACGGCGGTCCCGCCAAGCGGGGCTTTGCTGCGATGGATGAAAACCAGCAGCGCGAAATTGCCAGCAAGGGTGGCCAGGCGGCGCACCAGAAAGGGACGGCGCACGAATTCGATTCCGAGGAAGCGCGCCGCGCCGGCCAGAAGGGTGGCGAAGCCGTCAGCCGTAACCGCGCGCACATGGCCGATATTGGACGCAAGGGCGGCGAGAGCCGGCAATCGGCCAGCCGGGCTGCGGCGGCCGCAGCCGGCTCGGTTAACGTGGGCAATGTGGGCAATGTGGGCAATGTGGGCAATGTGGGCAACGTGGGCACCGTGGGCGGGTCGGACAAAGGGGGCCGACAGGGCAGCAAGTAGGCGTTTTTGGCAAGCACGGCCGGATGGTGTGTCCGGCTTTTTGCGCTGGCAGCTTGCGGCGGTAACTTTTACGCGCGCACGCGGCAGTATTTTGTGCTGGCGGACGCGGCAGTATTTTGTGCTGGCGGCACACCGCAGTATTTTGTGCTGGCGGCACGCCGCAGTATTTTGTGCTGGCGGCACGCGGCAGTATTTCGTGCTGGCGGCGCGCCGCAGTATTTTATGCTGGTGACACGCCGCTATAATGAGTGCTCATCCGCTTTTAAACTGCCGCGCCGATGCCGTCTGTCACACTGCCCTTCTCCACGCTGTTCCACCCGCGCCTGCATCGGGGCGTCGTCGAATTTCCGGTGCACCACATGCGCGGGGGAACCTCCACGGGCTTGGTGTTGTGGGAAGCATTTGCGCCGAAGGAGCGCGTCCTGCGCGAAGAATTACTGCGCCTGCTGATGGGCGTACCACGCGAGGGCCAGAACGACAACAACCGCCAGATCACCGGGCTCGGACGTGGCAGCCCCACCAGCAACAAGGTGTTTTTTGCCGGCCTCGACGACAGCCGCGATGCCAACCGCGATGGTGGCACCGGCACACCCGTACTGGTGAGCACGCTGGCGCAGCTCGCGCACAACCACGGCGGCGTCGACTGGGCCGTCAATTGCGGCAACATGTCGGCCAGTTTGCAGCTGTGGGCGCTCGACACCGGCCTGATTGCCGGCCCGGCTACCGATCAGGTTACCGGTCAGGTTACCGGCCTAGGTAACGGCCTGGATACCGGTCAGGTTACCGGCCCGCTTGCCGGCACGACGACTGGCCGGATTAACGATCAGCTCACCGACCCTACTTCCAGCCCGACTTCCGGCCCGACTACCGGCCCCGCTGCAAGCAGCGCCGATGGGTATTGCGAGCTTGCCATCCGCAACACCAATACTGGCGTCACCACCGTCTCGCGCATGCGCACGCTTGCCGGCGGCGCCTTCGAGACCACGGCCATCCCCGGCGTCGATGGCGATTATCCCGCCGTCGATCTGTTCATGCAAAATCCGGCCGGCGCCAAGACCGGGCGCCTACTGCCCACCGGCGCCGTGGTGGACATGATCGACGGCATCCGGGTCTCGTGCGTCGATGTCGCCGTGCCCATGGTCATCTGTGCTGCCAGCGACTTCGGGAAAACCGCGCACGAGAGCGTGGCCGCGCTTACCGCAGATGCTGCTTTCATGGCCCGCCTGCGCACAATCTGGACTGCTGCGGGCCTGAAAATGGGCTTGAAAAAGCGCGACGGCAACCTGATGACAGCCGCAGAACTGGCGCACAGCGAGACCATCCCGAAAATCTACATTGTCGGACCCGCACGACATGGCGGCCACATTGCGGCGCGTTACTTCACACCGCAGCAGGGGCATGCCAGCATGGCCGTGTCGGGCGGGTGCTGTCTTGCGGCGGCGGTGCTGATGCCTGGCTCGGTCGCGCAGTCGGTGGCACCAGGCGTGCACGTGGGCGCCACTTTCGGCGACGTCCGGATCAGTATCGAACATCCGGCCGGCCTGCTCGACGCGACCATCGTCTGCCGCATGGTCGACGGCACGCTGGACATCCGCAGCGCCGCTTACCGGCGCAGCACCCAGATCCTGCTGCGCGGCCATGTGCCGCTGTACGGTGCATCGGACGCGCTAACGGCAGCGTTGCTGGGCTGAACCTGCCAGAACCGCGCCGCTGTGCTACATTGCGCGCCCATGACCATCCTCCTCAAATACCTCGGCGCCTACCCCGAGCAGACCCGCGCGCAAGTGGCCACGCTGATCGAACAGGATCGGCTGGCCGATGTGCTGCGCCAGCGCTATCCGCACGCGCACGGCATCCGCACCGACAAGGCGCTGTATGGCTATGTCCAGGATTTGAAGGATACCTATCTGCGCAACGCCGAACCGGTGGCCAAGGTGGCCTTCGACAGCAAGATTCAGGTGGTGCAGCACGCGCTCGGCCTGCACACGGCCATTTCGCGCGTGCAGGGCGGCAAGTTGAAAGCCAAGCACGAAATTCGCATCGGCACGGTGTTCCGCGACGCGCCCGAACCTTTTTTGCGGATGATCGCCGTCCACGAACTGGCTCATCTGAAAGAAAAGCAGCACGACAAGGCGTTCTACAAATTGTGCTGCTGGATGGAGCCGGCCTATCACCAGTACGAATTCGACGTGCGCCTGTACCTGACGCAGCTGGAGCTGTCGGGCGAACGCTTGTGGGCCGCATCGGCGCCGGGCTGACGCGCTGGCCAGCAACGTTGCAACCCAACAACGACATTATTTCTTTTGATGCAGTCACTCAATAAAGATTATCGACAAGCAATATGTGAGTGTTTACAGTTCCTGCTGACCCCGAATTTCTCTGCAATCTCTCCACCTGCCGTGCGCCACGCCGCGCCTCATACTACCGAACCATGCTGTTACTGCGCTCTCTTTTACGCCCTCGCATGTCCTGCCGTCTTGCCGTTTGCTGCGCACTGGCATTGTGCTGCGGCACCGCGATGGCCAACGACACGTCGGCCGCCAGCTGGAAAGTGTCGGGCTTCGGCACGCTCGGCGTGGTCCATGCCAATACCGACCAGGCCGATTTCACCAGTTCGGTCCTGAAAGCGTCCGGTGCCGGCGCCAGCGAACGCTGGAGCGGCGACGTCGATACGCGTCTAGGCGTGCAGCTCGATGTGGCTGTCGCGCCGAAATGGTCGGCAGTGTTGCAGCTGGTCAGCGAACAGCGCTACGACGGCGGCTACCGTCCGCAGGTTGAGTGGGCCAACCTGAAATACCAGGCGACGCCAGACCTGACCGTGCGCGTCGGACGTGTGTCGCTGCCGGTGTTCATGGCGGCCGAGCACCGCAAAATTGGCTATGTCTACAGTGCTGTGCGCCAGCCGGTGGAGGTGGCGGGCGGCGTGCCGATTACCAGCAGCGACGGCGCCGACGTATCGTGGCGCTGGCGCACCGGCGAATGGCGCCACACCACCAGCATGCAGTTTGGCCACACCGACATGGCGCTGTCCGACGACAGCCGCCTGCGCGCGCGCGGCATGGCCAGCCTGGCGCATACGGTGGAAGTGGGCAGCTTCAACGCCCGCGTCAGCGTCATCCGCGCCGATGTCACTGTGAATATTGCCGACCAGTTGTTCGGCGCCTTTCAACAATTCGGGCCGGCAGGCGTCAACCTGGTCGACCGTTATTCGGTCGACCACAAGCGCTTTTCGCTGGTGTCGCTGGGCTTCGAATACGATCCGGGCGACTGGTTCGTGACGGTTGAGGGCGGACGCCAGCGCTCGCAGTCGCTGCTGGGCACAACTGTGGGACTGGCCGTCGGCGCCGGCTACCGCTGGCGCGCGTTCACGCCGTATATCGGTTACGGCGATGTCCGGGCCCAGTCCGCGCCGCGCAGCGATGGGCTGCCACTGGCTGGCTTGCCGCCGCAACTGGCCGGCCTTGGCGCCGCACTGAACGCCGGCCTGACTCAGCTGATGCGCACGCTGCCGGAACAGTCGTCGACAACGATCGGCATACGCTGGGATGTGGCCACCGATATCGCACTGAAATTCCAGTTCGACCGCGTGACGCCGCACGGCGTCAGCCGGGGCACCCTCATCAACAACCAGCCAGGCTTTGTCTCGGGCCGGCCCGTGAGCGTCAGCAGCATGACGCTCGACTTCGTCTTTTGAGGCCGCGCATGATCTTCTCTTTGCGCCACGTTGTTGCATGCCTCGTGCTGGTAATGGCGCTGGACGCCAGCGCCGGCGAACTGACCGTCATCGTCTCGGCGCGCAGCCCCACGCCGATGCTCGACCGGAATCAGGTGGCGGCCATTTTCCTTGGCCAGACGCCAACCTTTCCCGATGGCACCATCGTGACGGCCATTGACCAGCCGCTCGGCAATGTCACGCGCGACGAATTTTACACGCGGGTGGCTGCCAAATCGCCGGCCCTGCTGAAAGCTTACTGGTCGAAACTGCTGTTCACCGGCCGTGGCCAGCCGCCGCGCGAAGTGGCCGGCAATGCCGCCATCAAAAAGCTCGTGGCCGACACGCCCGGCCTGATCGGCTACATCGACAGCAGCGCCCTCGACGCCAGCGTGCGCACCGTACTGGTGGTGCACTGATGCCCGACGATATGATCATCCCGCAGCCGGCCAGCGCTGCCGCCACGCCGCCCACGCCGCCCACGCGGCTGGCGCGCGCCATGGCGCTGGCGCTCGACACCCACATTTCGCTGCCGCTGTTTGCGCTGCTGCTGCTCATCGCCGTCTGGGTCGCCACGTTCCACTTCATTGGCGTCGAGCGCCAGAACGCCACCCGGACCGCGCGCGAAGCTGCCCGCGAGCAGGTCGATACTTACGAAGCGCAGCTGGGCCGCAATCTGGCCAGTATCGACCAGACCCTGAAAGTGCTGAAGTACGCGGTCGAGGTGAATGGCCCGGCCGGTGCGCTGGCCGTACTGCGTCAGCAGGCGCTGTTGCCGTCCAGCCTGGTGTTTGTCGTCAGCGTGGCCAACAAGGACGGCATCGTCGTGGCCAGTAATCCGGCCATGCGCCCGATCGACGTTTCGCGCGAGCGCTACTTCACCATTCACCGCGACCAGAGCACCAACCGGCCCTTCGTCAGCCAGACAGTCTCCGACGGCGCCAAGAGCGAACCGCACCTGCACTTCACCCGGCGCCTGAACGATGCCGGCGGCGCCTTTGCCGGCATTGCCATCGTTGAAGCCGACCCGGCCTATTTCACCAGCGCCTACGAAAAATCGCGCGAAGGCGAACATGGTTTGCTGGGACTGATAGGCAACGATGGCGTCGCGCGCGCATTGCGCGTGGGCGACCGGACCACCTGGGGCGACCGTCTGCCCATTGGCCAGATGCCGGACGACGCCACCGACGCCAGCGCCACGCTGCCGGACGGCATCGCCCGCTACACCGCCGTGCGCCGCTTGCATGGCTTCGACCTGGCGGCACTGGTCGGCTTGACGCAGGATGAACAACTGGCGCCGTACCGGAAGCTGCGTGCCAATTATCTGATGGTGGCCAGCGGCGCCAGCGCCGTGCTGGCACTGATCGTCGCACTGGTGGCGGCCTGGTCGTGGCAACTGGCGCGCACCCGCAGCGGTGTGCGCCGCGCGCAGGAAACCTATGCCGCTGCGTCGGAGGCCAGCCCGGACGCATTCTTCGTGGTGCGCACCGCATTCGGGGTGCGCGGCGACATTGTCGACTTCGTGGTGGAAGACATCAACACCCGCGCCGAGGGGCTGATCGGCCTGCCAAAATCTTCCGTGACCGGACGCCAGCTGGGCGATGTACTGCCGACCTACCGCAAATCCGGCATCTTTGAAGACTTGCAGCAGGTGGCGCGGTCCGGCGAGGCCAGCGAAACCGAGTGGCAGACCGAGCGCACCGTTCCCTGCCAGCGCTGGCTGCAGCGCCAGGTGGTGGCCGTGGAAAACGGCCTGGTCGTCATTGTGCGCGACATTACCGAGCGCAAGATGGCAGAGGAACGCATCGTCCATATGGCGCACCACGACGAGCTGACCGGGCTACCCAACCGCAGCCTGCTGCGCAACCGGCTCGAGCAGGCCATTCTCGATGGGGAACGGGCCCGCACCAGCGTGGCGCTGGTGTTCATCGACCTCGACGGCTTCAAGCTGGTCAACGATGGCCTCGGCCACAATGCCGGCGACGAGTTGCTGAAAATCGTCGGCGCGCGCATGCAGGCCTGCATGCGCCGCAACGACACGCTGGGCCGTTTCGGCGGCGACGAATTCGTCATCGTGCTGCCGGAAACGCGCGACGACGCAGTGGCGCTGGCGCCGCTGCTGGAAAAAATCCGGCTCACCGTCAACGAACCGGTGCTGCTCGACGGCCACGCAGTGCAGGTCAGCTGCAGCATGGGCGTGGTGATGTATCCGCGCGACGGCATCGACGCCAACACGCTGATGATGAATGCGGACGCCGCCATGTACCGCGCCAAGGACCTGGGCAGCAATAATTTCCAGTTTTACGTGCGCGAAATGAATGCCAGCGTCGAAGAAAAGCTGGTGCTGCTCGATGGCATGCGCAGTGCGCTCGACCATGCGCTGGCCGTGGCGCCGGGGCCGTCCGAATTCTATTTGCTGTACCAGCCGAAGATCGACTTGCGCACCGGCCGCATGTTCGGCGTGGAGGCGCTGCTGCGCTGGGACCATCCGACGCTGGGCCTGATCCCGCCGCAGCGCTTTATCGCGCTGGCCGAAGAAAGCGGCATGATCGTCGCGCTGGGCGACTGGGTGGTGCGCACCGCGTGCCGCCAGAACCAGGCATGGCGCAACGCCGGGCTTGACCCGATCATCGTGTCGGTGAATGTATCGCCGCGCCAGTTCGAAGAAGCGCGCCTGGTCGACCGCGTCGCCGCAGCGCTGCAGCACAGCGGCCTGAAACCTGAAGGCCTGGAGCTGGAAGTCACGGAAAGCCTGATCATGCGCGACCTGATGCAATCGGTGGGCAAGATGCGTGCATTGAAAGCGATGGGGCTGTCGCTGTCGATCGACGATTTCGGCACCGGCTATTCCAGCCTGTCGGCGCTCAAATCATTCCCGATCAGCACGCTGAAAATCGACAAATCCTTCATCCGCGACCTGGCCGACAACCTCGACGACCAGGCCATCGCGACCGCCGTCATTTCGCTGGCGCACAAGCTGCATCTGCGCGTGATTGCCGAAGGCGTGGAGACCGAACAGCAGCGCGATTTTCTGCGCGCCCACGATTGCGACGAAATGCAGGGCTACCTGTTCAGCCCGCCAGTACCGGCCGCGCGCATCGCCGGTCTGCTGGCCGACCAGGCTGGCGCGCGCACAGATGCGGCAGGCACTGGCGGCGGCGCTGCAGCGCCAACGTTCCTGTCAGCTTCCTGACCGCCGGCCTGCCCTGCATGCGCCGCGCAGCCATCGCTGCGCATTGCGGCAGTGTCAGCGTCAGCCTCAGCGGCAGCGTCAGCCGCGCAGGCGCTGCAGCAAGGCGCCAGGGTCGCTGTCGGCCAGCATCAGCGCGGCATGGTCCGGCCGGACAAAGCCGCTGTCGCGCTGGTGCGCCACGAACGCGATGAGCGCATCGTAAAAACCGTTGACGTTGAACAGGCCGATGGGCTTGGCGTGTATGCCGAGCTGGGCCCAGGTCAGCACTTCAAACAGTTCTTCGAGCGTGCCCATGCCGCCGGCCATGGCGATAAACCCGTCGGACAGCTGCGCCATCATGGCTTTGCGCTCGTGCATGTCCTTGACGACAAACAGGCGCGTCAAGCCGGCGTGGCCCACTTCGCGCGCCAGCAGCGCCTGTGGAATGACGCCGGTCACTTCGCCGCCGAGGCGCAGCACTTCATCGGCAATCACCCCCATCAGCCCGACCTTGCCGCCACCGTAGACCAGCGCGATATTCTGCGCGACCAGTACCGCCGCCAATGCGCGCGCGGCGACTGCATAGGCGGGATCGACACCCATCGATGCACCGCAATAGACGCAGAGGCTTTTCAGGTGGCGGCTCATGCTGGCGCTTTCACAGGAGGCGGACTGGGCTCGGCTGCGGGTTCGGGCGGCAGTTTTTCGAGGTAGTCGTCGGACAGTTTCTGAAACAGCGCATGCGTTTCGCCGCGCAGGTACGGGCCGACCATCGACAGCACCTGGTAGCAGCCGCGCGCGAGCGCATCGGCCATGGCCTGCTGCTCGCTGTACTTGCGCGGGTTGCGCACATATTCGTACGACAGCCAGTACGTCGCCACCACGACCATATTGGTGGCCATTGCATTGATGAGGGGATCGGACGCCTCCAGCGAGCCTTCACTGCGCAGGTCTTCGCACAACTGGCGCGCCACCTTGATCTTGTGCGCCAGGATGGCCTTGAAGTGGACTTCGAGCTTGCGGTTGCGCGACAACAGATCGTTCAGGTCGCGGTAAAAAAAGCGATACCGCCAGATCAGTTCGAACATCAGGTGCAGGTACAGCCACACGTCCTGCAGGTTCGACCGGCGCCCGGCCGGCACCGTGAGGATGCGCGCAATCTCGGCCTCGAACTGGACGAAAATCGAATTCACGATGTCGTCCTTGTTGCGGAAATGGTAGTACAGATTCCCCGGCGAGATGCTCATCTCTTCCGCGATAACAGTGGTCGTGATATTCGGCTCGCCGAATTCATTGAACAACCGCAGCGATAATTCAAGGATGCGTTCGCGTGTGCGGCGGGGGGCTTTCTGGAGCATGGACTGAGGCGTGATTGGGTAGTGCGGCCAGCATAACATTGAACGCCCGCGCGGGAAAAGAAACCGCTTGACCACTGCGCCGCAGGCACGGCAGACTGGACTTTTCAATCACGGTCCAGCCATGCCATCCATCCGCTACCGCCTCGTCAACGTGTTTGCCGAAACCCCGTTTGGCGGCAATCCGCTGGCCGTCGTCGAAGACGCCAGCATGCTCACCGACGCCGAGATGCAACTGGTGGCGCGCCAGTTCAACCTGTCCGAAACAAGCTTCCTGCTGCCCTCCACGTGCGCGGCCGCGCGCATCCGCATTTTTACGCCGACCTACGAGATGCCGTTCGCCGGCCATCCCACGCTGGGCTCGGCGCATGTGGTCAGCACGCTGCCGGGCGCCGGCGACCGGTTCGCACTCGAGATGGCCGCTGGCGTGATTCCCGTGCATCGTGCCGGCGGCCGCTGGCACCTGGCGGCGAACCGTCCGGCGTACCGGCCGATGGCAGCAACGCCGGCCGAACTGGCGGCCATGCTGGGCTTGCCTCTGGAAGCAATCGGGGGGCCGGCGCTGTGGGTCGATTGCGGTGCCGAGCAACCGATGATTCCATTGACAAGCGTCGACTTCGTGCATGCGTGCCGGCCCGATCCGGCGCTGGTGGCGCGCTACAGCCGCAATACCAGCGGCCATGGCAAATCCTACGTGTTCGCGCGCACGCCGGAAGGTTTCGAATCGCGCTACTTCTGGATGCCGGGCAGCAGCCTGTCCGAAGACCCCGGCACCGGCTCGGCCTGCGCCAACCTGGGTGGCTGGTGGCTGGCGACGCAGGGTAATGTGCCGCTGCACGCGACGGTACGCCAGGGCACGCTCATCGCGCGGCCAAACGTCCTGACGCTGGACGTGGCGGACGGAAAAATCCAGGTCGGCGGACGGGTGATCGAGATCGGTGGCGGAACATTGACGTGGTAGCCAACAAAAAAATCGGTTACATCACGCCTGGCGCTGGTGTGGTCGTGGGGGCGGGCCGATGTGCCTGAAACCATAGGGCGCTGATGAAAATGCTGACCTTCAGCGCGGCATGATCGACTGCACCCGGTGCATTTTTTTATCGAGCGCACCGAGCATTTTCCCGTCGAGCGGGAATTTTTCATTCGGCAGCAATCTTCCGCTGGCGTCATACGCCGTCCACACTTCCGCATGCGGCGCCGAGCCGCCGCCGATCGAGTAATACAGGATCGGGTAATGCGCTTTGCGTACCTGGGCACAGCCCATTTTCACGACGAACAACGCGGCTGGCGTGCCGCCTTCTTTCCGGATCGCGGCAACGTCGCGCTGATCCAGCTCCGGCAAAATCACGCTGCGGGTACCGATGCTCATCGCCTGCGCCTTGCAGGTGTTGAGCGCCATGTCGCCGTCACTTTTCGCGCAGCGCGACTGTATCGTCACCATCCGGGGACCGCATTTCAGGCGATCGATCGTGTCCCGATACGGTTCGGCAGCATGCAGCAGGCCGGTCGACCCGATGGCCAGCAATGCCAGTGCATGGTGCATGACGCTAAAATTTTTCATGTGCATTTCCTTGTGAGTCAATGATCGCCCCACTTTCATCTGTGTGCCGCTTTTACCTGGCGCCCCGCGTTGACCAGTCGTCCCACCTCACCAGTCGCGCCGCTTTCCAGTGCGCGCATGACTGCCGCGAGAATCCGGGGGTTTGCTGCCAGCGCCACGTGCCCTACTCCGCCGAAGCCCAGATTGCGTGCGCCATCCAGTTCGCTGGAAGTTTGCGGCGTGACGATATTGTCGTGGTGCGTGTAAATCGATGTGATCAGCGCCCGCGTGGCGGCACTTTCCGACGCCGCCAGCGCCCGCAGCCATGCGCTGTCGCGGCGCATCTGCAGCGCATTTTTTCCGATACCGATAGTGGCCATGGCAGTGCCCTGATGCGGCGTGCCCATTGTAATGACACTGGCAACCCGGTCAACCCCCGCATCGCGCATCCACGCACGTGCCACCAGCCCGCCCATGCTGTGGGCCACGATAACCACCCGCGCCGCGCCCGTTGCGGCCAGCAAGGCGCGCACGCCTTCTTCCACCAGCGGCGAGAAACGATCCATCGACGCCGTCACCGGCGCCAGGTCAATGGTGGCGTAGCTGATCCGTGCGGCGTCGAGCAACGGCGTCAGATAGGCCCAGTTACCGCTGTTGCAGCCGTAGCCATGCACCAGCAGCACCGGCCACCGCGTGGCCTCGGAGTACACCTGCATGCCCGGTACAGCGCGCGGCATGATCCACGACGAAAAGCGCATCGACGCCACGAATTCTTCGCCAAACAGGCGCAGTGCACCGGCAGCGCCGATGCGGTGTTCGTGCGGCGTGAAGCTGCTGGTGCGGGCGCTGATCCGGAAATTATTCGCGCTGATTGCCAGCCGCACCAGCACCAGCGCCAGCGTGCCGCCTGCCAGCCCCGTGATGAAACCGGCATCAAGCGCGCGCGCCAGCGCATAGCCCACCAGGATCGCGCACACGCCTTGCACCAGCAGCAGCGCGCGGAGCATGGAGCGTGCAGTCATGGTCAGTCCGCTTCCGCCACGGGACGGGCCGCGGGCTGGCCGGTCAGCGCCTGCGCCAGCGTGCTCGCCATGCGCGCCACGACGGCATAAATGGTCAGTTGCGGACTGGCGCCGATCGAGGTGGGGAAAATCGCGGCATCGTGCACCGACAGATTGTCCAGGCCATAATAGCGGCCGTCCGGATCGACCACGCCGCGGTCCGGATCGGCGTCCATGGCGCAGCCGCCCATCACGTGGGACGAGATCAGGCGCGTGATGTGCACTTTGCAGTCCAGCTCGGCGATACCTTTTCTGGCGCTGGCCCAGCTGGTGTACGGACCGGCCATTTCGTGGCCGGGCTGGACCGACCGGGCGCCGGCCGCAAACTGGATTTCGGCCATCGCCAGCAGCGCGCGCCGGGCGCCGTCCCACAGGCTGTTGTGGATCGGGTAATGCAGCACCGGCGCGCCGTCCACGACCGTGACGCTGCCACCTGTCGAGCCGGGGTGAAAACCGTCGCGCAGCGGCGCCAGCAAACCCTGGATATGCGGGAATTCGCGCATCGTCCCGGCATGGGCAATGCCAAAGCCGCCCAGCGTGGTAGCCAGCATCACCGGATGCAGCGGCGGCGCTTCGAGCATGAAACCGATGGCGCCGTCGATCGGCGCGAGATTCAGAAAATGGTCCGAATACACGCTTTGCGGCGCGCCTGCATACGCATCGACGCGCTGCGCAAACAGTCCTGCCGACAACAGCGTCGGGTGCAGGAAAGTGCGCCGCCCGAGCGCGTAATTGGGGTCCGGCGCCTTTGAACGCAACAGCAGCGCCGGTGAATTGATGGCGCCGCCGGCGACGACGAAATGGCGCGCACGGAGCGTGACAGTTTTACCGTTCGGCGCTATGCCGTCAGGGCCGAGGGCCGTGCAGAGCAAATGATCGACGCGGTTTCCGGTCAGCACCAGGCGCTCGGCGCGTACGCGCGTGAGCAGCGTGGCGCCATGCTCCAGCGCCGACGGAATGGTCGTCACCAGCATCGACTGCTTGGCATTGGTCGGGCAACCCATGCCGCAGTAACCGAGGTTCCAGCAACCGCGCACGCTGCGCCGGACGGTCGCGGTGGCAATGCCCAGCGCTGCCGCCCCGCGGCGCAGTAAATCGTTGTTTTCGTTGGGCGGCGTTTGCCAGGTGTCGATCGCGAGGCGTTGCTCCATCAGGTCGAACCATGGCGCCAATGCGGTGTCGTTGAAGGTTGCCAGGCCGTAGCGGTCGCGCCAGAAGGCCAGCGTGGACGCCGGTGTGCGCGGGCTCGACGTCCAGCAGATCGTCGTCGAACCACCCACGGTGCGCCCCTGCAGGATGTTGATCGCCCGGTCGCGGGTCTTGCGCGCCGCCGAGTCCTGGTACAGCGCCGGGTAGGCGTCCGCTTCGCGCATCTTGAAGTCCGTCGAGCTTTTCAGGGCGCCCTCCTCGACGATAATCACCTTCAGGCCGGACAGCGCGAGAATTTCCGCCGTGACGCCGCCGCCAGCGCCGCTGCCGACAATGACGACATCGGCTTCCAGCGCCTGGTCGCCCGCGAGCACCGCGCCGTCGACGACGTGCCAGCCGCGCGCCACGCCCAGCGCCACCGGGTCGGGCACCAATGGGCGGCCCGTGATGCTCATGGCGCCCATTTCAGGGTCGGACCCGGATAGCCGATGGCGTCCCAGCTGTCCGGATCGGCGTACCACGCGCCCAGCACCATGTCGTGCAAGGCGCCGTACGCAGCGCGCAGCAGCGCGAAACTGCTGTCGCGCCAGTCCTGTAAAAAAGCATGGACATCGGGCGGCGTGGCATTCGCCCAGGCGCCGGAGATACCGGTGAGCAAGCGCCGTGCAGGCGCCAGCGCCAGCAAGCCGAACAGATTCTGGACTTCGCGCCGGGCGGCGGGCGTCAGGCGCAGGATGGCCTGGTGCACCCGTTCGATGACTGCGGCCACCGCCGCCGCGCCTGACGGCCCGGACCCCACCGCGCCGGCAAGCAACGCCGGTGCAATGGCGGCAAGCGCCTTGCGCGCCTCACCGCCGAGGGCGAAATGCTGCTGCAACGGTACGGCCATCGCGACCTGGGTGGCGCGGTAAATGCCGCCACCGAGTGCCAGCGTCAACGAAGCCCCCACTCCTGCCGCCAGGAAGGTCCTGCGACTAGCCATGCCGGACTCCCTTTCCTTTTGGAAACCACACCGAGTCTATCGCGATCGCATGAAACGCGGTCATTTTTTTTCAGCGTTTTTTAGTATTTGGCGGGCAATGCCGCGCAGGATATTCACCTCTTCCGTTTCCAGCTGGGTACGGGAAAACAGACGTTTCAGACGCGGCATCAGTTTTTTCGGGTTGTCGGCGTCGAGAAAATCGATGGCGATCAGCGCCTGCTGCAAATGCGCGTACATGCCCTCGATGTCGGTGACGCCCGCCGCTTCGCCGTGAAAGCCAATCGGACTGACCACCGGCGCACCCGCTTCGTCGTCCACTGCCGCCACCCGGCATTCGTAGGCCAGCACCTGCGCAGCCTGCGCCAGGTTCAGCGAGGAATACACCGGGTTGGCCGGGATATTGATCAGCACATTGCATTGCTCGACAATGTGATTCGGCAGGCCAAAGCGTTCATTCCCCAGAATCAAGGCCGGATGCAGGTCAGCCGCGCCGGCGACGTGGCCGGCCAACGCCCGCGGCGTCCACACCGGTGGCGAAAATTCGCGCAGACGCGCCGACACTGCCGCGGCGAAGTTGCAACCTTGCAGCGCTTCTTCCATCGTTTCGACAATCCGGGCGCCTTTTAATACATCGTCGGCGCCGCTGGCGAAGGCGACCGCCTCGGGGTCGTTCAAAGGATCGGCGCAGCGTGGCGCCACCAGCACCAGTCGACCCGCCTCGCCGAAGCCCATGGTTTTGATGGCGCGCGCCACCGAGCCGATATTCCCTGCGCGGCTGGTATGCACGAGCACGAAACGCAGGCGGTTAAAAAGCGATGTGTTGATTTCAGGCAGGATCATTTAAGGTAAAATAGCGCTATCGCGCAACAAACAGGGTTGACACGGGTTGACAGATTTGCAGGAATGCCCGAATTCTAACCGTTTGCCATCGCATCGCTCTTTAATTTACTCTCTCTCATCATGTTCGTTCACGGCGCCCCTCCGGCGTGGTGCGCGTCAGCGTTTATTTTTACGGAAAAAGCTCCTCATGCATCCAATGCTCAATACGGCGATCAAAGCCGCCCGCCGCGCCGCCACCGTCATCAACCGCGCCGCCTTCGACATCGACCGCGTGACCATCACGGAAAAAGGCCACAACGATTTCGTCACCGATATCGACCAGGCCGCCGAGCAAGCCATCGTCGAGACACTGCTGAAAGCGTATCCGGACCACGCCATTCTCGGCGAAGAGTCGGGCCCGTCGAAGAACCTGCATGACGAGAGCGATTTCGCCTGGATCATCGATCCGATCGACGGCACCACCAACTTCATGCACGGCTACGCCAACTATTGCGTCTCGATCGCGCTGATGCAGCGCGGCGTCGTCACGCAAGCCGTCATCTACGATCCGGTGCGCAACGACCTGTTCACCGCCAGCAAGGGCGGCGGCGCGTACCTGAACGAAAAACGTATCCGTGTCACCAGCCACGACCGCATCGGCAAGGCCTTGTTGTCGTCCGGCCATGGCGCCGGCCCGCGCGCACTGGCCGAATACCTGAAAATGTACGAAGTCATGGCCGAACGCTGCCATGGCATCCGCTCCGCTGGCTCGGCTGCGCTGGAACTGGCCAACGTGGCTGCCGGCCGCAGCGACGGCTTCTTCGAAAAAGGCCTGAAAATCTGGGACATCGCAGCCGGTTCGCTGCTGGTCACGGAAGCAGGCGGCATCGTCGGCGAGTTCTCCGGCGAGTCCGCTTACCTGCACAAGGGCGACGTCGTGGCTGCCGCGCCAAAGGTGTTTGGCCAGATGATCCCGCTGCTGGCGCCTTTCGCGTAAAATACCAGTGTCGCTACGCAATTTAACCGTGGTGACCGTGCAGATTACATGGTGAATTACACCAAGTTATACAGATAGTTTCCATAGCGAAACATCTTTCTCTATAATCTCGCCACGCTGTCGTTGACAGCGCACGGCGAGCGGCGCCGCACCAGTCACGGCCGCCTCGATTCATCAATCCGATTGCCTTGACTGGCGCCCAGCTTGTACCGGGCGACAGGCTGATCTTCACCTAAAAAGCTACCTATGTCATTTGCTACCCTCGGGCTGTCCGACGCGATTTTGCGTGCCGTCACCGAACAAGGCTATACCTCCCCGACGCCGATCCAGGCGCAGGCCATTCCTGCTGTGCTGAACGGCGGCGACCTGCTTGCCGGCGCCCAGACCGGTACCGGCAAAACCGCCGGTTTTACGCTGCCGATCCTGCATCGCCTGTCGACCGACAAAATCGGTGCCGCCCAGACCAACAAGACCGCCGCACGCGTCGTGCGCGCCCTGATCCTGACGCCAACGCGCGAACTGGCGGCCCAGGTCGAAGAAAGCGTGCGTCTGTACGGCAAATACACGACGCTGAATTCGGCCGTGATTTTCGGCGGCGTGGGCATCAACCCGCAGATCAAGCAACTGAAACATGGCGTCGATATCCTCGTCGCCACGCCAGGGCGCCTGCTGGACCATATGGAACAGCGCACCGTCGACCTGTCGAAAGTCGAAATTCTGATTCTCGACGAAGCCGACCGCATGCTCGACATGGGTTTTATCCGCGACATCAAGAAAGTGCTGGCAGTATTGCCGCCAAAGCGCCAGAACCTGCTGTTCTCGGCCACGTTCTCGGACGAAATCAAGGCGCTGGCCGATGGCCTGCTGAACAAGCCTGCCATGATCGAAGTGGCGCGCCGCAATTCGGCCGTCGAAGTGATCCAGCAGACCATCTACCCGGTCGACCGCGATAAAAAGCACCCGATGCTGGCGCACCTGATCAAATCGAACAACTGGACGCAGGTGCTGGTATTTACCCGCACCAAGCACGGCGCCAACAAGCTGGTCGAGCAGCTCGGCGCGGACGGTATCGGCGCGATGGCAATCCACGGCAACAAGAGCCAGTCGGCCCGTACCAAGGCGCTGTCGGAATTCAAGGATGGCGCGCTGCAAGTGCTGGTAGCGACCGATATCGCCGCGCGCGGTATCGATATCGATCAGTTGCCGCACGTCGTCAACTACGACCTGCCGAACATTCCGGAAGACTACGTCCACCGCATCGGTCGTACCGGCCGTGCCGGCGCGACCGGCGAAGCCGTGTCGCTGGTCTGTGTGGATGAGCACGATATGTTGAAAGACATCGAAAAGCTGATCAAACAAACCTTGCCGCGCCAGGTCATTCCAGGCTTCGAGCCTGATCCAAGCGCCCGCGCCCAGCCAATCCAGCTGCGCAGCGGCGCGCCTGGCCATGGTGGTCGCGGCGGCGGTGGCGGT
>JALYUM010000095.1 GCA_030853745.1 Pseudomonadota bacterium | reverse complement strand
GCACGCTGACAACCTTGCCGCTGCCGGCGTTCTTGTCGGCGAAGCTGGCGCCAGTGCCGGTAACGGTCAGGCTGTCGCCGGCGACACGGTTGTCGGCCAGCGTGATGGCAGCCACCGTGCTGCCGTCGTACACGCGGCTGATGCCGCTCGCGCCCACCGTCAACGCGCGCGCTGTGATATCGGCGCTGGTGGTGGCGGTGCCGTTCGCGGTGTAGTTGGCCGCGTCGACGCCACTGAGGGCGATGCCACTGACGCTGATTGTTTTCCCGGCGCCAGCGTTCTTGTCGGCGAAGGTCGCGGCGCTGTTGCCCAGTATCAGGCTGTCGCCGGCCACGCGGTTATCCGCCAGCATGACGGAAGCGGCCGTGCTGCCATCGTAGACGCGGTTGATGCCTGTGGCGCTGACTGCCAGCGCACGTGCGGTGATATCCGCGTTGGCGGTGGCAGTTTTGTTGACAGCGTAGTTTGCCGCATCCGCGCCGCTGATCGCGATGCCACTGACGTTGACCGTTTTGCCAGTACCCGCATTCCTGTCGGCGAAAGCGGCGCCGGTTGCGCCAACCGTCAGGCTGTCGCCGGCCACGCGGTTGTCAGCCAGCGTGGCAGCCGCCACCATGCTGCCGTCATACACGCGACCGATACCGGTGGCGCTGACATGCAACGCACGCGCCGTGACGGTGCCAGTGACGGCGTCGGTGCTACCTACACTGTAGTTCGACGCCAGGCCAGTGCCGTCGAGAAGCGCCACCGCATCGAGCGTGACGCGCTTGGCGCTGCCGACATTCTTGTCGGCATAGGCGCCGTTCAGCGGGCCCAGGACGAGCGTTTCGCTGCCTACAAGGCCAGCCAGCGTGCCACCGGTGAGCGCCACGGCGCGGGAGCCATCGTAGGCGCGCGTCGTGGCGCCGATACCGGACACTGTCAACGCTTTGGCGGCAATCGTGCCGACAGCGGCAGTTGCACTGGTGTTGGCAAGTTGGTAGCCGTACACCGTTTGCGCGCCATTATTCACGGACGCGATGGCGATCTGGTCAGCCGTAACCTGCTTGGCGCCGGCGGCGTTGGCATCGGCATAGTTGCTGGAAGCCGGCAGCGTCAGCGTGACGGTGTCGCCATTGACGGTGCCACTGACCGCCAGATTGGCGCTGCTCAGCGTCGCTGCAGCGGTGCCGTCGTAGGTCTTGGCAACCGTGCCGGCCAGGCTGACTGCAATGGTGGGCGCCAATGTATAGAACACACCGTTGCCGCTGCCGAGGACCGCAGTGGCGCCGTACGCAGCGTTGTACTGTTTGTAGCTGGCGACCAGCCCGCCTGGCGTGTCTGTGCCCGGGTTCGATGACCAGACCTGCCAGGTCTGGCCGGCCCCAGTGGTGAAGGCATTGGCGCCGGCATTGTTGACGAAGGTAGTGGCGCTGGCGCCCACAATATTGCCGGTGCTGCTGTCGACGGCAGCATTCAGCGTCAGTTTGCCGGCGCCGGTACTTTGCAGGGTGACGTCGCCGCGGCTGGCGATGGGGCCGTTGACGGTAATGCTGCCGGCCTTGACGTTCAGCGAACCGACTGCGGCGCCGGTGCCAATCGTGCCAATCGTGCCAATCGCGCCCAGCGTCACGGCGCCGGCGGCGCCGCCACCGTCAGCGGTGGTGTCGATGGACAGCGCGCCCGGCCCTTTGACGGTAGCGCTGCCGAAGTTGATGGTACCTGCCGCGCTGCTGCCGCCGGCCATGTCGGTCGTCATGGCAACTGGCGTGACCGCCAGCGTGATACCGGAAGAACCCGTGAAATTGATGTTCCCGCCGTTGGTGGCCAGGTCGCCGCGCAACGTCGCAGTGCCGCCCATGTATGTCTGGTTGCCAAGCGTCGTGACGCCGTTGAGTGTAATGGCGCCGCTGTCTGCGCCGGTATTGTGAACGCCGCTGGCAAGCGTGTTGATGGTCAGGCCGCTCAAATAATTGCCGCCTGCATTGCCTGCCGCCAGCGTCACGGCGCCGCCGGAAATTGTGTAGTCGAGCGTGGTGTTGTAGAACCCGGAGTTGGTCGCCACGCTGGTATCGATGTACAGCGTTTTGCCGGTCGTCGCAGCAGACACACCGCCAGTGACGGTGACTGCACCAGCGCTACCGGTTTGTGCTTGCGCTGAATTCCAGGTATCGATGGTGGTCACGGCCAGCGGACCGGCCAGGCGCACGTCGCCGTCAAGCAGGATGTTGCCGCCATTGCTGCTCAGCGAACCGTACAGCGAAATCGTGCCGCCGCGGTAGTTCTGGGCGCCTGCGGTCAGGCCAGCGTTCGTCGATATCGTGGGCAGTTTGATGCTGCCGGTGCTGCCGCCAACACCGCCGGTACTGTTCACCGTCATCGTCGTCACGTTCAGCACGCCGATGCTGTCGGTACCTGCCAGGTCCACATTGCCGCCGTTGAAACCGGCCGCTCTGGTGGACGCATCGAACGTCAGGGCCTGGCCGCCAGCTTGCACACTGGCGCCCGACAGGTTGATATTGCCGGCGTGGCCGACATTGCCCTGTTCCGTGTCGACCGTCGTGGCACCCGCGAAATAAGTTCTGCCTGCACTCGAAAAATTGCCGTTCAACAGGTAGCTGCCGCCATACAGATAGACGGTTCCAGGGCTGGCGCCGTCCGCATTGAAACGCAGGCCGCTCAGGTAGGCGCCGTTGGTGCCCGCGCCGACCGCGTTGAAGGAATAAATTGTGCCGGCACCCGCGTTACTCGATGCCGCTTCGACGTCGAGCGCAAAGCCGGGGGCACTGGCCGATATGGCGCCGTTCAGCTGAATCGTGCCGGCGTTGCCGGTGCTGGTCGTGTGGCTGATGTCGTCTGCATTGCTGTCGATGCGCACCGGGCGCAGGAGTTGGATGCCTGCGCTGCCGTTAAGGGTGATCGCGCCGCCATTGGTCATCACGTCGCCGTTCAGCGCCAGCATGCGGCCGGACGAAACCGAATAAGAGCCGGTTCCCATCGACACGCCATCAACCTGGACCGCCTTGCTGGTGTTCAGCTGGACGTTGCGGTTAAGCGCGGAAAGGTTGACCGTGGCAGCGTCGATGGTCATGGCATTGGCGCCGACGGCGAGGTTGACATCGTCCGTGCCGTACAGATCGAGGTGTACATTTTGCGCAGCGCCACTGTTCAGGTTCAACGCCAGCGTCTTGAAGTGGTTCGCGCTCAGTTCGGTGACATCGATATCGCCGCCAGCGGTACCGCCGCTGAAAATGGAGAGGCTGTTGTTGGTTCCTGTACCGCCCTTGGCAATTTCAATATTGCGGATGCCGCTGGCAGCCCCGTTCATCACTTGCAGCGTGACGTTGCCCGCCGTAATTTCTGCGTTGCCATCCCTGGCATTGACGGCCGTCACTGCTGCACCGTTCAGGCCATCGGCACCATACAACGACATGCTCAGGCTGCCGCTGCCCAGGTCGATGGCGCTGGTATCCAGCGCCAGGTAGCCGTAATTTTGCGTCCAGTTCAAGCTGCGGTTGCCACGGTGCAGGTCGATGCCGTTGCCCGCCCCGATCGTGCCGACCAGCTGGCGCGTGCCGTCGGCGCTGATATCGATATGGTCGCCACCGGCGAAATGGATCGATTGCGTGCCAGGATTGCGGGAACTGCTCAGCGAGATCGTGCCTGGCCCGTCGCCCAGTACGTTGACATACGCCGAGCCGTTATTGGTCAGCGTGAGTAAGCTGACGGCAATCAAATCGACCGGCGCGAGCGCCGTGCCGGCATTGCCGTTCAGGCTGACCGTCAGGCCGCTGATGTCGGCCACGCCATTTCCCGCCGCGCTGCTGCTGAGGACGCCGTTGGCCGAGAACGACGCGCCGTACGACGATGCCGCCGTACCCGTGTTGACGGCATTGTCGGCAAATGCGATGGCCCCTGCCGATAACAGCAGGCTGGTGGCGCGGACGATCGGCACACTGGTGCTACCCGGGATGCCGCGGGTATCGATGCCGCCCGTGGCCACGTTGAACAGACCATTGACGTCGCTGGTCATCAAAACATGGCCGGTACCGTTGCCGCCGCCGTCACCCATCAGCTGAATGTTTTGCGTGCTATTGGCCTGGCTGCCCAGATAAAGGTTGAGATAACTGAACGCCTGGGTGCCAATCTCGCTGGCGTACGAACTACCGTAATTGTTCTGGATGGTCAGCGTATGGTAGTTGTTGAACGAGGTCGCGCTGGTGCCCGGCAATGCCGACAGCGTTACCGGCGCCGCCGCCGTGCCGATCGTGCCGGCGGTCAGCGTGGCGCCTGCCGTGCCGATGATGTTGGCCGACATGGCATTGGCAGCCGCATTGACGATGGTGCCGCGGCTGCCCGCGCCGGTACCGGTCGCATTGACCGTGATGCCGTTGCCAAAGTACGGCGTGCTGTTGTAGTTGCCGTCATTGTAATAACTGCCCAGGTTCGGAGCTGTCGTGGCGATCAGGCTGGCGCCGGCCAGCGTCACGGTATCGGCCACGTTGATGCTCAGCGTGCCGGCGCCGACGTTGATGAAACTGCCATCCGTCATCGTGAAATTCTGGCCGCGCGCGTTGGCGGTATAGCCATTCATGGCGCCGGCATAGAAATTACCGCCGTTGGTGGTGACGCTGCCGCTTGCGTTGAACGTGGTACTGCCGGTGGCATTGTTGTCGGCATCAGCCGTGGCCACGACGTTGAGCCGTCCGGTAGTGGACGAGATCGCCCGGTTGACGTTGATGTTGCGCTCCGCCAGCAGCGTCAGCGTGGTGGCAGACGTGCCAGTTTTGGTGACGGCGTCGTTGACAAAAATGTCGCCGCTGCCCCCGCCGCTGCCTTGGGTGGCAGTGCTGATGGTGACGTTGCTGGCGTTCAGGCTGGTCGCCAGCTGGGCGCCGGTGATATTGCCGCCGCTCGCGGAAATTGTGTAATCGTTCGGGTCGATCAGCCAGTTACCGGTGGCGCCGCTCGCAGCCAGTGTGGACACCACGGCGCCGTCGGCCACGTGGACATGGGTGCCCGAGGTGTCGATGAAGCCGCCGGCGCCGCCATCCGGGGCCGAGGCGTCGAGCGTGCCGGCGACGCTGACGGTGCCGCCATCGAAGCCGCCGAGCAGATAGATCCTGCCATCGCGATTGGCCACCGTGCGCGCACGGATTTCGCCAGTGTTGTTGACCACGGTCGCCATCAGCGCATCGACCGCTTTGGCCGTCAGCACCACTTTCCCACCGTCGGCCAGGATCGCGCTGCGGTTTTCCACCAGCGCATCGAGCACGCCCTTGTCGACCGTCACGTTAAGCTGCGAGTCGCCGCCAAAATTGAGGCTGACCTTGTCGCCAGCGGCCAGCACGACGGTGCCCAGACGGGCGTTGATCGTACCCTGGTTGCTGACCTGGCGGCCCAGCAACGCTGCGTAGCCGCCGTCGGCGATGTTGATGGCGCCAAAGTTGATCACCGACGCGGTCGAACCATTGTTGGAAAAGCGGTAGTTCGACGCGTTGAAGTCCGCATCGCTGAGCGCCATCGTACTGGCCACCAGGCCAGCGGTGTTGACGCTCGCGCCCTGGTTGAACAGCACCCCGTTCGAGTTCAACAGGAACACCTGGCCATTGGCATTCAGGGTGCCATCGATGACCGATCGCTCATTGCCCACCACGCGGTTGAGAACCACCGAGCTGCTTGAGGGCTGCACGAAATTGACCGTACCGCCTTTTCCAATCGAGAAACTGTCCCAGTTGATGGCAGCTTTGGCGCTGCCCTGGGTCACCGTCATGGTGGCACCGGCGGTGTTGACGCTCGCCTGGCCCGAGGTGACTTGCGCGCCACCCGGCAGCGGCACCTGCTGCGCCGACACGCCACCGGTGATCAAGGCGCCTGCCAGCAATACCGCAGCCTTGCTACCGCCCGAGCGCTTCCCGCGCGATTTGGCGTTCTCTGCAACGACGATGAAGGAAAGGGTGACATCGCTCCAGAGGAGGCGGTAGACATGATTCATGGTGGTGAGTTTTCCAAATGCAATGGTTAGACGGCGCAGCTAGTTTCAGGATCGTCACACAGGGACCAAGCTGAAAGTATCCAAACAGCATTAAACGTTACATTTGGTGAACTTCCAAACAATTACGATGATATGTTTCTTTGACGCAACGCTAAGATATCTCACCGATAACGCTGCTGGCGGGCTGGAAATATGCAGGCGATAAAACAATTCCGGCACGCTGCCTTATCGACCTTCATTTCAGGCACCCACTACGCATTCGCAGATGGTTCTGTTGTGTCATTGATAAACATCCCGAGCCGACCCAGGGTCAGGTCTGCCATTCGTACACGAGCTCTGCATTTACGACCCGGCTGCAGGCTTTACGCTGCGTCCGAGACAAGTGAAGTAATTTATCAGGTTGACAACTATCGAATGTCAGAAGTGACGCGGGTCAGACGAATGGCGGGGATGAGTCGGAACGTGGCGATCGCGGCGACGGCTGAATTGAACGTGGCAACTTGATCAACTATGGCCGAATACTGCGAGACGGCCGGATGCCGGCACTGGAAACTGGTGATCTCACCAGGTACGCCATGCTATGACGCCGATCTGCCCGCCGACAAACTACGCGCGCTTTTCAACCAGCCTGGAGCGCAACACACCGGAGCGCAACGCACCGAGTACGTGGCCAGTCAAGCCAGACTGGCATGTGAAATGACTGAAAGGGGTTCACGCTGACGTAGCGTGATACAAAACTATTCACCAGTGTGCTTACAGTGAGTGCAAGCGTCCTCCCGGCACTGCCGGTAGTGGCTGACGCACTCTGCGAAAGTAGTTCCCTTTACTTTTTTGATGGGAACTACTTTGCACACGTAAGCTTTGCAGCGTTACTTTAGTTGAAGCCGGGCGGGCGCGGCGTCAAGGTTGAAAATGCGCACTACCGCCGCCAAATCGCTCGCCTGGATTTGCAGGGCGTCGGTGGCGGCGGCCGCCTCCTCGACCAGCGCGGCGTTTTGTTGCGTGACCTGGTCCATCTGCACCACCGCCTGGTTGATCTGTTCGATCCCGGCCGCCTGCTCGCTGCCGGCGGTGGTGATGTCGGCCATGATCTCCGTGACCTTGCCCACGTTGTGAACGATGTCCGCCATCGTGGCCCCGGCACCTTGCACCTGCAGCATTCCCGTCTGCACTTTGGATACCGAACTTTCGATCAAGACCTTGATCTCTTTCGCCGCCGCCGCGCTGCGCTGCGCGAGACTGCGCACCTCGCTGGCGACTACCGCGAAGCCCCTGCCCTGATCGCCGGCCCTGGCCGCCTCCACCGCCGCGTTCAGCGCCAGAATGTTGGTCTGAAAAGCGATCCCATCGATGACGCTGATGATGTCCACGATTTGACGTGAAGACTGGTTGATCGCATTCATGGTCTCGACTACCTGGCCGACGACCACGCCGCCTTTTGCCGCCACCTGCGACGCGAACGTCGCCAGCTCGTCGGCCTGACGGGTGTTACCGGTGTTTTGCTTGACGGTAGAACTGAGTTCTTCCATCGATGCCGCTGTTTCCTCAAGCGAGCTGGCTTGCTGCTCGGTACGCGCTGAGAGTTCTTGATTGCCGGCGGCGATCTGGTGACAGGCCACCGCGATTGTTTCGCTGCCAACTCTGACCCGGCGCACAATGTCGGCCAGACTGTCGCGCATGGTCTTGATCGTGAAAAGCAGGCTGGTGCGATCACCGGCGTTGGTGTTGACTTCGACGTTCAAATTGCCGGCGGCAATTTGCTCCGCCACCATGGCAGCGTAGTTCGGTTCGCCGCCAAGCTGACGGGTCAGGCTGCGCGACGTGTAGTAACCGATGAAAGCACCGATCATCACGCAGGCAATGGTCAGCAGAATCAGGTTGCGGCGCATGCTGAAGTAGATCTCGTCGGTTTGCTGATTGAGGAGGTCGGCGTTGTTCTTTTTCCGCTCGACCAGCGCAGTCATCAAATTATCGAGTTTATCGGTCTTGGGCCGGACCACAGTGAGCAGGTATTCGGACGATCGACGCTTGTTGTCCAGTTCTTCCTCGCCCAGCAGCCTGGCGGTTCCCGCATCGCCTCCTCGTACTCGGCGAAGGCCGCCTGGGTACGGTCAAATAACAGTTTTCCTTCCGGTTTCATAAACGATGTGGAGGCCCCGGCCATCTGCCGCTTGACGTTCGCGAGCCGCTCATCCATCCCTTTCAGATAAGCCAGCCGATCGGCGGCGCTATAGGAGATGAGGGCGTTACGGATCGAGCGGGTCGATGCCAGCATCTGGATATTTGCTTCTGCCGCGTAGCGCAGCCCGACTACTTCGTTGTCGTACATTTTTGTGGCGAGATCATTAA
>JALYUM010000193.1 GCA_030853745.1 Pseudomonadota bacterium | reverse complement strand
CCCACGACCGGGGTAACGCGGTAACCGGTGCCAGTAATGTAATCGGGCAGCACACCGATGATGTCTGTGTGGCGGCGCTGCAGGCCTATCTCTTCTTCGCTTTCGCGCAGCGCGGTTTCGATGGGCGACGAGTCGTAGGCTTCGGCCCGGCCACCCGGAAAACTGATCTGACCGGGGTGATGGTTCAGGTGCGCCGTGCGCTGGGTGAGCAGCATGGTCAAACCTCCCGCGCGACGTACCAGGGGCACCAGCACCGCGGCATTTTTCAATACCGTGGGGCCACCCAGCGGCTGCTCGTTCGGCTCCGGCACCCAGTGAGTGGGATGAGCAAGACGAGAACGCAGCCACGGCACGTCGAGGCGTTCGGGCGCCAGCGCCTGCTCTCCGGCAATCGCATCGACCGGCAACAATTCAGGATCGAAAGGAATCTTGGCCAAACTACATTTCTCCGGGTGGAAAAGAAAAAGGCACCCGTTGCCAGGTGCCTTTCTTCACGCTTGCTGTTGCAATTACTTTGCAGCGGCAGCCGTGTTCTTGCGCATTGGCAGTTTCTCTTTGATACGTGCCGATTTGCCCGAACGCTCGCGCAGGTAGTACAGCTTGGCGCGGCGGACATCACCACGACGCTTGACTTCGATCGACGCGATCAGCGGGGAATACAGCTGGAACGTACGCTCGACGCCTTCGCCGGACGAGATCTTGCGAACGATGAAGTTCGAGTTCAGGCCACGGTTGCGACGGGAAATGACCACGCCTTCGTACGCCTGGGCGCGCTTGCGCGTACCTTCGACGACGTTGACGTTGACGATAACGGTATCGCCAGGTGCGAAGTCAGGAATAGTGCGGCCGAGGCGCGCAATTTCTTCCTGCTCAAGTTGTTGAATCAAGTTCATTTTATAACTCCAATAACCATCTTGCTGGCACTACCGACGCCCAGTAGAGGATGGGGTTTGCGTATCGGCGAAATACCGGTACGCGGCGCTTCTACTCCACAGATTTTTCGAAATCTGCCAAAAACTTTTCATCGGCTTTCGTCAGCTGACCGGCGCTACGCGCCTTGTCCAGCAGATCGGGCCGTTTTTTCGATGTCGCTTCCAGCATGCGCTGGCGGCGCCACTTGATAATTTCTGCATGGTTGCCGCCCATTAAAACAGCCGGCACCGGTAGGTCTTCATACACTTCCGGACGCGTGTAATGCGGCGAATCGAGCAAGCCGTTGACAAAACTGTCTTCAACTGCCGACGCATCGTCGCCCAGCACCCCCGGCAACTGCCGCACCACGGCATCCATCAGCGCCATCGCCGGCAATTCGCCACCCGACAGCACGAAATCGCCGAGGCTGATTTCCTCGTCGACACAACGGTCGAGCAAGCGCTGGTCGACTGCTTCGTAGCGGCCGCACAGCACGATCAGACCGGGCTCGTCTTTCAACTGCATCACGCGTTCATGCGTCAAAGGTTTGCCTTGCGGCGACATGAACACGACGCGCGGCGCCGGCAAACCGAGATCGACCTGGCGCTGCTTCGCGCAAGCAATTGTCGCTTCCAGTGGTTTCGCCATCATCACCATGCCGGGCCCGCCACCGTAGGGGCGATCGTCGACGGTGCGATGGCGATCCTGGGTCTGATCGCGTGGATTCCACACGGTCAGATTCCAGCGCTGCTGCTCGAACGCGCGGCGGGTAACGCCAGACTGCGTCAGGGCGACAAACATTTCGGGAAACAAGCTGACGACGTCAAACTGCATAACAAGCCTTCAACGACGACTGCTTAATAATCCAGGCCCCAGTCGACGGTGATTTTTTTGCCGGCGAGATCGACAGTTTTAACGAACTGGTCCACATACGGGATCAGGCGTTCGGACTGCTTTTCATCGCTGGCTTCCACCGGCAGCGGAGTAATCCGCAAAATCGACTGGGCGCCGTTGTGCATCATGTCGGTGACTGCGCCGAGGGCTTCGCCTTCGAGGTTCACGACATCCAGCCCGATCAGGTCGGACCAGTAATATTCTTCCGCAGGCAAGGCCGGGAACTGACTGCGCGGAATGGAAACGGCAGCACCCTTGAGTGCCTCCGATGCATCCCGGCCGACGACTCCTGCCAACTGGGCCACGACGTCGCCGCCGTGCAATTTGGCGGTCCGCACTTTGACGGCGCCAAGGCTGGGTTTATCCAGCCACCAGATTTTAACGTTCAGCAGCGCATCTGCATCGGTCGAGAAAGGTGTCACGCGGATGGAACCGGTGATGCCGAACGGACCGGAAACGTACCCGACTTGCGTCAGGTCGTCAGGCGCTTGTACTACTGCCGAATCGCTCAAATCTGTCTACTTATTACGCTGCAACTGCTGGCTGCGAAGCAACCAGACGAGCAACGGTTGGCGACAATTGTGCGCCAACGCCTTGCCAGTAAGCCAGACGATCAGCGGTAATACGCAGACCGACTTCGCCACCGGATGCCATCGGATTGTAGAAACCGATGCGCTCGATGAAACGGCCGTCACGACGATTGCGGGAATCGGTGGCAACGATGTTGAAGAACGGGCGCTTCTTGGCGCCTCCACGAGCTAAACGAATAACGACCATAATAATTCCAAAAAGTTGTGCTGGGCGGAAAAAGCCGACAATTATAGCGCGCAATGCCGCACAGCAGCAAGCGGTAATAGAGACAGGGCGCGCAGTTCGGGTGAATCAAAGATTATCGTCTATTTCACGCTTTAGTGCCACCCTCGGGTGAGATTGGCGTGAGCAAGATGGTCACACCGGACAGTAAATAATCGGGGATACTGTTGGCTTCTGCCCCATATAAAAGCCGCGCATGCCAACCCCGCACAAGAATAAAACGCTCGCTACTTTCCTGGCATTGGTCTTCGGTGCCATTGGCGTGCACCGGTTTTATTTGCGCGGCCCGTTCGACCGGATGGGCATATTGCACGTGTGCTGCATCCCGTTGGTGGGCATGATCTATGGCGCCGGCCATGCGCCGAATATTTTCTGGGTCATCTTGCCGGTGCTGGTCTCAGCCATTGCCGGCTTTCTCGAAGCGCTGATCATCGGCGTCACGCCGGACGAAAAATGGGATGCGCGCCACAATGCCGGATCGGGGCGCAGCAGCCACACCAGTTGGGTGGTGGCACTGTTGCTGGTCGTAACCATGCTGGTTGGCACGACGACGCTGATCGGAACCATCTCGCGCCTGTTCGACCTGCTCTATACGGGCGGCGCCTACGGCTGACGCTTTTCCGCGCGCCAGAACCAGTCGAGCACGGCGCAGTATTCGCGGTCAACGTCCTCGAACTCGCCCGGGCCAGGCCTGGCCAGGCTATGCCCCGCGTCGGGTATGCGCCGCACCGTGACATCGCGCCCGGCACCCAGCATTTTCGCCACCATGATTTCCTGGGACAAGGCCGGTACCGACCGGTCCGCCGTACCAAAAGCGAGATAGACACGCGCGCGGCTACGCACCAATGCCTCGCCGGGATCGACCTTGAAAAATGAAGACCAGCGCTTGTACGGATGACCCCAGGCGAAGTCGGTTGCGCTGCCGGGCCTGGCTGCAATTGCCTGGAGTTGCCGCTCTACCTGCGCCAGGCAGGCGGGCACATCAAAACAATGCAAGTAGGCGCTGACGATAAAGTCGTACGCCTGCGTCGTGCCGGAGCCACCGAGGACGGCCACATCAGTTATAGCCGGATCGGCCGCAGCAAGCAGGCTTGCCATGACCGCACCTTCCGAACCGCCAAGAACCAGCGTGCGGGCGGGGTCGATCCAGGCCGACTTGCGGGCGTCGGCCAGGCTGGACTGGATGGCGGCGAGCCAACTTGCCGCCGTGAAGTCGGCGTTGAATGCAGCGCTGCAGCCGGTCGCGCCCTGCCCGATGGTTCCGGGAGCTTCGCCAGCGTAAGGCTTTTCGACAACCATCGCCGCAAACTGGCCTTCCTGCGCAAACGGCAGCAGGTTGAAGACCGTACTGGACGCTTTGCCAGAACCTTCAGAAATAGCCTTGCTGCAGCCTGACCCCTGAATCATCAGCAACAGCGGCGCGCGCGCAGCTTTCGGATGGCTGAGGTAGTACGTGATAGCACGTCCCGATGGATCGTTGATGACGTGCCGTTCAAAAGGTGTGCCGGCCACCGGCGCCGCAGCCTGGGCGGGTAACGCTGCGAGCAGCAGTAATGCCGTTGCAAGCACCTTCATCGCGGATGCGACGCGTACAGCCGCAGCTTCGTGTGCCCGTCATCCTCATCGAGTTCGCGCTCGAAGAAGAGCCCAAGCTTTTCCAGAACCCGGCACGATGCCCCATTGGCGGGCTCGGCCAGGCCGATAATGCGTTCGAGGCCAAACTGCGCCCTGCCCTGCGCCATCAATGCAGCTCCGCTTTCCGTGGCGTAGCCCTTGCCCCAGCAATCGGGCAGGAAGCGGTAGCCGACATCGGTCTCCTTCAACTCGTCGAGATATTTCAGGCCGCTGAAACCGACCAGCCGCCCCGAGCTTTTTTCGATACAGGCCATGCGGCCATAGCCGTGGGCGACGTAATCGTGCAGCGGGCGCGTCGTCAAGATCTCGCGCACCTCCTCGATCAATGTTTTCGGCGCCTCGCCGGTGTAGCGCAGCACTTCCGGCAGGCGCAGCAGCGGCCAGTAAGCTTCGGCGTCGTCTATGGTGAGCGGGCGCAGCAACAACTGGGGCGTCTCGATGGTCATTGGCAAGGGCATGGACTTGGCTCGCATAATTATTTTCAAATGGCATCTAAAACCCAACCCGGGGTCAGGTCTGCCAATCGTACACGAGCTCTGCAATCCAGCCTCTCCTCATGCATTTGCATTGCTTTCCTGACAGTCAAATTTCGCCGCAAGGCTGAGGTCGTGTCGGAATGGCAGACCTGACCCTGGGTTGAGATTGCACCTCGGGGAAGAACATCAGCGCTTCACGATGTGCGAGACCACGCCGTGGCCCGGCGCGAGGCACACTTCCAGAGCAGCACCCGGTGCTTTATCGTTCGCCGTCATCTGCGGCGAAGCCGGTCTCCGGCTCTGCGTCGCTTACGGCGTCACATCATTGCCACCGCAGTGAGGATGCTGAAAGCCTGTCGGTGTACCGGTAGCGTAAATAATATTGTCCGTGTTGCCCGGTCCGACGCCGCTTGGCACCGCGTCGAGTCCCCTGTTTGCACCTCGACGCATGCGGAAAGCTATCGCATGGTCAGCGCAAGCGGTATCGCCGCTAAGGCCGAGCCCACCGATGACTTTCCCAGAGGCATATAGCGGCACACCCCCGCCAAAAGTAATCACGCCACCTGGAACCCTGCCAATACCGCTACCCTGCTGCAGGTACTCCGGGTTAAACGGGTTCGAGTTGTTCAGGCCATATAGCGAGCCGCCAGGCTGCGTCGGCCCGTACAGATTGGCGGTGGACAGTGCGAGCTTGTCGTTGCTGAATCCGTTTGCCGCGCTGGCTTTGGCAATCGCGATCGCTCGGCTACCGGGCCAGGCATCTCCCAGCCGGATGACGGAACACAGCACACCTTGCCGGTCCACTATTGCCGACCACATGCGGCCAGGACTGAACAGCCCGCCGTTTTCCATCATGGCCACATGTGCAAGTTGCGCCTGAATTGCGATGACAGTAGCGGGCGCAATGCTGCACCGCTGTGGTCCATAGTCGTCGCCATTGCCTGCAATGGCTGTACTGGCGACGCTGGATAGCGCGACAACCAGTGAGACGTTCAAGTAGCGTCGTTTCATTTTAAATTCCCTCCGAGTTAAACAAGATATTGCAGGGCGTTTTGCCCTACACGTAACGGCTGGCGCGCCACAGCTTCGGAAAATCTGTCTAGTCGGATGGATTAGCCTGCGCATAGCCGTGAGGAAGCAATGCCTTTGGAGGCATTAGTTTTTGCAGTTAGTTAGTTGCGGTTCGGATATTTGATAACGTCTTTTACAATATCAAACTTAAGGCGACCTCTAAAAACCTCCCCCGGATTCTCGGCGGCGCCGGTAAAATTCTGATATCGACCTGAACGACGAGCCTGACCAATGATGATGCCCAAACC
>JALYUM010000128.1 GCA_030853745.1 Pseudomonadota bacterium | reverse complement strand
CCCACCCGGCACTGGCAAAACCACGCTGGCGCGAATCGTGGCCGAGACGACCAACGCGCACTTCGAGCCGCTCTCGGTGGTATCAGCCGGGGTAGCCGACCTGCGGCGGGTGGTCAAGGAGGCCCAGGATCGCGTGGGCATGTTCCAGCAGCGCACGGTGCTGTTTATCGATGAGGTTCACCGCTTCAACAAGGCCCAGCAGGATGCGGTGCTGCCGTATGTCGAAGATGGCACGATCATTCTGATCGGCGCGACGACCGAAAACCCGTCGTTCGAGGTCAACTCGGCGCTGCTGTCGCGCGCGCAGGTGTATGTGCTCAAAGCATTGACTGACGACGAGCTTCTGCTGTTGTTGAAGCGGGCGCAAGAACGCGTGCTGCAGCATTTGCAGTTCGACGACGTCGCCATCGCCACGCTGATCGGTTACGCCGACGGTGATGCGCGCCGCTTTCTGAACTTGCTCGAGCAGACCAAAGCATCGGCAGAAACCTCCGGCATCACGCATATCACCGGCGAATTCGTCGACAACGCGTTGACACTCAATTCGCGCCGTTTCGACAAGGGCGGCGACAATTTTTACGACCAGATTTCGGCGCTGCACAAATCCGTGCGCGGCTCGCATCCGGACGCCGCGCTGTACTGGCTGTGCCGCATGCTGGACGGCGGCGCCGATCCGCAATACATGCTGCGCCGAATCGTGCGTATGGCGTGGGAAGACATCGGCATTGCCGACCCGCGCGCGATCCAGATTGCCAACGATGCAGCGGCGACGTACGAGCGTCTCGGGTCGCCGGAAGGGGAGCTGGCGCTGGGCCAAGCCGTCATTTATCTGGCCATCGCAGCGAAGAGCAATGCCGGCTACAACGCGTATAACCGTGCCGTCGCGTTCGTCAAGAAAGACAAGTCGCGCGAGGTGCCGGTGCACCTGCGCAATGCGCCAACCAAGCTGATGAAAGAGCTTGGCTACGGTCACGATTATCGCTACGCGCACGATGAGCCAAACGCGTATGCTGCGGGCGAAACCTACCTGCCCGAGGGCATGGAAGAGCCCGGGTGGTACGAGCCGGTACCGCGTGGTATCGAGACAAAAATCGCGGAAAAGCTGGCGTGGCTGCGCGGTCTGGACCGGGACGCACAGCAGTAACTGTGGCTTACGGCAGCTTATCTCCCGCCAAATCTGTTTCATTCCGCACTTCTCGCAGTCCAGGCCCGGTTTTATGCAACTCGTCGCAAGTCGATGGTGCGACGAGGGCCCAGTGGGTAAAGTTCAACCATGCCAAGACAACTTGGCACCCTTGAAAACCCCACTGGAGAACTACCATGAATGTCCGTAAAAACTTTGAAGGCCTCTTCCTCGTCGCTGCAGCTGTCGGCATCTTCGCCAGCTACGCCTCGGCCGAAACTTTTCCGAAACCGCTGGAAATGTCGCTCGCCAGCAAAGCCCCTGCTGCTGCAGTCCCTGCTGTTTCAACTCCAGCGATCCCGACAGTCGTCGTGATTGGCCACCGCTTGACCGCTGCCGAAAAAGCCCGCCTGGGCTAAGGCCTGGGGGGATTTCCCCCGGGCGATTGTGGGCGTCAATGACGACCTTTAAAACTCGCAATGATTGACAGTCGGCTTGGTACAATTGCGCTTTAGTTCATAGCGCCAGACCCCGACAACATGATAGACATCCAACTCCTCCGCAAGGACATCGACAACGTCGCAGCGCGTCTCGCGACCCGCAAGTTCCAGCTCGATGTGACTGGTTTCAACGCCATCGAAGCAGAGCGCAAAGCCATTCAGACGCGCACCGAAGAACTGCAAGGCAAGCGTAACTCGCTGTCGAAGCAGATCGGTATGAAGAAGGGCAAAGGCGAAGACACCAGCGCTGTCATGGCCGAGGTAGCAGGCCTGGCCGATGAGCTGAAAGCCAACGAAGTTGCGTTGAGTGCGGTGCAAGTAAAAATCGCGGAATTCATGGAATCCGTCCCGAACCTGCCGCACGCAAGCGTGCCCACAGGTAAGGACGAATACGGCAACGTCGAAGTGCGCAAAGTCGGCACGCCGCCAGTATTCGATTTCCAGGTCAAAGACCACGTCGACATCGGCGCCCCGCTGGGCCTGGATTTCGAAGTAGCCACCAAGCTGACCGGTTCGCGCTTCTCGGTGATGAAGGGCGGCATCGCCCGCCTGCACCGCGCGCTGGCCCAGTACATGCTGGATACCCACACCGACCGCCACGGCTACACCGAGTGCTACACGCCGTACATGGTCAACGCCGATTCGCTGCGCGGCACCGGCCAGCTGCCGAAATTCGAAGCCGATCTGTTCTGGGTAAAAAAGGGCGGCGTGGAAGGCGAGGGCGAGACGTTCTATCTGATTCCGACGTCGGAAGTATCACTGACAAACATCGTGCGCGACGACATCCTCGCCGCCGATGCGCTCCCGATCAAAATGACGGCGCACACGCCATGCTTCCGCTCGGAAGCCGGCAGTTATGGCCGCGATACGCGCGGCATGATCCGCCAGCATCAGTTCGACAAGGTCGAAATGGTGCAGGTGGTGCATCCGGACACATCGTATGACGCGCTCGAGCAGATGGTCGGCCACGCCGAAACCATCCTGCAAACGCTGGGCTTGCCGTATCGCGTGATGGCGCTGTGCACCGGCGACATGGGCTTTGGCGCGGCCAAGACGTATGACCTCGAAGTGTGGCTACCGGCGCAAAACACGTACCGCGAAATCTCGTCGCTGTCGAACACGGAAGCCTTCCAGGCACGCAATATGCAAACGCGTTTTCGCAACGCTGCCGGCAAGCCGGAATTCGTGCACACGTTGAACGGTTCGGGCCTGGCGGTGGGACGCACACTGGTGGCCGTGCTGGAAAATAATCAGCAGGCCGATGGCAGCGTTGTGATCCCGGAAGTGCTGCGTCCGTACATGGGCGGCCTGACGGTGCTGACGCCAGTAGCATAAGAATCTGCAACTTTCTCGGATTTGCTCTTCCGATTTATTAGTCGCCCTGATATACTTTCGTTCTCTTGCAGCGGCGGGTGTGAAAACACCAGGACGCTGCAGAATTTGAGGCCATCCTTGCGCTGTTTAATTTAGCGGCCAAGTGCAAACACAGAACACCGGAGAGGTGGCAGAGTGGCCGAATGTACCTGACTCGAAATCAGGCGTAGGGTCAAACCTACCGTGGGTTCGAATCCCACCCTCTCCGCCAGTTAGTCCAAAAAGCCCCTATGAACGGGGCTTTTTGCATTTCTCTACCCACGTTTCTACCCACATGGCTTTTTCGTTTGATAGGTGTGAATCGTCGCCTACAGGTCAATTGTGCGTGATATCCTTCTCGTCCAGAGCGGTGAAGGATGCCGCGGTAGCTAGCAAAAAAGGAAACGTATGGCGCTAGGCGTCCCCGCGACAAAGTTGAACACGATCTCGGATCAAATCTTGGCGATCATCGACGAGCCGGTGCCAGATGAAATGGGCCTACGTCGAATCGGCGTCGAAATCGAACGCGGGTTTAAGTCTGGTGCCTTCGTCGCACATGAGTACTATGCTGTCCGAGCGTTAGCGGAGCTTGCTGGGCGGAAGAGAGATCACGCGCTCGCAAGCGCTCGAAATGCGCTGCGTTTGGCGCAAAACAATACGACGACGAAATTGAACTCGCTTGTGGTGTTTAGTTGCACAGTGGCTGTGGACGATGCATTGCCGGTGTTAGCCGACTTGTTTGCGAACCACAGCGATAGCAAATTCGTCTTGCGCCTTGCGACGTTGCGAGCGATTGATTTTCTTCAGTTTGACCTTGCTGTCGCTTTCGCTGAAAAGTATGAGATGCTGGCTGCAAATGATGCCGACAAAAAGGTTCTGATGTCCAAGCAGTTGATGCGGTCTGCCTCTGCGGCGAAACAACTGGGCTTAAAAGATTGCGATTTGTCGGCGCGAATTCAAGTCGCGGTGACCGTCTTGATTGATCGTGGTTATGAGATCTTACGTCATTCCCGACTGGTCTTGCCCGATGCATCGTTGGTGTTCGGGCTCCATGTTGACGCATCCGCTGACGTTTGCGCCGAACTAAATTTCGACATTGCTGATGCCATCGTCGCAGAGTTTGATGATCCTGCTGCTGAGTTCTTAACCGTTTGCTGTCGGCCGCTTGTCGACGTCCAAGAAATGACTGCTGTTAGGTTTGATTCGTAATGAGCGTAGATCATTCAGATTTTGCAAGGATTGCCGAGAAACTTCAGCACGGTGAGACCGAAATAGAGTGGCGAATGAGCGCGGGTCGAGCATATTATGCTGCATTCCATCGCGCTAACAGCAGCGCATGCGCTTGCCCGGATAACTCGCAGTTTGCTATGGGCAGTCACGCAAGAGTTAGCGATAGATTTAAGCTCGAGGGAAGTATTCCTGCGAAATCGATCGCTTATATTTTGATAGCAATGAAAAAGATACGTACGCTTGCGGACTACGATCTTGACGATTCGTTCAATCGATCGGCTTGTACGAATCAAATTTCGCAATATCGCGCTCTTGAAGCAAGACTTGACGCCTTTGACAATTCGGCAGCTGCTCGAACTGGCTAGTCTGGCATGCAAATCGAGTGGCATTGCTAAATCAACGATTGATGCGGATCAACCCGCCCAGCGCGGGTATTTTTTCGCCTGGCACTAAGGTCTCGGCAACTTGACGGGCTCATCGCCGCGGCCGTTATTTATCACCGTCCAGCCCTTGCCACAGTGCTGCTCCTTCACGATAGCTCCGGCCCTGAGAAGCGCATTCACTATCTGTGATGGAATTCGCGTCCACCCAGTACCCTCCAGCTGCGCTAGGTAGAGCGCGTCTTTATCAACAGCATAGGTATCGATCTGGTATCCCATTCGCGGTAAGCACTGATCGTGCAAATAGATATTACCCTGATTCAATATCCTATGCGGTATAGATGGTTAACAAAACGATCTACCCCGCAAGTTTAACGGCGCCGTGGCACTGCCGTGCGCTCCACTGCGGCAGCCCAGTCCGGCTCGAAATGCGGCTCGCTCGATTTCTGTTCCTTCCGATATCCCAGCAACTGCTCGACGTGCGCGCGCAGCACCAGCACAGAGCCATCCGCACGCAGCTTGTGAATCACACCCATGTGCGTGAGTTCGCGCGCTTGCGCAGCGCGTTGGGTGCGGCCGGTCATCTCTGTCACTTCCTCTTTGGTCAGGAACGTGCTCAACGCTATCCAACTTTCTTGCCAGATTCAGTGGGCGCTTGCGTCGCGGGGGCGACTACGTCCTTCAATGGATCTGAACCTACCGCACGGACTACTTCACAAAGAAGCGCGTCTGCTGATAAGGTTCCGTGATTTTTGTTTCGGTCGATTGCCGCTTCTAAAATCGCGGCGAGTTCAGCTTGCGCGCTTCGATTATTGGCTTTTGCCAAATCTTCGAGCGCCGCGCGTACGCCGGCAGGAATGCGGAGTTGGAGGGGAGTAGGGCGCCGATGAACCATGATGATTTCAGTCTGCGCCACCTCCACCTTGTGAGCAAATAGCCACGGCATATCCAATCGGTACGTTAGATAGACGCGATCAACGCCTTGATTTCTTCCACGCGCCAGACCGTCACGCCCGGCGAGAGCTTGACGCCCGCCGGGTAACGACCGGCCTTAACGCCGCTCCACCAGGCGCTACGGCACACCGGGATCAGCGGCGGTATTCCGGCCGCTTTGTCGCCAATAATCTGCCTGATGCGCAAAAATCCGGATTCGGGGATGTGGTTCATTTACTATCCTTCGCGTTGTTGTCCTGCTGGCGCGCCAGCAGCGCCTGCAGTTGGTTGATCTGCGTTTTATCGATGTGAGCCGCGAACTCGGCGACGATGACCTGGCGCCGCGCCTCTTTCAGGCTGTTCTCAAGCTCGATGATCCGCCAGCGCAGGCCGGCCGCCACCGCCGCCGATGGCCGGATCCATGTGGACTCGTGCGGTTGCTCGCGCGCTGGCAGCACCGGCTCCTTACGCGCCGGGCTTGGTGCTGCGCTGGCGCCGCGTATCAGAGTCCAGAGCATGCCAGCAACTTCTTCATGTCGACGATGATCATAAGTCCGTCGATAACTTTGATGACCGATTGGCAGACCTCGGCGGCATTCCCTTCGTCATCTGCGTCGATGATTCCATGCAGGTCGTCATAGAGCTCGGCTATGGCTTGAATCGTCGTCGGATCGGCAGGCTTGTACACTTCCGCGCGCAATGCCTCAAGGTCAGGGCGGTCGGAGAGGTCCGGGCCTGGTGGGTGCGCTGCTGGCGCGCCCGTGTCAGCGCCTGGATTGCTGTCCGCAGCATCGCCAACCATCACCCGGCGAACGCCGCGCACGCTCATCTGGTCGTTCGGTTCGGTGAAGTCGAAACAGCCGTCGGAGAAGTATTGGATCGAGTCGTGATCATCGCCTTCGAACCTTACCGTTTCGATTGTCCAGTACGCATCCGACTTGAATGCGGCAGCGCCAAGCAGACGCTCCAGCATCAGCATTTCGGCGCCGCTCGGGAGGTCGCCGCCCGATGCGGTCACTTGGGCTTTTGCCTGGGCCCACGTGACATCTTCCGACACGCCCGGCAGCAGCATCAGGTCATAGACGATGCCGGTTCCGATGTCGAGGATGGTGCCGGCTTTCTGCTCCCCCAAGCGCGCCGTCGACCAGGGAATGCCGCTCAACACCAAGTCGCCGCCTTGGCTGACTCGAGTTGGGTCCTTGGCGCGCACCGCTTCCATGGTTGCCTCGCACATTTCGCGGATGCCTGCGATTGCGCCGATGCTGGCATAGTCAATTTCGGCCGCAGTCGATGGCTTGCCGGCGTGAACGTCGATCAGCTCGTTTGCGATCTTACGCAGGACGCGGGGCGTGATTGTCATGGTTGGTACGGTGGTCATTTGGCTGTTCATGCTGATTCCTTCGAGGTCTGTTTTGTGGTGCGGCGCACTGGCGCCACGGCAGGCAATACATTTGAGTGGCGCGACTGGTCGACTTGGCCCGGCCCGACGCCGAAGTAGCGGTCGATGCCGGCACGCAGGCGGTACTGGTCGTCCATGTGGAACTGGTCAATGCGGTAAAGCGCCTGTTCGAGCGTCAGCCCGAAGAAGCCGAACGAGTTGCGGACGTGAACCGTGACCGGGCCGAACTGGTCGAGGCCGTCATAAACGAGCCACAGCTTGGAGCCCGGCGATTCCGGCACGGCGGCGCCGCGGCGGCGGATTACGATGTCGCCAGCCCAGTCGAGCCGTTCCATCAGCGCCTCGGCCTTCTGCATGGCGCCGGTCGCGTCAACGCCCAGCACCAGCGCCTGGCCACGGTGATCGAACAGGTCGAACACGGCGGCGGGGAGGGTGCGCGCGTTCATTTGGCACCTCCATCGACAAGGCGTAGTCGCGCAACGGGTAACCTTGGCCAACGCGCTGCTTGGCGCTCGGCCATGCGAAAAGTTTCGTGTTTCGCTCGATCGTCCATGGTGCGAAAAGCCAAAAGGAAACTCATCTCTAACTCGGTCAAGACAAGTGGCGGCAGCGGTGCCGCTTCGAGTTGCAAGCCGCCGGCATTCGTGCGGTTCACAGCATGCCTCCCATTACATTCTCGAATGGCATGCCGAAGTGGATGGCAGTGCCGGCCAGGATGATGTGACGGCTTGGCTCGTCAAACCTCTCCAGGTTGAAGAGGATCCATTCGAGGTCCATCCGGAAGTTTTGCTTATCGTCCTCGAATGTCACAAATGGATCGACCCGCATTCCTATGTTGTGCCCAGTCAGGCTGTATTGGGCCTGCGGTCCAAATTCAGGCGGTTCCGGACGGCTAGGGCGACCGGTCGCAACTTGCGGCATAAGCGCAACGTTCACTAAAATTCTATTAGGAAATATTTTGCTTGCCGGTTCAACAGTGCTACTATCACGATTCGCCATTTTCTAACTCCAAAGTTGAGGGGCGTAAGGGGTCATCCGGTGCGCTAACACCGGGTGGCCTTTGTTGTTTCTGCTGCTGGTTTTGCTGGGTTATTCGGGACCGAATCCCAGGTTCTGCTGATACTGACTCGTGGCTTCCGCCAGTTTCTTTTCTGCCTCGTCGATGGCGATGATCTTCGCCAAATTGGTCAGGCCCTTGCGCGTGACCAATACCTGTTCATTGACTTTCCACTCGCCCGATTCCGGGTCTTTGTATGGTCCAAGCTTATGCTTGAGATTGCCAGACTGGAGCCGGTCCTGATAGGCCAGATAGCCAGGCTTGCCAGGGCGGTGATACATCCATTTTTTTGTCAGCAGCAGGTCGGTAAGCTTAGACGGCTGAATCTGCAAGACCTTTGCGGCGTCGCTGACGCACATCATGCCGGCCGCGTTGGCAATTCGGTCAAGGCCGGCGACTGCTGGTGCCTGTTCGGCTACCTGGTGCTGCAGCTGCGCTACCTTTGCGACAGCGATCTGTTTCGCATCAACTTCGTCGGCCCAGGCGCGTGCGGCGGCTGCTGGGTCAGCAAAATTCGGCAGCGAGGGCGCCGCAAGCTGCGAGCGCATCTTGAAGAACTCGCGGATCAACGATTTCTTGAAATGGCGGACGATGTCATTGTTGCGCATGTAGGACAACACCAGGGCCGATTGTTCTTCGTTCAGGATGGCATATTCGACGTCGCCGCCGCCATGCTGCCCCAACGATCTTGCTCCGATTTCAAATCGGACCAAGCCAAACTCTTCCATGTCGCTGCGGTATGTGCGCACAAGCTTAATCACCGCCTCGTGTGACACGCCAGTGCCGGCCGCAATGGCCACGGTGGTCGTGACAGCCTGGCCATCATGCAGCGTGACGACTTCACCAGTGGGCATCTCGGTAAGGGTAGTGCGGAGCGGTGCGTTCATGTTCGGTATCAGTCAGTGGGTGTTGATCTGAGTCGAACTCTACACAAGAAATTCTGGTAATGCAAGAAAAACTAGTGTGTATTTTAGTCCATCACTGGCCATACCCCAAAGGCGCGGAGCTGAGACTCAACAGCATCCCTCTGATCTTCCGTCGCGAGATCGTCAAATGCACGTCCGATGTAATAGGCGCGCAGAGAGACCTTTTCTTCCACCTTCGAAGTTTCGATCGCTCGTGAAAAATCGCGTATAGTCTCCGCAAAATCTGCCATCTTTCCGGGTCCATAGAGAAGATATTCTGGAGTGGTATTGAGCGCTTCCGCCACTGCGGAGAGCCTGGCGCGTTTGGGCGCAGTACCACCTTCACGCTCCCATTGCTGAACGGTTTGCCAAGCAGAAACGCCGACCTTCCTGGCCAGATCTTTCATCGAGAGGCCAAGTTCCTCACGCCGCTGCTTTATTCGAATGTGTATTGTTGTCATGCGGCGATGTTATACACTAGATTTTATTGTGTCACCACAATATTTTCCAGCACTACTAGTAAATCTAGTGTACGATTCGTTCATGAACGGACTCAACAGAACAATCAAATATTTCGGATCGCTAAGCGGCGTGGCGCGGGCCCTCGATCTCAGCGGCTACCAGGTGGTGCAGCAATGGGTCGCTGCAAGCCGAGTTCCTGCTGAACACTGCACTCGCATTGAGGAGCTTACTCAGGGGGAAATCAGATGCGAGGAGCTGAACGACCGTGTGAACTGGTCCGTGCTTCGCCAGCCTGTTTCTGCATCGCCGGCCTCCTTGATGCCCAGTAAAAGCAACGGTACGGTTTTACCCGAGCACTAGGCCTACCACATGCAAATGCAAACAAAATCCGGTCAAGACGCCGGTGCAGGATTTCTGCGCGCTGACGAAACGCATCCGTCCACAGTTTGTGGCTGGGACCCCGGGTCATGACGCGCACCCCTCAACTTGAGGACGGCTTTGTCCGCATCGCCAATGAGCTGTTGGAAGCGATCCTGGGCTTCGACTTCTCACACCGCGAGCAATCCGTGGTGCTGACCATCATCCGCAAGACTTACGGCTACGGCAAAAAAGAAGATGACATCTCGGCCGCGCAGATCGGCGACATGTGTGGAATGGCGCGCACGCACGTCACGAACGCCCTCAACCTGCTGGCGCAGCGCAACGTCATCATCAAGCGTACCGGTCGCTTCGGATCGATCATCGGCATTCAGAAAGACCACCGCAAATGGATCAGCCGGCAGCAACTAAAGTCGATTGGCGCTAGTACCGAATCGGTACAGGGGTGTACCGAATTGGTACATGTACCGAATCAGTACGTCGCTAGTACCGAATCGGTACAGGTCGCTAGTACCGAATCGGTACACACAAAAGACAACCTTCCAAAAGACAACCACCAAAAGAAAAGTTCTTGCGCTCCGCTTGGCGAGATCGATCCGGAAATCGCAATCCCAGCAGGCCGACCAGGCCGGGCCACGACGGATGCGAAAGCCGAACTGCAAAACCGCTTCGAACGGTTCTACGCCGCATATCCCCGCAAGCGTTCGCGGCAGGCAGCCGAAAAAGCATTCGCCAAGATCAACCCCGACGAGCAGCTCCTCGCGGCAATGATTGCCGGCATCGGGCGGGCCATGACATCGGGAGAGTGGACGGACAGCCAGTTCATCCCGCACCCGGCCAGCTGGCTGAACGCTGGCGGCTGGCAGGACGAGATTCAAACCGGCTACAGCGAGGACGAGCTGACCGTGATTGATCGGTTCAACGAGGCACTGGGTGATCGCCTGGGTCACGTGCAGACGACACCATTCGTCGCCGAGCGCGCGGGCGCCATTCGGGCCTTCACCACGTTCTCCGCAAAACCCGGCTTCGTCGATCGCTTCTTCCCGTGGGCCGGCGCTAACGTCGAATTTCCACCAAGCGTCGGCTTCGACTGGCTCATCAGCCCCAAGGGCTACACCAACGCAACCAGTGGACAGCACAGCAAAAAATGAACATGAGCGACATTGACCACCACACCCCGCTGCTTCACTCGAACGAGGCCGAGCAATCCGTCCTGGGCGCGCTGATGCGCTTCCCCGAATCGTTCGACCAGATCAGCGACCTGCAGGCCAAGCACTTTTGCGGCGCCGAGCACCGCGAAATCTTTGGCGTGATCATGAAACTTGCGCGCGAGGGCAAGCCGCATGACCTGATATCGGTTCTGACTGGCGTACAGGCCGCTGGCGGGCCTTTCGTCGAGGGGATGGCAGCGTACCTCAACGACATGGCGCAAAGCGTGCCGTACGGCGGCCAGGTCGCTCGGCACGCCGGGATCGTCGTCGAGCACGCGCTACTCCGCGCGACGCTGCACGTTGGCAGCAGTATCGTCGACCTGGTGCAGGACCGAAAGGGCAAGAGCGCCGACGAGATCCTCGACAAAGCGCAGTCGATGGTCAATGCGCTGGCCGAGCGCCGCGTGCGCAACGAGCCACGCATGATCCGCGATGTCCTGGCCGATTTCATCGATTCGGTTGCCCTGCGCGCCGGCGGACTGGAGACGGCAATCGCAACAGGCATCGAAAGCATCGACCGGTTGCTGAATGGCGGCATGCGGCCTGGCCAGCTGGTGATCGTCGCCGGCCGCCCGTCGATGGGCAAGACTGCCCTGACCACCGATATCGGATTGAACATGTCGTTGGCCGTAAGCGTGCTGAACTTCAGCATGGAGATGGAAAGTCAGGAAATAGCCGCGCGCGCGCTGGCCAACCGTGGCCGCGTCAGCCTGGCGCACCTGATGGGCAAGATCAACGAAAACGACACGGACACTTGGAATCGCGTCACGCACGGCAGCATCGCGCTGGATACGCTGCGCTTCGCCATCGACGACACTGCGGCCATTTCGCTGCTGGAGCTGCGCCTGAAGGCGAAGGCGTGGAAGCGCAAGCACGGTCTCGACGTCATCATCGTCGACTACCTGGGCCTGATGACCGGGGGGGGCGGCGACAAGCGGCACGAGCAGATCGGATCGTACTCGCGCGGTCTGAAGGCGATGGCCAAGGAACTGGGCGTCGTCGTCATCGCGCTGGCCCAGCTCAATCGCAAAGTAGAGGACCGGCCCGACCGGCGCCCGATGCTGTCGGACCTGCGCGACTCCGGCGAGATCGAGCAGGACGCTGACATCGTGATGCTGGTGCACCGTCAGGAAATGTACGAGCCGGAAAATTACGAGCTGAAAGGCTTTGCGGAGGTGCTGGTGCGCAAACACCGTAGTGGCTCACTTGGCGACATTCCGCTCAACTTCGACGGGCCTACTTGCCGGTTTTCAGAATGGAGCGGCGCCACGCCCAGCGCGCCGACGACCGGCCGCAAAAAACAATGGGACGGGTGATGCCGAGAACCCCGATTCAGGGGTGTCGAGGCAGCGTCACACACGCAACACCTGCAAATTTTGCAGTAGTTCAAACGAAGAAAGAGGGTAGGGCATGATCGAATACATTGACAAGCGAATGATCGACTGGGCCACCTGGTGCAAGCGGCGCGACGACGGCGGGCTCGGTTACCCGGGCAGCTCGTCCTATTGCAACTTGGTGCCGATCCACGGTGATCGCGGTGCCGGGCCAGTTGCCGACGGCGCCGGGGCGTTGGAAATCGAAGGCATCGTGGTGGCGATCCGCAAGACGGCGCCGGCGCAGTACGATGTGGCATTCTGGTTTTACTTGGCCGGATCGATGACGGTGAAGCGCATCGCCAGCGAACTGAAGTGCTCGGAGGTTACCGTGTACAACCGCCTTCATGCGCTGCACCTGGCCGTAATGAATGCGCTGCAGGACATCGACATCGCTGCGCAGGACCGGGCAGCGATCGAGCGCGCGCGGCAGCAAGTTGCTTGACGGCCTTTAGAGTCCACGGTATATTGTGCTACGCTTTCCTATTAGTACGGAAGAGTGAATAACCCGCCCAACATGAGGCGGGTTTTTTATTGCCATAAATGATTTACACGATTTTTCATATTCGCCTTGACGATGCCTTTTCTCGACATAGAGTGAATTGAGCGCTGAGACCGGTACCGCGCAGTCCCCGGATGGTTCGCTGCCATCCGGTATCCGTTGAGGCATGGTGCCCGACGGTTAGCCGCTGTCGCTTCTGCGCTGGCGGCTTTTTTTGGCACAAAGGAAAAGCGCGCTACTCGGCGCGCTGAATTGAAATCACTTGGAGTTGAGGCGCAGTCCGCTTCCCTCGAACTCAAAAGAGGCAGCATGCCGCTCATGCAAATCGAGAAATCGTCCTATGTCAGCGTCGCTCACCGTGAACCAGGCGACCGCGAATACTGCAAACTTTTTGATATAAAACAACGATTCTTCGTAAGTAAGCCCAGCGAGTCTCTCCTGCAAGTCGGCATTAAATCCGATGGCATACCTTGTCGTAAGCCAGGCTCGATACGTAGCATCAATCGGCAGTAGTTTCATACCTTGGCCCTCGCTGTAGAAGGGTCGGATTATGAGGTCGCTCTTTGAGGACTCGACCGATAAATACATCTGGTTGCAAACGAAACAATTTGCGAATGTATTGGTTGCTAAGAATATAAGAAGCCCGCCTTCGAACTAAAGTTCTAACCGAGTCTCCAGCGCAGCCCACAAGCTGCGCCTTCCCGCTGGCCTGCGCTGGCGGTCTTTTATTCAGCATCACCGAAGCCCCTGAACCGGGGTTCTCGAAGAACCAGCATCGACAGAATCAGAAAGCCAGCCTAACCCGCTGGCTTTTTTTACGCCCAATGGGGCATCACATGAAAGGCTCTGCCATGAATGACCTGAAATTCAACGATCACAAATTCGCCATTGTCGAGCGCGACGGTAAGACATGGTTGACTGCTGCCGACATTGCAACGGCGCTCGGATACAGTCGGTCAGACCAGGTATCCCGCATCTTTCTGCGTCACGAGCGTGAGTTCTCGCCGTCGATGACTATGCTTTTTCGGAACACCACTTTGGGTTTTGCAGTTCAGCCATCGGATGCTCGCTTATTCAGCCTGCGCGGCGCCCACCTGATCGGCATGTTCGCGCGAACCAGTAAAGGCGTCGAGTTCCGCAAATGGGTGCTGGACCAGTTGGACGCGGTTGAGGCGCAAGCGATCCCGCAACGTTCGCTGATGGTCGAATGGTTCAAGGCCAAGGCCGCCGTCGACGATCAAACGCGCTTCGCCAGCATGTGCGGCAAAGGGCTGAGCGAGCATAAGCAGCGTCAGCCGCCACTGGTGACGCGCTTGGCTGCGATCAGTGAGCAGATCCAGCCATCATTGATCTTGAACTGAGGCTCGCCATGGCAACCACGCTGAAAGTCATCGTCACGCAAGCATGGTGGCTCAAGCCGTACCTCATCTGCATCGCCATGGTTGGCGCCCTGACACGTCAAGAGCCAGACTGGGAAAAGGTCGGGTACTGGATCGATCGGTCGATGCGCTTCAAGGTCGTCGAAGCATGAACTACCACGCCGCCGCACGCTGGAAGCATATCTTGGAGCAACTGACCACGCTGCAATGGCTGATCCACCTGGACACACTGGCCGCGACCGGCAAGGGTAAGCGATGAACGAAGCTCGATTCAACGTCAGCGACTTGGCACACTGTTACGCACCACCTAACCTGCGATCCGTAATGCCGGGCAACAAGGTAATGCTGCGCTCCGGCGGCCCCGAGATGACCGTATGCGATATGAACGAGCAGGGTCAAGCGCTCTGCCAGTGGATGGATGGTGATCGCATGGTCGCCAACGCATTCAGCCTGGAATGCCTGACCTGCTACGGCGCCAAATGAGAGAGCACCACTGGCGCGCCATCATCACGCGCGCCGCCCACAACAACGACCCTGCCCAGATCAACGCCCTGGCATCGCGCCTCGCTGCTGATGAGCGCCTGGCCATTGCCCTCGCGGCACATGGGCACATGCTCAACGGCCAGCCTATTGATGTGGTGGTGTGTCGTGCACTGAACGTGAAGGCGATAGATGAATGACCTTTCTGCAAACGATATCCTGCTGTTCGGCGCATTGATTGGCGTGCTGGCAGTGATCCTGCTCGGCGGCCTGTGGGCACTTGCGCATCGTGGGCGCACGCGGTGGAGTGCTGATAACAGGAGTGGCAAATGAACGCAGCTATGAGGGACGCAATGAATAACCTGAAGATCGACGGCAGCATCAACACCTCGACGCTTGAAACCATCAGCGCACGGCTGACGTTATCGCCCGCGCAACAGATCATGGAGACGATCGAGCAGCGCATCCAGGAAGAGGTCAAGCCGCAGGTTGATCAGGCCGAGAAGGATCTGATTGCCATCGTCACCATCGAGCTCGACAAGCTGGGCATCAACGCACAACTGACCAACACGTATCAGTTCGCATCCGGCATCGCCGACAAATACCGTGATCGCCTGGTTGATCAGCGCATCGCAGCGATCATCGATGGGCTGATGTCGAAGCCGTGACCGTTCAGCGCCTTCGTGGCCGCGCCAATCAGGAGCAACGCAAGCGGTGCTGGCTCAGCAGCCCATGCTGCGCACGTTGCGGCCTCATCACCGCATTCCCATCAGGCTTCGAGCTGGACCACATCACTGCACTGATCAACGGTGGGACGAACGACGACAGCAATATGCAGGTGCTACACATCGCATGCCATGAGGCCAAGACCAATGAGGACTTGGGCTACACGCCGAAGGTCGCAACGGGTATCGATGGCTGGCCTGTAGAGGCAGACCCCGACCGCAGCGCCACCGCACGATGGAAGCGGGTTGAGCGTTCCAAATAGAAACACCTCCATGGGGCAGGGGCGGGTAAAAAGTTTGAAGCCCGCGCCGCTGGAAACCGCATATGTTCCTTCGATTTAACGCTAACCCACAAAACGCCGCCAAATGACCGCTCAGAAAAAACCAGCCGTCAAACGGAGCCGTGCAGACTCGGCCGCAAGCGCCGTCAAGGCAATGGTCGACGCGTCGAAAGCGGATATTGCGGTGCCGGATTGGGTGACGTTGACACCGTCCGCTTTACCATTTTGGGCAGGCGTTGTGCGCGCGCGTACGCGAGACGAGTGGATCGACGTTGATTTGGTAGTGGCCGCGCAGCTCGCGCAGTGCCAGGCCGACATCGCAGAAGAGGATGCGGCATTGCGGTTGGAGGGTAGGGTGATCACCAATGAGCGCGGCACGCCGGTGATGAATCCGCGCACCACGGTCATGGAGCAATTGGCCCGGCGCGAAATGGCGCTGATGCGGACTCTGCGCATGGGCGGCCGCATCGCTGGCGATTCGCGCGACGAAGCTGGCAAGCGAAAGATCGAGCAGCAGTCACGCAAGCTGCGTGGCGAGCTCGAAGAAGAAGATGACGGCCTCCTCGCCACGTAAGAAGCGAGCGCCAAAACCTGATCCAGCACTCGGCACGGACGAAATCTACTGCGTCAAGAAGCCACTTTCGCGCGGCGAAAAGGTCTGCGCCTTCATCGAAAAGTATTGTCTGGCGCCAGAGGGCGATCACATCGGCAAGCCGATCGTACTGGAGTACTTTCAGCGTCGTTTCATCCTTGAAATTTACGACAACCCGCACGGTACGCACAGCGCGTATCTCTCCATCGCGAGGAAGAACGGCAAGACCGCATTGATCGGCGCCATCCTGCTGGCTCACCTGGTCGGGCCGGAAGCGGTGCAGAACTCGCAGATCGTCAGCGGCGCTCAATCGAAAGAGCAGGCCGCCGTCGTGTTCGAGCTGGCGCGCAAGATGGTCGAGATGTCGATTGTCCTGGCGAAGCTGGTCAAGGTGCAGCCAAGCGGCAAGCGTCTGATCGGACTGGTGCGCAACGTTCTGTACCGAGCGCTCGCCGCCGAAGGTAAGACGGCGCACGGCCTGTCTCCCATCCTGGCGATCCTCGATGAGGTCGGGCAGGTGGTGGGGCCGGTCGACAAGTTCGTGTCTGCCATCACCTCGGCGCAGGGTGCGTACAGCAACCCGCTGCTGATTGCGATCAGCACGCAGGCGCCGACCGATGCCGATCTGTTCTCGACGTGGATTGACTCCCAGGCCAGTGCACCGGATCCGCGCGTCGTGTGCCACGTGTACACGGCGCCAATCGATTGCGCACTGGACGATCCGAAAGGCTGGGCTGCGGCGAACCCCGCGCTCGGCATCTTCCGGTCACTGGCCGATTTGCAGAAGCAATGCAAGCAGGCGATGGACATGCCGGCCAACGAGCCGGAGTTTCGCAACCTGATCTTGAATCAGCGGGTCGAGTCGTCAGCGCCGTTCGTGGCGCGGTCGACATGGGAGGCTAACAGTGGCGCGCCGGGCAGCATGGCAGGCCGCAAGGTGTGGGCTGGCCTTGATCTGTCCGAGGTGAATGACTTGACCGCGTTGGTCGCGACCGATGACACAGGTGGCGTGCATTGTGATTTCTGGCTGCCGGCCGAGGGGCTGCGTGAGAAGTCGCGAAAAGACAAAGTGCCGTTCGACTTGTGGGCGAAGGAGGGCCGGCTGCACACGACACCGGGCAGCGCGATCGAATACGAATTCATCGCCAAGCACCTGCGCAAATTCTTCAACGATAACGATGTGCAGGCTGTTGGATTCGACCGGTACAACATGCGGTTCCTCAAGCCGTGGCTGGTAAAGGAAAAGTTCACCGACGTCGAGTTGGAAAAGTTCATCGAGTTCGGGCAGGGTACGGCCAGCATGACGCCGGCGCTGCGTGAGCTGGAAGTGCGGCTGCTGAACAAGACGCTACGCCACGGCAGTCACCCGATTTTGAACATGTGCGCGGCCAACGCCAAGGTGGTAGGTGATTCGGGCGCACGCAAGTTTGACAAGAAAAAAGCACGCGGACGCATCGATGGGATGGTCGCGCTGGCCATGGCAGTCGGCGTTATGCCAACGATAGAAAGTACCGAAGACATAAATGACTTCCTCAACTCACCGATTAGCGCATGAACCTGTCCATTAAATCGTTCTTCGGATGGTTCGGTCGCAGTGCTGCGCTGTCCGATACGGTCGGTGTGCAGACTCCGTTACCAGGCACGCCGCTGAACGCCGACACATCGTCGATTGGTACCGATGGTGCTCTGCAGTTGTCGGCGGTCTGGGCATGCGTCAGCCTGCGCGCGAACATCATCGCCAGCCTGCCGTTCTTCGCTTACAAGGTAATCAGCGGCGAAAAAACCTTGGCGCGCGCGAGTCGGCTGTACGCAATCTTGTCCGATTCCCCGAATTCACGCATGACGCCGTTCGAATTTTGGCGCGCGATGATGTTGAACTACGACCTACGCGGCAATGCATACGCTCGAATTGATCGCGACGACAGTGGCGAGGCCGTCGCGCTGTGGCCAATGCCGGCCGAACAGGTTGAACTGAAGGTGCTGGACAACGGAACGCTGGTGTATTCGTACATGATCGGCGGGAATATCGCCATTCTGGCGGCCGAAAATGTCTTCCATATGAAGAATTTGGGCAATGGAACCACTGGCTTGGCGAAGCTGGAGTACATGCGCGCGACCATGGACGAGGCCGCGAAGGCCCAGATCGTGGCGAGCAAAGTATTCTCGAATGGTGGCAAGCCCAGCGGCCTCCTGATGATCGACAAGGTTCTCAATCCCGATCAGCGCGATGCGGTTTCCAGAAACTTCATGGGCATGACGGAGGGCAGCGCATCGCGACTCCATCTGCTCGAGGCGAACATGAAATACGAGCAGCTGTCGCTCTCACCGGTCGAGCAGCAGTTGATGGAGTCCCGCAAGTTCAGCGTCGAGGAGATTTGCCGCTGGTTCGACGTGCCGGCGGTGCTGGTGAACCACGCAGGCCTCATCCAGTACGGCAACAACGACGTGGTGGAAGACATTTTCTACAAGCAGGTGGTCATGCCGTTGGTCGAAAACATCGAGCAGGCATGGCGCAAGCGCGTGATGACACCGCGCCAGCGTGCTGGTATGGCCTGCGAGATCAGCATGGATGCCCTGCTGCGCGGCAGCTCAGCGAAGCGGGCTGAGATCAACGCGAAGAACGTGCAAAACGGCCTGAAAAGCCGCGCAGAAATTCGCCAGCTCGAAGGCGACCCGTATATCCCGGGCACCGAAGTGCTTACCGCCCAGAGCAACCTGGTACCGCTCGACATGCTTGGCAAGGTCGCCGCTGCCGGCGGTACCGGCAAAGATATCGCTCAATAAATTAAGGATCACCCCATGGAACGTAAGTCACTGCTGCTCGCGGATGCAGAATTCAAGTTGGAGGCGGACGGCGCGCACTTCGTCGGCTATGCCTCGACGTTTGGCAATGTCGATTCGTACGGCGACACGATCGTAAAGGGCGCGTACGCGGAAACGCTGGTCAAAAACGGCATGCCGAAGATGTTTTTCAACCACGATTCGCAGTCGGTACCGATCGGGAAATGGGTGAAGGCCGAAGAAAACGACCACGGTTTGCTGCTCAGCGGCGAGTTCACGCCTGGCAATGCACTGGCGGCCGAGGTAAAAGCGGCGCTCAAGCACGGCACGGTCGACTCGATGAGCATCGGGTACCGCCTGAAGAAGGGGGATTTCGAAGAAACAGCTACCGGGCGCACCATCAAAAAGGTGGACCGCCTAGCCGAAACGTCGATCGTGACTTACCCGGCCGACAAATTCGCACGTGTGGACCTGGAAAGCGTTAAGTCGTTCACGGACGAGCTGGCGCTGGTCGAGACCATCCGAGATTTTGAATATTTCCTGCGGGATGCGGGGAATTTCAGCAAAGGGGCAGCGCAAGCGCTGACTGCCCGCGCCAAGGCGTTATTTACCCTGCGGGACGCGGGTGATGATATCGAGGCGAAGAGCGTTGAGGCGACGATTATCAAGCGCCTGCAGCGAATTGGCAGCTAACCCCGCATCACCTCCCCAATGGGCCGCTCTCGCGGCTTTTTTTTCGTCTAAAGGACCAAATGAACAAGTTTACTTCCACTCGCATGCCGTTCCAGATCATCGCGGTGCTCGCACTCTGCGCTGTCGCTCTCGGTGCCCAGGCTGTCGGCCTCGATGTACAAGGTTTTATCGCGCACCACCAAGGCGCGTTTGCAGGACTTTCCCTGATGGGTGCTGCCGGCACTATTGACGGGGCATCGATCATGAAGGCACTCGACGGTGTCGAGGCTAAGCTCAGTGTAATGTCGACGAAAGCCGACGAGGAAATGAAAAACCTCGGCAAGGTGAGTACCGACACCAAGACCGCGCTCGACAATATCGGCATCGAACAGCGTGAATTCGCTGACCGCCTGCTGAAGCTGGAGCAAACGAAAACCGAACAGGCCGAACCGCGCCAGGAAGATGGCTATGGCGAACAGTTCATCAAGTCGTCCGGCTTCGAAAACTTCGTCACTGCCGATGCACACGGCCGCGTCCGCATGGAACTGAAAAACACGGTGACCAACCCGATCGCCAATACGTTCAGCGAGCGCCGCCCCGGCTTGGTTGAAGGTTCGTTCCGCCTGTTCACCATCGAAGACCTGTTGACGTCGATCCCGACGTCGGCGCCGGCGATCGACTGGGTGCGCGAAAACGTGTTCACCAGTGCGGCTGCTGAAACTGCCGAGGGCGTGCAGAAGCCGCAGTCGAGCATCACGTTCAGCCCAGGTACCATGCCGATCTCGACGATCGCGCACTGGATCAAGATCACGCGCCAGCTCGCCAAGGACAACGCCGCCCTGGCCGCGTACATCAACCGCCGCATGATCTACGGCGTGAATCTGCGCGTCGAGAATCAGCTGCTGGTCGGTAACGGCACGGCGCCGAACATCAACGGCCTGCTGAACGCCGGCAACTTCACCGCGCACGGCTACACAGCCGCATCGCTGACCACCGCAGGCCTGTTGAATAACCGCTTTGACCTGATCGGCGCCGCGATGGGTGACGCCGCGATGGCCGACTACCCGGCTGACGTTGTAATCCTCAACACCGGCGACTGGTGGAAGCTGCGCCTGGCGAAAGATTCGCAGGGTCGCTACCTGCTGGGCGACCCAGGTTCCAGCGTGGTGCCGCAGCTGTTCGGCGCGAAAGTGGTGGCCTCCAATGCCATGACCGCCGGCAAGGTGTGGGTGGGCAGCCTGGCCCAAGCGGCGACGCTCTGGATCCGCGAAGGCGTGGTCGTCGAAATGTCGGATTCCGACGAGAACAACTTCCAGCTGAACCTGATCACGATCCGCGCCGAGCGCCGCTGCGCTCTGACGGTCGAGAAGCCTGCAGCTGCGCGCTTCGGCGATCTGGTCCCAGCGTAACCATACGGGCCGGCTTCGGCTGGCCTGTTCAACAGGAGTTGAATATGCAAGTCGAAGTCGAAATTCTTGTGCAGACAATTACCGCGCAGTACGGCGTCCTTTCGCAGGGCGACATTCTGCGCACCTCGGCAGAGTTCGCCGCGCACCTGGTCGACGATTGCGGCGCAGCCAAATACTGCGTGGTGCAGGCGCCAGCGCCGGACGCTGATACCGCGACGCCGAAGACCGCGAAGCCAAAAAAATAAATACCCGGAGGCGCAATGATCCACCTGCACATGACGCCGGCAGTGTCGAATATCCGCGCCTACGACCAGCCGAATGGCTACGAGAACCGCATCCCATACCTGGGGATATTGACCGTCATGCACCTGACCGAAACCACGGTCTACCTGATGGGCGCCATCGGCACGATCAACCGCGAGACGCGGACGAAGGCATTCGACATGCTGCGTGAGCGCGGAATCACTACGGTGATCGTCGAGCGCCACGGGCAGATGAAGACCATTTCGATTTAACTGAAAGCACGACATGACCATCACCGCAGCATTCTCGAATCAAGCCAAGCTCGATGCCTTGATCGCCCTCTGCCCACCAGGCAACACTTACAAGGGCGCGCTGTACACCAGTGCTGCTGCGCTCGGTAAAGCTTCGACGGTCTACACGACCACCGGCGAGGTCGTTGGTACCGGCTACACGGCGGGCGGGCAGGCATTGACCGGCCTCACGCAGGCGCTTGACACGGACACCGCCATCATGGATTTCGCCGATCCATCGTGGGCAAATGCTACGGTCACCGCGCGCGGCATGACCATCTATGACAGCACGAACGGCAACAAGGTGCGCGCTGTGCTGGACTTCGGCGCTGACATTACTTCGACTGGCGGCCCGTTCATGGTCGCGCTGCCCGCGCCTGCCGCTGCAACTGCTGTGATCCGGATCGGGTAAGCATGAACTTCGCCCCGCTGCTTAAAGACGCTACAACTACGGTCGGCACTGGCAACGTCACGACCATCGGCGCGGCGGTCGGGTTCCAGTCGCTAACTGCCATCGGTGCGGTCGGCTCGACGTTCGACTACACAATTCGCAAGGACGGCAGCGCGGAATGGGAGGAAGGTGTAGGCACAGTATTGACCGCAACATCCTTTTCGCGCGCGCCGACGTCCAGCTCTAACGGTGGGGCCCTAGTGGTGTTCAGCGCCGGCACGAAAGATGTGATTCTCGGGCCAACGGCGGCGCGCGCGTTGAAATTCGACCGGAGCACATCAGTGCGCGTGGTCTACACGTCGTCTGCATGCGTCAGTGACGCGGACGTGTCACTCGGATCGACGAATTTCGGTACTGACAACGGCGTGCCGATGCAACGTTTGCTTGACTTGGCAACATCGGGCCGGCCATTACTGCTCATCGTGGACGGCCAGTACGGCATTTCCCCGCAGTTCGCCGAGACTGCGCTCGGCATCCACAGTAACACCGTGATCAAATCACTACCGGGTTGCGGCATGATTTTGCAGGGCAATACCGCACTCAATCTGTTGCGTAACTACGATCCTGACGACGGGCGCGGCACGAACGCAAGCTTTCCGAATAACAAGGGCGGGAACAGCAACATTGCTGTTCTCGACGGCATGTATAACGGTGCCGGCGTTACGCTGCGCATCATTCAGATGATGGGTATCGATGGCTTCGTAATGGAAGGCGTCAAGCTGCGTAATAGCGGAAGCTTCCATTACCATGCGGGTAACTGGAAAAACGTTCGCGTAAAAGATATTGACGTTGATAAAGGCGTCGGTGCTGTGACCTACAGTGACGGCTTGCACTTTTGCGGACCGGGCGAAAATCTGTATGCTGAAAACATCGTCGTTCGCAATTGTGCCGACGACAGTTTTGCGTTGAATGCAGATGATGCGTGGGTCGGTAATACCGAAACATACAAACCGCGCGGCCCGATCAAAGGGGCGACTCTGATCGGCTTGACGATGGATTGCAAGCTGTATGGCGTGCGCCTGCTGTCGGGCGGCAGTTTGGTATCGGATATTAATATCAGCAAGGTGCGCGGCACTACGACCGGCTATGGCCTGGTGATCGATAATTTTATTCCCAATCAAACCGAGCTGACCGGCCCTGGCAATTTTCGCAATATCAGGATCAGCGAATTCGATGTAGAGCTCACGCCAGGCGGCGACCCGAACCTGAAAGCGGCGATGGTCGTCAATGCAAAGATTGAACACTTGCAACTTTCAGACGTCAACCGTACGCTGTTTCAGGATACGCAATACGATTCAATTCAATTCGGCGCCAGTGCCAATGTCGAGATGCTGGAAATCGAAAAGTACAAGGGTCGCCCGATGCGTGGCGGCTCGTATTTGACTGGGCAGATTCGTTTCAAAGCAGGCTCGTTGGTAACGGTCGCTGACATTTCCAACAGCTTGTTCAGTGCCAAGGGTCCGATCACGGGCTACCCGATCATTATCGAATCTGGCGCCACGATCAGCACTCTTACCGGTACCGGTAATCGCGGGGCTGGTTTTACGGACTTTGTGCAGAATCTCGGCGCTGTGACCAATATGCACTTCCCAGCAGCAGGTAATTTTATGGACGTGATCGTTGCGCCGTCCGACTGGAATGCTGACACCGGCTTTACTACCGTTTCGGCATCGGCTAGCACGTACGCGGGTCCACGCAACAGTTTGCAAGTTGCAAGCAAAGGCCCGGATACATTCAGTGCAAATATTCAGGTGTCGGCCGACATTAAATTTACGGGCACCAACACGACGACCTTGCGCGCCGCGCTGTTCGCTCGCGGCAATGGGCTGCATCCGTACAATGCGTCGGGCTCTTTCGGCTATATGTTCGAGATTGACCAGATTGCGGGAACAATTGCGATTCAACTGTATAGCGTGGGCGGCGGCGGAGTAACGGTGCTCGCCTCCATGTCTGGCGCAATTGCAATGAACGCTGTCTACAGTTTTTACTTTGTCACAAAGGCCAACGTATTGACCGCCCGTGTTAAACGCGCGTCGGATGGATTGTGGTTGCAGCCTAACGGCTCATGGGGCGCAACCGAGGCCAATGCTCTCGGCGTGGGTAATAGCGGGCTTGGATCGGGAAGTGGGCTGTTGTACGGCGTCTACGCAAACGCGTATAACGCCAGCGCTGCTGTGTCAGGCGTCGAATACACCAACTTCACCGCTATCGCGGCGCCATAAGCCATGCACGGCTACGCCCCCTACGGCGCGTCTGCATATGGTGCCTCGTCCGATGCTGTCACAGCTGGCGCCACGGCCACGCCCCTCGGCGTCTCAGCAACCGCATCAGTCGGCACCGCAACTGCCACCGGTGGCGCAATCGCAAGCCCGGCAGGCGTTACCGCATCAACCGCAGTCGGCACAGCTGGCGCGCGCGGCAGTGCAGTTGCCTCACCTGCTGGCGTGCAAGCGCAAACTGCAGTCGGTCAGCCGGTGGCAACTGGCGCAGGCTCGGGCGCGGCCACGGCGTTTCCCGCTGGCGTTTCGGCGACGGCGGCTGTGGGCTCGCCCATTGCGCGCGGCGGGGCGAATGCGCAGGTTATCGGCGTTTCGGCGACTGCCAGCGTTGGCACGGCATCTGCAACAGGCGGCGCGACAGCCAGGCCAGCGGGCGTGTCGGCGTATGCGCGGGTCGGAATTGCTACCGCATCGGGAGGTACTTCCTATGCCCGCGCGCCAGACGGCCCTGGCTTTACGCCGCGCCGCAGTGAAAATCAAAGCCGCCCACCGGCAACACAAAGGAATTGCAGATGACGATGGAACAAGTAGGGCCACCGGTGGCGTTGGCGGTGTCGCTGATCGAGGCGAAGAACGCACTGCGTATTGACGACGACGACACGGCCTACGACTTGCTGGTTGAAATTTGGATCCGCGGCGTCACTGCCGAGGCCGAGCACACGACACGGTGCTGCTTCGTGAATCGCCCGATGCGCGTGACACTGGATGGCTTCAGCAACGCGGTGCGCCTGGCCGCGCCAACGTACAGCGTGCAGAGCGTCAAGTTCAACGACGCGACCGGCGAGCAGCAAACGCTGGATCCGCAGGATTATTTCGTTGATAAGGTGTCACGGCCTGGCTACGTAGTGCCGGGCGCGGGCAAGGCGTGGCCGTCGACCGCAGCGGTCAACGCCGTGGTGGTGGACTTCACCGCTGGCTACGGTGCCGACGCGACGACAGTGCCCGACTGTGCGCGGCTCTACATCCTCGCGCGCCTGGCAGAGCAGTGGGAAGTCTCGACGAAAAGCTTTGTGGCGACTTCCCAATCGCAGTACCTGACACGCTTGCTCGACCCGATCAAGGTGTACGGATGACGACACTCAACCACCGCGTGCTTCTAGAGAAACCGCAGACCGGCGACGATATCTTTGGCGAGCCTATCAGTGGATGGGTGTCGTTAGGCAAACGATGGGCTGATGTCAAAACGCTGAGTGGCTTGGCAGCAATCCTTTCCGAAGCTGAGCTGTCGATCGTGAAAGCATCGATCCGGTTTAACTTTGCCACCACTTTGGCGGCCGGCATGCGCATCACCTACGCCGGTACGGTGTTCGACATCAAAGCGGTATTGCCGACTGGCGACCGTCGCTATGTCGACTGCACATGCGAGGCGGTTCAGTGATGATGGATAACGTTACCGGTTTAGACGAATTCACCAACTCGATCGAGGCATTGAAACTTCAACTTCACGAGTCGCTTCCGCAAATCGTTTTGGCAGCTGCCAACATCGTTTTCGACGAAATCAACGGCAGGATTCCGCGCGATACCGGCGACCTGGCTGGTCATTTGGACGAAAGCCAGAACGGCGCCGGCGCTGTTGCATACGTAACGATTCAGGTTGGGCAGAGCGGCCCGGGCGGGAATGAGAGAAAAGGTATTTTCCTTGAATACGGCACCAGCAAGATGGCCGCAAGACCGTTCTTCCGGCCCGGTGTCGATGCGTCGAGGGAAAAGGCCGAGCAGTTGTTGCAGTCGCGCATTTTGAAGGTCATTGATCAATGAGCACTGCAGATCAAGTACTGGCAGCGTGTCTGCTGGCATCTCCCGCTCTCGCCGGCATGAAGGTCCGGGCCGAAATAGCGCAGTCCGGCGACAGTGCGCCCTACATCGTGCATACCCAGTACGCCGGCACGCGTGTCAGCAGCCTGACGGGCGACAGTGGACTTGCCAATCCAAAGTTTCAGGTTGACGTCTATGCGCTGACGAAGGAGCAGACGACAACCTTAAAAGCAGCCATCCGTGCTGCGATTCTGGCAGAACCGTTACTGGGCGCAACGCTTATAAACGAGGGCTCGGGCTACGAACCTGAAACGAAGTTGTACCGATCGCGACAAGATTTTTCATTCTGGTTTTACGACTAACTTAACCCGCCCGCTGATGCGGGTTTTTT
>JALYUM010000106.1 GCA_030853745.1 Pseudomonadota bacterium | reverse complement strand
GTTATAGAGTGTTTTGCCGGAATCGGAACTTGCTAATGGTGCGGGTGACGCCACTACCGGCACTACCGGAGTAGAAGCGGCGACGGGGGTGGCTGTGGAATTGCTGGCTACGTGAACCGCCGCTGGCGCAGGCACTCCAGCAGGCGGTGCAGAAGGCAGTGCTGGCTCCTTGAATGTTGCGCCGCCCTGGTTGGCCATATACACAACAGCGCGTGCGACTTCCACGTCGTCGAGGTCCGGGTTGCCGCCTTTTGCAGGCATGGCACGGATACCCTCGATTGCATGTTTGACCAACGTTTCATATCCCTGTGCTATGCGAGGTCCCCAAGCCGACGGGTCGCCAATTTTTGGCGCACCGGCAAGGCCGGCCGCGTGGCAGGCAGCACATACGGTTGTATAAACCGCTTGGCCACCTTGTAAGACTTTAGGAGCATTGGCGTCGCGCAAAGTAAAGCCCTGCGCTGCAACAGGTGCAATACGTGCATTGACTGCGGCTGCACTCTGGCTGTCTGTTCCCGCCCCGGCGGTATGGGTGTTGGTAACAAACGAAACTAACAGGATAATGCCTATAACAATAACCAAAAAGAAGCCAGCAACCGCAACAACTAATTGTTTTGGCGTGCGGATGACAGATTCGTGTTCGTTGTGTGCGTCACTCATGATTTCCTTAAACTATTTAAAAAAACCGCTGTCAAGTTCTTGCATTTACATGCAATTTTGCAATGCTTGTCGACGGGCGATTATAGTCTCAAAGATTGTATTTTGGTACGAATTTGCCGTGGTAGGTACACTGCCGTAGACGCCATTGCAGAAAGGCTGTATCCTTCGGCTCACTTCAAGTTTTCCCCAGCGGCTGTAGCTCAGTGGATAGAGTATTGGCCTCCGAAGCCAAGGGTCGTGGGTTCGATCCCCGCCAGCCGCACCAATCTGGAAATAGCAGCGCCACCGCGCCGCCTTCTATCAAAAATTCCTTTTTTACAATGTTTTGAGTTTGCCCGACGGCTGCTTGATGAGAATTGCCGTTGCACGCTTGAGATAAGGTAACGAATCTTGTCTTTCGGAAAGTGATAATATTGCACCTTTGCTAGCCAATGGCAGGTATCCTTTTGTTAGTGGGTTTGATAGACGTCCCACGCTCTTCAGCGACGGTGGTAGGCAACTGAGCTTTGAGTAAATATACTGATGAAATTAACATTAAAAGTGATGGACTGTTGTTTTTTTATGACAATTTCCCTTGCCAGAAACTAATAAAAAAACATACTTAAGCTGCCTTTAATGAGCAGAATTGCAAAATGATAGTCAACCAAAGCCGATCATGAAAGCAGACGAAGTCGTTGCAGTAGTTGGACTGGGTTATGTAGGTTTGCCGCTGGCCGTCGAGTTCGGAAAGAAATGCACGACAATTGGTTTCGACCTGTCTGCCACTAAAGTAGCGAGCTATCAGCGTCATGTCGATCCGTCGGGCGAAACGGCCAGCGAGGCGTTGAAAGCTGCGCGCCATTTGAGCGTTTCTACCGATCCGGCAAGTCTTGATGGGGCTGACTACATCGTCGTGGCGGTCCCGACACCGGTAGATATTGCTCATAACCCCGATTTCGGGCCGCTGGCGAATGCCACCATCGCGGTTGGTCGTCACATGAAACGTGGTTGTATCGTGATTTTTGAATCGACCGTGTATCCCGGCGCCACGGAAGAAATTTGCATTCCTTTACTTGAGCAACATTCCGGCATGGTCTGGCAGCAGGATTTCCACGTCGGTTTTTCGCCGGAACGCATCAATCCGGGTGACAAGGAACACACGCTGACGAATACGCGCAAGGTGGTGTCCGGCGATGATGATGCAACGCTGGAAAAAATCGCCTCGTTTTACGAAACCATTGTCACCGCGGGTGTGCACCGCGCATCGAGCATCAAGGTTGCCGAAGCGGCCAAGGTGATTGAAAATACGCAGCGTGACTTGAACATCGCGCTGATGAATGAACTGGCGATCATTTTCGACAAGATTGGCATAGATACGCTGGAAGTATTGAAGGCGGCCGGTACCAAGTGGAACTTCCTGCCGTTTCGCCCTGGCCTGGTTGGTGGCCACTGTATCGGGGTTGATCCTTATTACCTGACGCACAAGGCGGAGATGGTCGGCTACCATCCACAAGTAATCCTGGCTGGGCGCCGCATCAACGATGGCATGGCCAAGTTTGTTGCTGAAAAAACAGTCAAATCGATGATCGCTGCGGGCTTTCATATCAAGGGTGGACTGGTAAATGTGCTGGGATTGACGTTCAAGGAAAATTGCACCGATCTGCGGAACTCGAAAGTTGCCGATATCGTGCTGGAACTTGAATCCTATGGACTGGAAGTACACGTATATGATCCTATCGCCTCAAGTACTGAAGCGCTGGGCGAATATGGTATTACATTGAAGAGCTGGGATGAATTGCGGCCTGCTGATGCCCTGGTGGCTGCGGTCAGCCACCAGGAAATCCTGGCGAAGCCATTGGCGGAACTGGCCGGGAAATTGAACAAAGGCGGTTGTTTCATTGACGTTAAATCGCAATTTGACATGCATGCCATCGAGGCGCTTGGATTGTCAGTCTGGCGCCTGTGAGTGTGCGGCAAACGGTCCAAAAAATAGAAGGCTATCAATTGAGTAATTGTTACGACCACGGTCACAAGCGAACATTCCTGCCATACGACGCGGGTTGCAGCATCGCTGTCATTCATCAGAACTGCGGAGGCTGAAGTGCTGCGGATTTCGAATCACTACGTCTCGAAGATTGTCTTCGTGTTGCTGTTTATCGAAGTGCTGATACTGATTGGCGCCGCATATGCGGGCGCGGCAGTGCGCTATCTCGATCCTTCAGCGATTGTCAACGTGAAGGATCTCGATCACTTCTTTACCTCGGCTGTCGCGTTCGCCAGCGCCATCGTTTTCAGCATGAGCGCGATGGGCATGTACCAGCTCAATTTCAATGAAGGCCTGCGCAATCCCTTCTTCACGAAATTGCTGCCGTCGTTCCTGCTCGGCTTCATCATCCTGACCTTCGTGTTCTATATCGCGCCCGACCTGTATTTCGGGCGCGGCATCCTGCTGTTCGTGTTCGTGCTGGGTGCTATTGGCATCCTGATTGCCCGCGTTGTTTTCTTTAAAACTTCCGAACTGCGTTTTCTCCAGTCGCGTATCATGTTTCTCGGCGGCGGTCCGCTGGCCAAGGAATGCAGCGATCTGGCGGTCGGCAAGGACACGTATCACAAATATGAAATCGCCGGCTTCCTGGTCAACCCGAATGAAGAGCTGTGCGTCGACCCGGCCAAGTTGCTGAAGGTTCGCGACGGCGACTCGCTGGTCTCCCTGGCCAATCAGTACAACGTCGAAGAAATTGTGGTGTCGGTGCAAAACCGACGCGGCGGTTTCCCGATCAAGGAACTGCTCGACTGCAAATTGCAGGGCCTGAAAGTCACCGATGCGGCGACTTTCTTTGAACGCGAAACCTTGCAGATCCGTGTCGACTCGCTTCAGCCGAGCTGGCTGGTGTTCGGCGGCGGTTTCGACCAGAGTTTCGCGCGCATTTTCATGAAGCGCAGCTTCGACCTGATCTGCAGCACAATCATCCTGATAGTGACCTTTCCAGTGATGCTCGTTGCGGCCGCCCTCGTTTATCTGGAAGACCGCGGCGCGGTGTTTTATTCGCAAGAGCGCGTCGGCCTCGATGGCAAGACGTTCCGCGTACACAAATTCCGCAGCATGGGCACGGATGCGGAAAAAAGTGGCACGCCGCAATGGGCGGCCAAGAATGATCCACGAGTGACACGTATCGGCAATATCATGCGCAAGACCCGGATCGACGAGTTACCGCAAATTCTGAACGTATTCAAGGGCCAGATGTCTTTCGTGGGGCCGCGCCCCGAGCGGCCCTATTTCGTCGAGCAACTGATCGAAGTTGTGCCGTATTACAACGTTCGTCACAGCATCAAGCCGGGAATTACCGGCTGGGCGCAAGTGCGCTACGGTTACGGTGCTTCCGCAGAGGATGCTCTTCAAAAGCTGCAGTACGACCTGTACTATGTGAAGAACAACAGCCTGTTTCTCGACATCCTGGTGCTGATCGACACACTCAAAGTAGTGCTGTTTCGCAGCGGCCGTTGAGACTGGCAACATCAACAAAATTAGCAAAAATTCCGCGCCGGTTATTCCGGCGCGGTTTGTTTTCCTGCCACGTTGGCAACCGATTGCAGTGGTGACCATTGAACATTATCGCTTCCTTTAGCTATGGCCTGGCCAGCGCCGCGTTTATCGTGCTGGCGGTGCTGCTGCTGACGCGTTGGCGCGGCCGCCATGGCCCGATGCTGGCAGTTGCCATTGTGCTGACAGCGCTGTGGTCCGGTGCCATCGCGTGGGAGTCGGCGTACGGGCGGCCCTGGTCGGTCTGGACCGATACGCTCGAAATTCTGCGCAACGCCGGCTGGTCGGCGTTCCTGGTCCTCATGCTGGGCAATTATCGCGATCCTGACAGCCGCCTGCCATTTCACTTGAAGCCGTCGATTCTGCTGGCCGGGGTCTTTTATCTGGTCTTCCTCATCGCCACCGTGGTGGGCCGCTGGGACTTGACGCTGGCCACCAACGCCGGCTTTATGCCGAACGTGGCGGCACGCGTGTGCTTGGCCGTGTTCGGCATGTTGCTGGTCGAACAGGTGTATCGCAACAAGACAGCGCAAGAGCGCTGGGGCATCAAATTTGCCTGCCTCGGCATCTGCGCCATGTTTGCCTACGATTTTTACATGTACAGCCACACCATGCTGTTCCACGAAGTCAATGTCGATATCTGGGCGGCCCGCGGCGTGATCAATGCGCTGACGGTGCCGCTGCTGGGCATGTCGGTGGCCCGCAGCAAATCGTGGACGTCGCCGTTGTCGCTGTCGCGCAACGTCATGTTCCACTCGGCCGCGCTGTTCGGCTCGGCGATTTACCTGCTGGCGATGGGTTCGGCCGGCTATTACCTGAAATTCTTTGGCGGCAGCTGGGGCGCGGTGATGCAGGTCACCTTTCTATTTGGCGCCTTGTTGCTGCTGGCAGGTGTGCTGTTTTCCGGCGCTTTTCGGTCATGGTTAAAAGTCTTCATCAGCAAGCACTTCTATACCTATAACTACGACTATCGCGAAGAGTGGATGCGCTTCACCCGCATCTTGTCGGAGCAGGGGCCGGGCCTCGGTGACCGTGCCATCCAGGCCGTCGCGGCGCTGGTGGAAAGTCCGGGCGGCGTGTTGTGGCAGCGTGGTGAAACCGGCCACTACGAGCCGGTGGCCAAGTGGCAGGCCCGTACGCCAGCTGCCACTGAACCGCCCGATTCTGCCTTTTGCCAGTTCCTCGAATCGACCCAATGGGTTGTCGACCTGAACGAATTTGCCGAAGCGCCCGATAAATACGAGGGCCTGGTGTTGCCCGCCTGGTTGAAGGGGAATGGCGCGGGCCCGGGGCGCGACTGGCTGGTGGTACCGTTCATGATGCACGGTAAATTGTTCGGTTTTCTGGTGCTGCAAAAATCGCGCAGCCCCGTTACGCTGAATTGGGAAGTGTTCGATTTGCTGGAAATTGCCGGCAGCCAGGCGGCAAGTTATCTGTCGCAGCAGGACGCGTCGAATGCGTTAATGGTGGCGCGCCAGTTCGAGTCGTTCAACCGCATGTCGACGTTTGTCGTGCACGACCTGAAAAACCTCGTCTCGCAACTGTCGCTGATGAATGCAAATGCCGTAAAACACCGCAATAATCCGGAGTTCCAGGCCGATATGCTCGAAACCGTCAGCTACTCGGTCCAGAAAATGCGCCTGATGCTGCAAAAGCTCAGTCGCAGCGACGCCACGGAGGCGCCGCGCGTGCTGACCATCGACCAGGTGGTGCGTCAGGCAGTGGCGTTAAAAGCCGCGTTCGAACCGCGTCCGGAACTGCGCATCGAGACGGCCGGACTGGCGATTGTCGCCGACCGCGAACGGCTCGAGCGCGTAGTGGGCCATCTGATTCAAAATGCGATTGAAGCGACGCCGAAAGAGGGCAGCGTGATCATCACTGTCGGCCAGCGCGACGACGCAGTGCGCATTGAAATTGCCGATACCGGCGAAGGCATGAGCGAAGAATTCATTCGCGAGCGCCTGTATAAACCGTTCGAGTCGACCAAGTCGGCCGGCATGGGTATTGGCGTGTTTGAAAGCCGCGAATACATCGCGGAACTGGGCGGGACGCTGGATGTATTTTCCACGCCAACGCTCGGCACTACTTTTACAGTCATCCTGCCGCTGCAACAGCGCGCCGCGATGCCGGTCGAACAGGCCGCATAGAAAAACATATCGAGGACGATCGTGACGCAATCCAAACCAAAGCTGTTGATTATCGAAGACGACCCGGGCCTGCAGAAGCAGCTCAAGTGGAGTCTCGACAATTACGATGTTGTTGTCGCTGGCGACCGCGAAGCCGCGCTGGCGCAAATCCGCCGCCATGAGCCGGCAGTAGTGACGATGGACCTGGGCTTGCCGCCGGATCCGGACGGTTCCACCGAAGGCCTGGCCACGCTGCAGGGTATTCTGGCGCTGGCGCCGGATACCCGCGTCATCGTCCTGACTGGTAACCAGGACCACGCGAATGCCGTCAAAGCGATTGGCCTTGGTGCCTACGATTTCCACCAGAAGCCGTGCGATCCGGAGGTGCTGAACCTGGTGATCCAGCGCGCCTTTTTCCTGCACAATCTGCAGTCGGAAAACCGCCGCATTTCGGCCGCCCAGGATTCGCCTTTGTCTGGCCTGATCACCCGCGATCCCGGCATGCTGAAAATCGGCCGCAACATCGAAAAAGTCGCGCCGACGTCGGCGTCGGTCATGCTGCTGGGCGCCTCCGGTACCGGCAAGGAAGTGCTGGCCCGTGCGCTGCACCAACTGAGCCCGCGCGCGAACCACCGCTTCATGGCGATCAACTGCGCAGCAATCCCCGAAAACCTGCTGGAAAGTGAATTGTTTGGCTACGAAAAGGGCGCCTTTACGGGCGCCGCGAAGCAGACCAAAGGGAAAGTGGAGCTGGCCCACGGCGGCACGTTCTTCCTCGATGAAGTCGGCGATCTGCCGATGTCGCTGCAAGCCAAACTGCTGCGCTTTTTGCAGGAGCGCGTGATCGAACGCGTCGGCGGCCACGAGGAGATTGCGGTCGATGTGCGCATCGTCTGCGCCACCCATCAGAAGCTCAAGGAGATGGCGACCAGCGGCCGCTTCCGCGAAGATTTGTATTACCGTTTATCGGAAATCGTCATCACGATTCCGCCACTGGCCGACCGCAGTGGCGACGCCGCACTGCTGGCACACCACTTCAAAAACAAGTTCTGCGCACAGGAGTCCCGCGCGGCGCTGCATTTCGCACCGGATGCGATTGCCGCCATTGAAGCGTATGCGTGGCCAGGGAATGTGCGCGAAATGGAAAACTGCATCAAGCGCGCCGTGATCATGGCCGACGGGACCAGCATCGTGGCCGACGACCTGGGCCTGCCGGACGCTGGCGCCGAAGAAGAACCAATCAACCTGCGCCAGATCCGCGACGAAGCCGAAGGGCGCGCCATCGTCAAGGCCCTGGCGCGGGTGGACGGGAATATCGTCAAGGCGTCCGAGCTGCTGGGCATCAGCCGTCCCACCATGTACGACCTGATGAGCCGGCACGCCATCAAGTCGTCGACGTAAGGCGGTCGATGGCGACGCGCCGGGTTGGCAAGGTAAAACTGTTCATGGGACTGCTGCTGGTCCTGGTGCTGGTGGGTATCGCGCTGGCGGTATCGTTCATCGAGAAGAGCGGCATCACGCCACGGGGGCTGGCACCGTACATCGCCAAGCGCACCAGCGGGCATAATCCGACCATCGTCAGTGCCGGCACGTTCGTCGCGCAGCAGTTGACGACGTTCGACCGCGGCACGGCGGTGCCGCCGCCGCCGCTGCTGCACATGAATCTCGGCGCCCAGCCGAATGCGGCGCCGGTGCCAGCTGCACATGAAATCATGGTGAACAGTGCCGACGAAGCACGCCGTGCGATGGGTGATGCGCATGCTGGCGATGTAATTACTTTTTTACCAGGCCGCTATCGGTTCAGCGGCAAGCTGCAGGCGCGGGGCGCAGGCCGCGCCGATGCACCGATCCTTGTGCGCGCGATAACGCCAGGTAGCGTCACGCTGGAATTCGACATGGTCGAAGGCGTGCTGGTCACAGCGCCCTGGTGGCGTTTTGAAAACCTCACCATCCAGGGCGTCTGCAGCGACGACAATTACTGCGAACACGCGTTCCACGTCGTCGGCAGCGCCATGCACTTCGCCGCTGTGAACAACACGCTGATCGATTTCAATGCTCATTTCAAGGTCAATGGCGACAGCGGCCACTTTCCCGACGGCGGCCTGGTCGAATCGAACACGCTGACCAACACGCGCGGCCGGCGCACCGGCAACCCCGTGACGCCGATCGACCTGGTCGCCGCCAGCGGCTGGATCGTCCGCCACAACATCATCAGTGACTTTATCAAAGAGCAGGGTGACCAGGTCAGCTACGGCGGCTTCTTCAAGGGCGCCGGCATGCATAACGTGTTCGAGTCGAACCTGGTCTGGTGCGAACACAAGCTGCAGGGACGGCCGGGCCAGCGCGTCGGCCTGTCGCTGGGCGGCGGCGGTACCGGCAAGCCGTACTGCCGCGACGGGCGCTGCATCGCCGAGCAGGAACGCGGTGAAATTCGCGCCAACCTGATCGTGGCCTGCTCCGACGTTGGCATTTATCTGAACAACGCCGCCGCGAGTATCGTCAACGACAACACCCTGCTCGATACGTCCGGCATCGATGTGCGCTTCGCTGGCAGCAGTGCTGACGTCGACGGCAACCTGGTCGATGGCGCCATCCGCAACCGCAATGGCGCAGTCCTGCGGGAAGGCGACAACCGCACCACGCCGGTGTCGTACGCCTACCTCGGCATCCATCCGCAGCGCGCATTGTTGCGTAACCCATTGGCGGCAGATTTCGGCTGGAGTGGGGCGGTGCCAAAGCGCGACACGGACCGCATCACCCGGCGCAGCGGTGTGCGCCTGTGCGGACCCGCGTCAAGCCTGAAAGCTTACGGCGCGTTTGACGATTTTGCTGCGTGCCGCAGTGCGGCGTCACCCTCGGCGATGACGGTGTCGAACAGCGCCGCCAACTGAATCGTGCGCGCACTGCGCGCATGGCTGCGCCGCACTGCTTCAGGCGCCAGCGGAGCCTGGCCCGCTTTAGCCAGCGCCACAAAATTCAACAGCGCAGCCTTGATGGCAGCCGTGTCGTCGAGCGGCGCCAGCGTATCGATACCGGCCGCGCGCACCGCCGCCCACGTGTCGCCTTGCGGGTCGGTCAGCGCCAGCAGCGGCTTGTTCGCCCGCAGGTATTCATACAGCTTGGCCGGCACCTGGTCGTTGCAGTTGGCCGCCTGCAGCAGCAACAGGGCATCGGCGCCCAGCATCTCGGTCAGCGCCGCGCGGTAGGGCAGCGGCGGGGCGATGGTCACCAGCGATGCAACGTCATATTCCTCGATCAACTGCGTCAAGAACGCCTCGTGCACCGGTGCGCGCAGTACCAGTTGAAAACGCTGCGGCGTCAGACTGCCATCGGCCAGCATCGACGCCAGCGCTGCAAACAGCGGCTTCGGATCGCGCTCGAGGGGATACACGATCCCGCTGTGCAGCATCGTCAGCGGTCCGCCGGCAGGTTTTACGGTGGCGCGCGCATCTGCTTCGGCAGCATCGAAATCTTCATCGTCGTAACCGTTTTCGATCAGGCAAAAACGCTCCGGTGGCACATCCTTGAATAGCTGGCGATAGTGGCGCACTGCTCCCGGCGTGGTGCAGACAATGCGCGCGGCAGTGCGGATCGTTTTCGATTCGATCCAGCCAGCCACACGGCGCGACAACGGGTCGGCTGGGTAGACGGCATCCAACATAGGGTCGCGCAGGTCGGCCACCCACGGCAGCCCCGTGAGCTTGTGCAATGCGAGGCCGATCAGGTGGGCACTGGCGATCGGATAGGTCGACCACAGCACCTGGGGACGGTATTTGCGTACCATCGCCAGGCCGCTCGGCACGGCGCCCAGGCACCACGTCACCCAGCGATCGGGCAATGCCAGCAGGCGCGTATAGCGGCCCTTGATGGCCAGGTGGCGCGACGTGTCGAGTGCAAACGCACGCCGTACAATCAGGCTTTCTGGCAAGCTGCCGACGCCAGGTGGCGTAATGTCGGCATGCGCGCGCGAGTGGGCGGTCAGGATCAACGGTTGCCAGCCGTGCGCGGGCAGGTACTGCGCAAATTTGAGGGTGCGCTGAATGCCACTGCTGCCGCGCTGCGGCGGGAAGTGGAACGCCACCATCAACACCTTCTGGTCTACCACGCGCGCAGCCAGTCGGCGGTCCACGCGGCCATCTGGTCTTGCCAGTCGCGCCGCGAACAGGTGTGGTCGGCGCCAGCGAGCGTGTGGCGCGTCACGCGGGTATGTCCCATCAGCTTGCGCCATGGCTCGGTGGCGCCACTGGCATCGCTGAACTCCTGCGCCGTCAAGTCGGCGCCAGACAGCATCACCAGCAGTTTGCCTTTGAAGCCAGTGAGACCGTGAAGCACCTGGTCGGGCAGGGCTGCAGTGGCTGCGGTAACGGCAGTTTTTGCGAGACCGAAGGCAGAGCGCAGCGACGCGACTGCGTCAAATTTTCCGTTGGCGAGCTTTTGCCAGAACGCCTTCTCGAACAAGCGCGCGCGGTAGTAATGCTTGATGGTCGCGGTGGCGGCGCCGGCTTCCGTGCGCACCCATGGGTTCAGTAAAGCAAGCCCGGTGACGCGCGCATCGCCATGCGCATACAGGGCGGCAGCCGAGGCGCCATCGCACAGGCCCCACAGCACCACTTCGCGTAGTGCCGGTACCTGCAGCATGAATGCAGTAATGGCGGCATCCAGGTCGGCGCCAATATCTTCGAATGGCCGTGCCGATCCTTCGCTGTCGCCCATGCCGCGCACGTCGAACCGCAGTGCAGCGATGCCCTGTTCGGCCAGCGCACGCGCCAGCAGTGTGAACTGGCGATGGCTGCCGGCGCGGTATTGCGGGCCGCCGACAACGATGACGACGCCGCGCGGCGTGGGTGCTTCAGGTACGCTGGCCACGCCGACCAGGCAATCGCCTGCACAGTCGAACGAGAAGGCAAGGTCACGCATCGGCAGTCTCCTCGAACAGTGCGCAGGTTGCGTCGGTCAAAGCCGGGCAATCGGTGATTTCCTGGGTGGCCCAGAATGGCAAGCCATGCACCGCATGCAGGCGCACTGTGACGCCCTGGATGCGCCAGTCGGTCACCTGTTTTACTGCAGCCGCACCGGGTGGGCGGCCCGGCGCCGGCAGTACATCGAACCAGTCGACCGGAATTTTTACTGGGGGCACCGCCGATGCATCGGCATGGTCGATCGCAGAGCCCAGTTCGGGCGCGACCATATAGCCACCAATTTCAGTGGGCTCGCCCCCCAAGAGAGCCTCCCGCAATTGCGTGGTACCGGTGCGTCCGGCGGTCTCGCCATCGAGCAGTGCACCGGCCAGCCGCAGGCGCAGCAGCTGCGTCAGGAAGGCGGCGCCGCGCACCACCGGTTGCCACAACAGCAAACGTGCCACCGGCAGCGTGGCCCGGGCCGCATAATCGAGCGCCAGCAAAGCGCCCAGGCGCAGGCCCCACAAGCCCACCGGGCAGCCAAGTTTTTCAGCGAGCCAGGCGTGGCCCAGCGCCAGATCGTCTTGCCAGCCATCCCAGCGCGCATCGGCAAATTCCCCTGCGCTGTCGCCGCAGCCATACAGATCCAACTGCAGCACGCCGATGCCCCGTTGTGCCAGCGCGCGTGCCTGGCGGGCCGCCAGGTTGCGTGTGCGGTTCATCTCGTCGCCAAACGGCGCCACATATAACAGCGCGCCACGGCAGGCGCCAGCCGGTGCGTGATACAGGCAGAAGCGCGCGCCAGATGGCGTGTCAAGAAAAAACGGCTGGGCCGGGGCGGGCTTCATGATGCCGTTTGTGGCGTCACGCGTGCTTCGACAAATGCGGCCAGGCTGCCGACGGTTTCGAATGTCGATGCACCGATGTCATCGTCGTCGATCGTGATGCCGAACTGGTCTTCCAGCGCGACGATCAGGTGCACCACCGCCATCGAATCGAGTTCGGGCAGGGCACCCAGCAGCGGTGTATCGGCATTCATGGCAGCACCGGCGTCACCCAGGCTCAGCGTATCGGTCAGCAGGGTCTTGATCTGGTCTACATACATCTTCATTACTCCATTCATTTCGAGAGCGCGTGCAGGCGGCGCAGCGCCGCCCAGCGATAGTGATTGACATGGTATAGAGTGCGCACCTCTTCCGTCCAGCGCGTGTGCCACTCCATGACCTTGCCGTAAAATTCGATGCGTGCCGTGCCGCCGTCTTCAAACAGCGCACGCACGGCGTCTTCGCGCATCAGCAGCGCCGGCGAAAAAGTCTTTGGCACGCTTTCATCGTAGGTTGTTTTCAGCACCACGATGCAGTCGTCCTGGCGAATGCACAGGTCCATCGCCACCAGCTGTTCATTGAACCAGTAACGGTACACGGTGGCCGCGCCGCGCGCTGCAAACGCTTCCATCATGCGCGTATAAAAACGGCCCTGGGCATTGTCCGGACTGACCGCGGTGCCGGCGCCAGCTTTCCAACCGGCGCTTTCCAGCCGGCCGAAATCGGCGACGGCGTGCGCCATTTCTTTCACAGCGCGGCTGGTTTCCAGCCGCAGTGCCGTGCCATCCGCCGCCAGTCTGGCGCGCTGCTTTTTAAGGTTGCTGCGCAGGTTCTTGCCACGCGCAGCCCAGTAATCGTCAAAGCTGCCGGCGACCGTAATGCGCGCGGTCTGGATATAGTCGATGGGTTCTATCGGCGCCGGCGCCAGCAAGGGATCGAGCTGCGTCAGACCGAGCACGAGACCAACACCAGGCAGGGCGCGCAGCAGGCTTGCCATTGCCGTCTGGCGGTCCAGGCCGGGGCGCTCGATCCACATGCCGAGCGGCGCCTGGGCCGGCTGAAACGTCGCCCAGCTACCACGGCCATGCGAACGCACGATGGCCATCGCGTCGTCGCACACGGCCAGCAATTCGGCGCCGCTGCCAAATTCGGCCAGCAGGGCGGCGATAAAGTCGGCTTGCAGCATCGGCGCGGCAGGGCGCAATGCTTGCAGCGCGTCCCATTGCGGCGCGAAGTCTGCAAAGCGGCTCGCTGGATAAAGTGTCCACTTCATGGCTGCAGCGCCGCGCGGATACGCGCAATCACCCAGGCCAGTTCTTCGGGACGTAGCTCCTGGTGGCAAGGGAAAGCCAGCACGTGGCGCGACAAATACACGCTGTTGGCGCAGACGCTGGCATCGACGCCGTCCCACAATGCTTCAGCAAACCGGGTCAGCGGTACGCCCTCTTTGTGCAAGCGCGTGAACACGGCATCGGCGTCGTCGACGATCAGCGGGAACATCCACGGGCAGGCGCCGTCTGGAAGCGCTGCATGCAAAGGCCGCGCGCCAGCCGACCCCGCCAGCGCAGTTTGCAGCTGTTCATAATGTGCGCGCCGGCGCGTGACGATGCGCGCGTGCGACACGCGGCGCAGCAGCCAGCGCGCGAACCATGAGGAGCGCTTGTCCAGCCAGGCCGTATCGAAACCGGCTTCGCTGTCGGACGACGCGGGCGCCAGCGCCACCGGGGCGGCCAAGCCGGCCTTGCGCTTCTTCCATAGCCAGTCTTTTGCGCGCAGCGGCAATGCCAGTAACAGGCGCAGGCCGGGCAGACGGTCGTACGCAAAACTGTGTTCCAGCGTGTTGAGCGTCACCTTGATCTCAAAGGCCGCGCCGGCCCCGTGCAGCGTGATGGCCTGTAAATCGTGGCGCGTGGAGGCCAGCACACCGCCTTCGTAGGCCGGGAAAAATTTCATGCTGCTGGCGATCGCGTAGTCGCCGAATGATCCCGCCTGCGCGCCGAAAAAGCAGTGCGCGCAATCTTCCAGCAGCGCGACCCGGCGGCGGTCGCACCAGGCGCGAATCGGCGCCATGTTCTGCATGAAGCCGAAATAATGGGTGACGACGAGGGCCTTTACACGCCCATCCATCTTCGCGTCGAGGTCGGCCAAATCGACCTGCGCGGCGCGTGTGACGCGGTAGAAACGGGGTGCTGCCCCGCGCCAGAACACCGGCGGGATCATCGACAGGCTGTGGTAAGCCGGCATCAGGACGATGTCTCCCGCCGCCACGCCCATCGCGCGCAGCGCCAGGCCGATGGCGATCCGGCCGCTGGTCACCAAGCGCACCTGGCCGGCGTCGAGGATGCTTGCGACGTGCTGGCGGCGGCCAGTCGCGAAGGCCTCGCGCGCTAGCACCGGTGCCAGCGGCACCCATGGCTGCAGCGGAGGCAGTTCGGTGGCAGGGAGAGAAGTAAAATCGCGCATTCACAAGTATACGCATACGCTGCAAGCTTGGTCGAGCGGATTAGTTGGAGGAAGGGTCCAACTGCCCCGCTTTCGATCGCGCCGAGTGGGCGTTTCGCTCAGGCGATGGCTACCTCCAATGGCCGCTTTTTCTTCAGACTCATGCATGGCTTTTCGATCGCATACCAACTCACCGCGCCCAATACGAGGCTTGCCAGCAGGGAAAGCGGGAACAGTATCCACGGCGACATGGAGGGAACATACCAGAGCAATATTTTTTGCACAGGGAAGCCGTACAGGTACACGCCGTACGAAACATCGGGAAGCCGGCTAAATTGCGCAAGAAGCGGAATCGAGGTGAATGCAAAATAAAAGAGCAGGTATGCCCCTGGCAGTGCTAGTGCAAATCCGCTGGCCCGCCACGAAAACATGCATAGGATAAGCAAAATGGCAGCGAGTGTGGCCAGCAACGGCGTGAACCGAATTTTTTCGCTGAACAGAAAAAAGCAGCCGCCGGTGAGAAAACACGCTGCCAATGGCATGAATTGCCCGCTCGCCAGCAAGCCCATGTATAGGTCCGGAAGTGGATGACCAAGTTTTCGCGTTAGCAGTACCATGAAAACCGCGCAAGTGAGCGCGGCCCACAATGCGCGGCGTTGCACGATGCCGAGCAGACCGGTGACCACCACGAGCATATAACAACAGAACTCCAGCGATATGGTCCACATTGCGCCGTTGGTCAGTGGGAAATACGTATTGGCGAACGTGGCTGGCAGCACAGGCTGTTGCAACAGGAGCACGCCGACCGCAAACGGAATGGGTGCGAACTCGTCAAAGTAATCAGCAGAGCCTGCCAACGGACCGACGATAAGACCGCACACCAGTGAGGCCAGGATGAAGGCAGGGAAAATCCGCAAGATACGTTTTTGTATGAAGTAGAACGCCGCTGGCGTGCGTAGCCAGCTTTGTACGATCAGATAGCCGCTCAATAAAAAAAAGCCGTTCACAGCCAGCTCGCCAAATGTGGCAGTGCCGAATATGCGGCTCAATATTTCGCGTTTATTGCTACCATCCACCAGTTCGGGAGCATGCGCGAGCAACACGAGTGAGGCAAAAAACAGACGCAAAAAATTAAAATTGTTTTGGGGGTTGGACACGGATGAAGCATTCATTTAGTTCAATGGTTTAGAGTAACATCGCTAATTTTCGGGAATAAATATTTTGTCCGAATTTGCTGATATTGTGCATTTCTAACAACATCCTGGCGTTGCAGTGACTTGTTTGACTGAAAGTTTTAGACCATTCTCCGTAGGCGCAGAATGGTAAGATGACAGCTTGTTCCAGTCGTATTTGCGCGGCTCTCTCCCATACACGACCTTTGTACTGATGAACACTCTAGTTCACGATTTCCTGTTCGACGCTGCTGCCCGCACGCCCCACGCCGAAGCGCTGGTGCATGGTGCGCGCCGCCTCGATTACGCCGCTCTGGCCGCTGAGGTCACCCGGGCCGCGTGCCTGATCGCAACGCACGGCGTGCAGCGCGGCGAGCGCGTGGCCGTGTACCTGGAAAAGCGGGTGGAAAACGTGGCCGCCATGTTTGGCGCCAGCCTTGCCGGCGCCGTGTTCGTGCCGGTCAATCCGCTGCTCAAGGCTGAGCAGGTGTTGCACATCCTTAACGACTGCAATGTGCGCGTGCTGGTAACCTCGCCGGAGCGCCTGCGGCCTTTGCTGCCGCTGCTGGAACGCTGCCCTGACCTGCGTGCCATTGTCGTCACCGGCGCCCAGACGGTCGACGCCAGCGTCCCGATCGGCGCCTGGGATCTGGACCCGGTTGGCTGCGATCTGACGGCGCGCGCCATCGATGCCGACGTTGCAGCCATCCTGTACACGTCGGGCAGCACCGGCAAGCCGAAAGGCGTGGTGCTGTCGCACAGAAACTTGGTGGCGGGCGCGGTCAGCGTTGCCAGTTACCTCGAGATTACGCCGCGCGATCGACTGCTGGCAGTGCTGCCGCTCAGCTTCGATTACGGCTTGTCGCAATTGACCTGCGCGTTTCACTGCGGCGCCACGGCAGTGCTGATCAACCACCTGTTCGCGCGCGATATCGTCCGCGCCGTGGCTGACGAAGCGATCACCGGCCTGGCTGCGGTGCCGCCGCTGTGGAGCCAGTTGGCGCGGCTGGACTGGCCGGCCGCCACCACGCTGCGCTATCTCACCAATTCCGGTGGCGCCATGCCGGGTGCCACGCTGGCGCGCTTGCGTGCAGCATTGCCAGCCGCGGAGGTGTTCCTGATGTACGGGCTTACCGAAGCGTTTCGCTCGACCTATCTGCCACCGTCCGAGATCGACAATCGACCCGGTTCCATGGGCCGCGCCATTCCGAATGCCGAAGTGCTGGTGGTCCGTCCCGACGGCACCCTGTGCGACGTCGACGAGCCAGGCGAGTTGGTGCACCGGGGCGCGCTGGTCGCACTCGGCTACTGGAACGACGCTGCCAAAACCGCCGAGCGCTTTCGTCCTGTACCGGGCCGTAGCAGTGCGCTTCCGTTGGTGGAAATGGCGGTCTGGTCGGGCGACACAGTGCGCCGCGATGCCGACGGCTACCTGTATTACATCGGTCGCGAGGATGATCTGATCAAGGTGTCGGGCTACCGCATCAGCCCTGCCGAAATCGAAGAAGCGCTGCACGCCAGCGGCATGGTCGATGAGGTGGCGGTATTCGGCGTGCCGCACCCGGAGCTTGGACAGGCCATCGTTTTGCTCGCAGTAGCGCCTGACGATCTGACCATTTCGGCTATCGTCAAGGAATGCCAGCGCCGGCTGCCGGCCTATATGGTGCCGCTGCATATCGTCTTGCAGACTGCGGTTTTTCCGCGCAACCCGAACGGAAAACTCGACCGCAAACTGCTGCGCGCCGACTACGTCAACCTGTTTGAAAGCGCAGCATGAGTAATGTAAAACCTGTGCACGCTCCGCACACCCAATTTGCCGTTGTGGACGACGAGCTGATGGTGGGCGGCATCAAGCTGTCCATGCTGGCCGAACGCGTCGGCAGTACGCCATTCTTTGCGTACGACCGGGCGCTGCTCTCGCAACGCGTGGCGCAGGTACGGGCCGCGTTGCCAGCGACCGTGCGCCTGCATTATTCGATCAAAGCTAATCCCATGGCAGCACTGGTGCAGCACATGGCCGGCCTGGTCGATGGTCTGGACGTGGCGTCTGCCGGCGAGCTGAAAATTGCGCTCGACACGGGTTGCGACCCGGCGACAATCGCCTTTGCCGGCCCTGGCAAAACCGACGCCGAATTGCGCCAGGCGCTGGCCGCAGGCATTTGCATCAACCTTGAATCGCCGCGCGAAATCGACACAGTTGCGCGCCTGGCCCGCGAGTTGCACGTCACGCCAAGTGTCATCCTGCGTATCAATCCCGATTTCGAACTGAAGTCGTCGGGCATGCGCATGGGTGGTGGCGCCAAGCCGTTTGGGATCGATGCCGAACAGGCGCCGGCCTGCATGGCACGACTGGCGCAGCACGGCATCACGCTGCTGGGTTTCCATATTTTCTGCGGTTCGCAAAGTCTAAAAGCCGACGCCATCATCGAGGCGCATACGCGCAGCATCGCACTGGCGCAGCAGCTTGCCGTTCACGCCGCCGCGCCGCTGTCGATGCTGAACCTGGGCGCCGGCTTCGGCATTCCCTATTTTCCTGGGGAACAGCCGCTGGCGCTCGATGCCATCGGCGCCAACCTCGGCGCATGCGTGGCGGGGCTGCATGGCCAGCTTGCGGACGCACGCATTTCGATCGAAGCAGGGCGCTATCTGGTTGGCGAGGCCGGCGTGTACGTCGTGCGTGTGACGGACCGCAAAATCTCGCGCGGCCAGGTGTTTCTGGTGACCGACGGGGGCATGCATCATCATCTGGCCGCGTCGGGCAATCTGGGCCAGGTGATTCGCAAAAATTATCCGGTCGCGATCGGGAACCGCATGGCGTCAACTGAACTGGAAACCTGCTCGGTGGTCGGACCGCTGTGCACGCCACTTGATATTCTGGCCGATCGCATGGAGTTGCCGGCGGCGGAGGTGGGCGACCTCGTCGTTGTATTTCAATCCGGCGCTTATGCCCTGTCGGCCAGCCCGGCAGGGTTTCTCGGCCATCCTGTGGCGCGCGAGGTGCTGGTCGGCACGGCGCCTTCAAAAACTGTGGGAATGAACTGATGTCAACATTGGCAAGTACGCCGCGATCGATCCTAATAAGCATCCTGAACTGGAACGGCGCCGATGACACGACCGGCTGCGTCAAATCCCTGCTGGCAATGAACAACGCGGGCGGCCACCGGGTTGCCATCCTCATCATCGACAATGGCTCGCGTCCCGACGACTGGAAACGATTGCGCGACAACCTGCAGGGCCTGGATGTGCAGCTGGTGCGACAGGAGCAGAACCTGGGTTTTGCGGGTGGCCATAATATAGCGCTTGAAATGGCGCTGCAGCAGGAGTGCGAGTTCACATGGCTGGTCAACAACGATTCGCTGGTCAAGCCCGGCGCGCTGGACGCCCTGGTCGCCCGGATGGAAGCGGAGCCGCGCTGTGGCATCGTGTCGCCAGTGGTGCTGGCGCTGGCCGACGAGACGGTGATCGACTTTTGCGGCGCGCGCCACGACTGGAAAAACCTGACTTCCATTTCGTGCACCTCGATCGAGCAAGCGCGTGCCATGGAGATGGCCCATCCCACGGAGATGTGGCTGATGGGCGCGGCAATTATGCTGCGCATGGACGCGATGCGCGAAGTTGGCGTGCTGGATCACCGATACTTCGCCTATTACGAAGACAACGATATCAGCGCACGCATGTCGGCCAAGGGCTGGCTGTGCCGCATGGCGTTCGATGCCGTGGTCTTGCACGACCACCCGGTGTCGCGTTTGAAAGAGAAAGGCGCGTATTACTTTTACTTAATGGCGCGCAACTCCTTCCGCTTTTGGTACGGCCATACGCCGCCGCCATACCGCCGCCTGTTGCGCCTGAAACTGATTGACCGGGAAACACTGATGGCCAATCGCCTGCACAGCTGCCGCTACGACGATAAGGCGGCCGCCTGCCTGCTCGGCATTTACGACAGCCAGACTGGGCGCAGCGGCAAGTGGAACCTCGACCGCCGGGTGCCGCTGCTGATGACGGCGCTGCGCAAACTGCGCTGGCGCAACCATGTGCGCCACTTCGTGCCAGGGCAGGACTGATGCGTGCCCATACAGTAGCGCCGGGCAGCGTCATCGCGCCCACCTTGTCGATCTACCTTGATCTGGTGCGTTTTCTGGCAGCCGTCTGCGTGGTTCTGTACCATAGTTGGCCGCGCTTGTTCCCGGAAAGCCACATTAAATGGCCCGGGCATGAAGCCGTTGTGGTCTTTTTTGTCCTGTCCGGTTACGTGATTGCGCATGCCGCGATGCGGCCGGGCATGACGACGGCTGTCTACGCCCAGCACCGCATCGCGCGCATCGTGCCCGTCGCCTGGCTGGCGCTGCTGCTCGGTATCGCGCTGACACTGGTCTTGCCCGAGCCGATGACATTGCGCGCGCTGGCCGGGTCGACAATTGCGAATATGTTGTTCGTGGCACAGTCCGGCTGGGCTTTCATTGATGCGCCACACAATCCACCGTTCTGGTCGCTTAACTACGAGGTCTGGTATTACGTGATTTTCGGCTGCTGGCTATTTGCGCGGGGATGGCGGCGCACGGTCCTGACCGCCTTGGCGATCATCGTCGCGGGACCAAAGATCATGTTGCTATTTCCCGTGTGGCTATACGGCGTCTGGCTGTATCGCCGCATGCCGCAGTTCCAGCCGCGCACGGCATGGATTGTATTCGTGCTGACGTTGGTCGCGGGGGCGTTGGGAACCTGGCTCAATATATCCGACCTGTTGCGCTCGGCCTTGTATGCGGCGTTTCCTCCGGCATGGCATCTGCACTATTCGACCCAGTTCCTGTATGACTTGCTGCTTGGGGTGGCCGTGGCGCTCAATTTTGCTGCGGTGGCATCGTTGGCACCCGGGTTGTCAGTTCCACCGAAGCTGGCCAGCGGCATTCGGTCCCTGGCCAGTTACACGTTTTCACTATACGTATTTCATTCGCTGCTCGGCGTACTGCTCGTATCCTGTCTGCACGTAACCGCGCCACTGCCATTCTATGTCGCACTGGGCTTCGGAACCGTGGTGCTGGCCTGGTTGACAGAGAAGCGTACGCATTGGTACCGATCACTGCTTGTTGCTGGGTTGGGGCGCAAGTCCGCGCGTTTGCCGGGTTAGCGTTGTTGCGCAAACTGTGCGCGGTTGACGAAGTTGGACAGCTTTGCCGCCAGCCGCAGCACGCCGGGCACTGGGCGGTCCAACTGCGGCCGGCCGTGCCGGCCCCGGGTGAAGTCCCAGATCCCCAGCAGTAAGGCGTCGGCCTGCACTTTCATGCCCTGGCGCGCAAACCGTTCGGCATTGAACAGCGCCTGGTCGACCATTTTCAGCCACAGCAGGCGCCGGTGTGGGGCCGGGACGTGGGTCGCCAAAAAGATCATCTCGTTGCGGTAATACAGGTAGAAGAAATACGGCGCCATCTGCTCGATCTCGCGCCAGCCATGTTCGATCGTGGCGTCGAACACCACCTTGCTATACCAGCCTTTTTTAGCAAGGCGCACGCCCAGGTCGCTGTCGTCGTAGTAGGCGAACAAGCGCTCGTCGAGCCCGCCGATGTCGGCCATCGCGCGGGTGCGCAGCATGATCGCCGTTCCTGCAACAAAAATTTCGCCTGGCATTTCCGCGTGCTTGCTCCGCGATTCGTCGGCCGATGTGAACCACACGGTCTGGCGCGTGACCCAGTCATGCGTCCCGCCCCATGCAGCAATCGGTCGGCCGTTGCCCTCCGGTTCGATTACCGGCGACACGGCGCCCAGCGTGCGATCCGCTTCAAGCGCAGCTACCAGCTTGTCCAGGCAGCCCGGTCGGACTGTGGCGTCGTTATTGAGCATCCAGATATAGTCGATGTCCTGCGCGATGGCGAAATCGATCGACGTGTTGTGCCCGCCCGTAAAACCGAGGTTATTTTCGAGCCGCGCAATCGAAAAGCCGAGGCGTTCCGCACCCGCGCGCAGGGCCGCATAATCGGACGCGTTCGAGCCATTATCGATGACCCGAATGCGGACATCCGCATGGGGCGATTTAGCTTCTTCGAGTAGGGAGGCGACGCAATGGATCGTTTCGCCGGCGTTGTTCCAGTTGAGGATGCTGATCAGGACTGCCGGTGTCGCCATGTTCGCTTTCTTGCGATGTAATTGCCGAAGATGAGATAAAAATTGCCCGTCCAGACGGTTCAGATTACCCTGAGGGGCGGTGGCGGTTGGAACAACAATGCACGCAGTCGCACGCATTTCTCAGTATGATAGCGTACGCACAATAGAAATGTCCGCTCAGGAATAAATTTACAAGGTTTGCACATGAAAGTTACGCCCACGTCGATCCCGGAAGTCTTGATTATTGAACCACGCATCTTTGGCGACGACCGTGGCTTTTTTTACGAGAGTTTCAATGCCAGGACATTCGAAGAGTTGACCGGACAACGGGTCAATTTTGTCCAGGATAACCATTCGAAGTCGGCACGCGGCGTATTGCGCGGCTTGCATTATCAGATCCGCCAGCCCCAGGGCAAGCTGGTGCGCGTGACGGCAGGTGCCATTTTCGACGTCGTCGTCGATCTGCGCCGTTCCTCCCCTTTTTTCGGGCGCTGGATCGGCGTGGTGCTTTCAGCTGAAAATCGCCAGCAATTGTGGATACCGACCGGCTTCGCCCATGGTTTCATGGTTACCAGCGAGAGCGCCGAAGTGCAATACAAAACGACGGATTATTGGGCGCCCGAGCACGAACGGTCGGTGCTGTGGAACGACCCCGGCCTGGCCATTGACTGGCCGCTCAATGTCGCGCCTGTCTTGTCGAGCAAGGATAGCCAGGGCCGGCTGCTGGCAGATGCGCAAGTCTTTGAATGACCCGGCTCTCGCGGCCATGACGATCTCCGTGATCCAGTTTTCCGTAGTTATTCCGAACTACAACAACGGCGCCACGCTGGCGCGCGCTATCGAATCGGTGCTCGCCCAGGACTATCCGGCCCACGAAATCCTCGTGATCGACGATGGCTCGCATGACGATTCCTCAGCCGTTGCGGCGCAGTTTGGCGACCGCGTCCGCTATGTTTACCAGGACAATGCTGGTGTGTCGGCCGCGCGCAACCGTGGTGCCCAGTTGGCGAACGGTAACTGGCTCGCGTTCCTGGATGCCGACGACATTTATTTGCCCAACCGTCTGTCCGCCCATGCCAGCTGGCTGGCGCGCGATCCAGGACTCGACTTTCTGTTCGGCGACCAGGACCAGCGCAGCCCGGACGATCGCCACCAGATCATGGCCATTGGCGCATCGAAGGCTGGGCGTGCGCTCGTGGCGCGCCATCCCGGCCAGGCGGAATTGCCACTGGACCCGCCCGATTTCGAAGCGTTGATTGCCGATGGGTTTTCCGAAATTCGCACGCTGTCGATTCCCCGCACGACATTTTTGGCGCTGGGTGGTTTTCCCACTGAGCACAAGATTGGCGAAGACCTGCACTTTTTCATTCGTCTGTTCCTGCGCAGCCGCCGCGGCGGCGTTGTCAACCTGCCGCTGGCTGTGTATTACATCTATGCCGGCAGTGCCCTGCGCAAGGATCCGATCGGTGCACAGCGGGGTTTTGTCGCGGCCCTGGAATCGCTGAAGGGCGAGATAGCCGGCGCTGGTCTGCCGATCCGTCGCGGCTGGCGCGCCAAGCTGCGCCAGGGACGCCTGAGCTTGGCGTATATGCATTTGCGCCAGCGCGAAAAGGTCATGGCCCTGAGGTGTGTGTTGCCGCTGTTATGGCAGGCGCCGTCGCTGCATTCGGTGCGGGACGTCCTCTCCATCGCCCGTGGCTTGTGACGGAAATCGTCACAGCCGCGCCGCGCGAGACGTGTAAAATCAGCCACCTTGTCTTTCCCTAGTTCATCTTTTCCAGTTCGACTGCGTCTCATCACGTTCGCGTAACTCTTTGGAAGTACCAATATGGCCAATCTGCGCCGTTCGCTTGTCATTAATTTCTTTTCGTCGACCGGCGCCACGGCGTTGCAGTTCATCGTCAGCGTCATCCTGGCCCGGCTGCTCAGCGCCTCCGAGATCGGCGTGTTTTCGATGACGGTGGTGTTCGTCACCATTGCACACATGTTCCGTGACTTCGGCGTGTCGACCTATATCCAGCGCGAAGCCGACCTGACGGTGCAGAAAATGCGCTCCGCCATCGGGGTCATGTTTACCACCTCGTGGATCATCGCCGTCGTACTCATGGCAATCAGCGCGCCGCTGGGAGCATGGTTCAAGGAGCCGGGGCTGATCCCGGTGATGCGCGTGCTGGCATTGGGATTCATCGTCATTCCATTTGGTTCCATTACCCATTCGATGCTGACGCGCCAATTAGCGGCCGAGAAGCAGGCCTATGTGATGGCCATTAGCACGGCGGTGTACTGCATCAGTTGCTTGACACTGGCCAATATGGGCTTTGGCACCATGAGCCTGGCGTGGGCCAACCTTATCAACATCTGCGTCACCGCGCTGTGCTACATCCCATTGCGTCCGAAAGGCATGCCGTGGTTGCCGTCGTTTCGCCATTGGGGCGAGATCGTGCATTTCGGCGTCGGCACGCTGCTCACCAATTGTGCCCAGGCTGTCAACGACGCGATCCCCGACCTCGTGCTCGGCAAGCTCGGCAACGCTCGCCTGGTTGGTTTGCTCAGCCGCGCTAACTCAACCGTGTCCATTTTCAATTACGTCGCTGGCTCCACCATCACGTACGGTGCCGTCTCCTATCTGGCACAAACCCATCACCGCGGCGAGTCGCTCGTTCCCGTGCTGCGGCGCGCCAGCGCATTGCTGACCGGAATCGGCTGGCCTGCGTTCGCGCTGACGGCGTTGTTGGGCGGCGACATCGTGGTCACGCTGTACGGGCCGAAGTGGCTAGATTGCGTTCCGGCTATCCTGCCATTGACGATCGCCGCCGGCCTGACGATGCCGTTTCGCTACACGATCACGGCATTTGCCGCAATCGGCCGACCGTATCTGGCGGCGATGCCTTCGGTAGTGACCCTGACGAGTCGCATCGCATTTGGCTACTGGATGTTCGACGGCACGCTGGTGACGTTCGCCTGGTCGATGTGCCTGGCAACGCTCGTGACTGCGCCCGTGTTCCTCGCCCAGCAGCGGATTTGCCTCGGTTTCCACAACAGGACTTTCTTCGTTGGCCTTATCCCGAGCCTGGTGGTAACGGCCATCTGCCTGGCGGCCTGCGAAGGCATGCTGCTGCTGATTCCGAGTAGTTTTCCGCCAATTGTCCGCCTGATGGTCCTGCTGATGCCGCTGGTGACAGTCTGGTATGTCAGCTTGCGCCTGACACGGCATGAGCTGGTCGATGAAGTTCATCACATGGCGGCCGGTGTGAAGGCGCGTATCTGGCGCACGCAGTAAAACAGCCCCAAGCTTTAAACTATTAATGCAGTGAAATGGTTTTTCATTAACCGCTGTTGCAGGGCGAGCGGATATCATGGCAATCAATGAAGGCAGCGTGCAGCGCGCATAATGGCACGGCACGCTGCCATGCCAAAACGTCGGCTATCTCGGCGTGCCGCTGTTTTTCGGCATTTCTGGCCCTGATTCCTAACGGGTACCCTCGCCAAGCACCCGCTCACACGTCTTGAGGAACTGGCGCGCCACGGCGATTGTGTTGTTGTCGAGCGCCAGCTGCAAACCGCATTCGCTCAAGCGCGTGGCCAGTGCTGCATCGTCCAGGATGCGCTCGATGGCCGCAGCAATCTCGTCGATGTTGTTGCCGTCGACCAGCAAGCCGCTCTGGTTATCCTTGACCGCTTCAACCACGCCGCCGGCGCGCCCACCGATCACCGGCTTACGGCAGGCGTTCGCTTCCCGGAACACCAGCCCAAAACCTTCGGTGTCGCCATCTGGCATTGTCCGGTTCGGCATCAGGAACAGGTCGCACAGGCGCAGATAATCGACCAGTTCCCTGTCGCTGACCTTGCCCACCAGTGTCACATGGTCGCCAAGGCCTTCGGCCGCAATGATCCGCTCGACTTCGGGACGCAGCTCGCCGTCGCCGAGGATCAGGTAGTGGATATCCTGGCGTTTGCGCATGATCTGGGCCATCGCCAGCACGGCCTTGTCGACGCCCTTGCGCGCCACCATGCGTCCGACCGTGACAACGACTTTTTTGCCGGCCAGCTGGTGCTTGGCGATCAGTGCGGGATTTCTCGGGCCGGGAGTAAAACGGGCAGTATCGACACCGTTTTCGATCAGCACGATCGATTCCGGTTTCACATCCATCAGGCTGGTCAGGGCATCGCAGGTGAATGAGCTGACGGCAACGATTTTGTCGGCGGCCTGCAGGTAATCCTTGCGCTTGTTCCCCGATAGCCGACCGCCGGTGACGGTGGTAATTTCTTCACCGTGCACGTAGACGATCACCTTCACCTGGAATAGCTTGCGCAGCGCCATGCCAAGCCAGCTGCCGGCGACCAATTCGCCGATACACACGACGTTGATGTCGTGCGCGCGCACGATGCGCGCAGCGGACAGCAACGCTTTTGCGTACAGCGGGAAATCCTGGAACAGCAGGCGCCATACCGAGACCAGCACATTGGCGGGCGGAGGTAGCACGCGCGGGCGCAGGAAGTCAGTGCGGTCAATCGGGTACGTGGCGGCTGCGTCGTGTTCCTGCCAGCCTGTCACCACCGAATTGTTCAGGTAATTTTTTTTCGCCGTCAGGACCCGGATACTGCCTTCGGGCATGAACTGGCACAGGTTGTCGTACACCACCGCCGAGCCGCCGTGGATCGGCGGGAAGGTGCTGGCGATGAGCAGGCAGCGCACGTTGGTGGCGCTGTCTTCGGTATCCGTGTGCACGCGCGTCGTGGGCGCCAGCGGGGTGGCGCGCGTGCGCATATTGCGCGCGAGCTGGAAGGCAATGCGTTCGTCCGATAAGCCCCATGGTGTAAAACGCGGCAGCTGGAAAATGTCCGAATGGCGCGTCGAGACGCCGTTGCTGGTCGTAACGGCGGAGGTATAACCGAGCGCCTTGACCATTTCGACGTGTTCAGGGCCGTAGTCCTCGTTGGGCCGCCCGTTCGGATAGGCGAACGAATGCACACGGCCGCCGATGATCGCTTCCAGTTCTTCTTTGCTGCCGCCGATTTCCGCGCGGGCTTGCGCGCGCGTGCATTCGTTCAGAATCGGATGGTGCACTGTGTGCGCGCCGATATCGAACCCCTGATTGTGCAAGGTCCGCACCGATTCGGTATTGAACGGCAGTGGCAGGTCAAGGGTGTTGAGCGCTTGTCCTTCGAGCACTTCGATGGCGCCGACGCGGTCGGCCAGCGGGGCGTATTTCAGGCGCTCCTGGAGTTCTTCGACAAGGCGCAGACGACTTCCGGCCAGGCTCAGATCCGTGTAATTGCCAAAGCCGTAAGGCAGCGTTACGCCGCGGTCGGGCAGCGCTCGCACGGCGGCCACAATGCGTTCGTGCCACAGGGCGCTGCCGGACAATTGTCCGGTGGTGACGAAAAACGTGCCCGGCAAATTGCGTTTGCGCAGCGCCGGGCTGACGTTGTGAATCCACTCGGCATAGCCATCGTCGAACGTCAGCGCCATCGCGCGACTCGGGAGTTTGCCGGCCTGCAACGCCTTGGTGGCTTCCGGCAGCGGCATGACGTTGGCGTTTTCGGCCAGGAAATCGAGAATGTGCTCGAAGCGCGTCAAGTCCAGTTCGCCCGTGGTAAGCGGATCGGCCAGCGTCGGAATTTTATGGAACAGCAGGACGGACAGGCGGCCACCCGGCCCGGCTGGAGACAGCAGCGAAAAAACGCTTTGGACGATAGTCGATTTCATGAACGTTGGCGGCGCGTTTTCAGAGGAAGATGCGTTGGAGCGTGCCGGCGAGTCCCTTGCGCCGCTTCGGATCGAAGACTTCGACCACAGGCACGTAAGGAATGCGTTTGCCAGCCTTGTCCCGGTTCAGCATAAGGAGCTTTTCCAGCGCGACCAGGATGATGATGAAATCATAATAGAGGTCGAAATAGGCAAGTGACAAGAACGCGCCGCTGACGGCAAAACCAATGATGCAGACTTGCGCCATCTTTGCGAGGTCTGATGCCCATTTCAGATCGGGTGCGGCGCCACAAAATTTGATCACGCGGGTTCCTGTCCGCCAGGCGCAGAGCATCAGCGTAAGAAACAGCGCCAGACCGAAAAAGCCGTGGTCGCCCAGGACCTGGAAATAAATACTGTGTGCGACATGGTAATTAAGCGGATCGGGCGCGTAAATTGCAAACTGACGCATGGAAAAGACGTTGAAACCGCCGCCGAGAATATTATGACTTGCCACATTGATCGCGAACTGCCAGGCATTCAGGCGTCCCAGCGCCGAATCATCTTGCTGGTAATTGTCGATGGTATGCATTCGATCGAACCATTGAGACGGCATGACCAGAGAAACAATGACGACCATGGCAATCACTGCCAGCCCGGTTCCGGCCTTGTTTTTGCTTTTCAGCCACAAGAAACCCAACATCGCCGCCCCGCCAATCAGCGCACCCCGTGAATACGAGCCTACCGCGGCAATCGCCGTGAAAATGGTCATCGCCAGCATTACCATCGACAGCAGCTTGTTCTTGACCTGGTTACGCAGGTACCAGATCAGGGGCAGTGTCGAGACCAGGGCCAGCGCCATGCCATTGTTTTCTTCGATATAGCTACCCGACGGGCCGAAGACCTTGTACGACCCCCCGGTTGCGAGAACGAAAATGCCGCCTTTCAGCCCATAAATGCCTAGCGACAGCGCCGTGATCCAAGCAAATTGCTTGACGTCTCGTTCGGTATTCAACGCCAGAATCGACACGAACACCATGAACATGGTCTTGATGACGCGGTTCCATTCCCGCCAGACCAGCAAGGGTTCGAGTGCAAAGAAACTTGTCAGCGTGAGCCATGCGCAAAACAGCAGTAGCACGATGGTGGCGGGCGTGCGCGGAAAATACTTGGTTTGCTTGCTGATGAGGAGAGCCGTCAGCGTCACGACCGCAACCAGCGCGGCAAACGGAAAGTCGAAGGCCGCGCCGTAGGCCAAGCGGTGCGGATTCATCAAGCTTAGCCACGTGTACAACAGGACGCCCAGCACGGGTCGCTTGAAAACGAACGGCAGCGTGCCGAAGATAATGATGAACAGGATGAGATCACGCATGGCGTTCTTTCACCTTGCGAAACAGGTCGACCACGCGCTGTGCATTCGCCTTCCATGTCAATTGCTGTCCAACAATTGCCGCACGCGCGCCAGCGGCCACGTGCAGGCGCAAGGCCGGATCCACGCACAGGCGCTGGATGGCGGCGGCAAGTTGTTCTGGATGCGCCGGATCGAACAGCAGCGCATTTTTTTCGTGCGTGAGGATTTCTCGAATGTTCGGCTGGCCCGGTGCGACGATGGCCTTGCCCAGCGCCAAGTATTCGAACAATTTCAACGGCGAGGCGTAATCGACCACTGCCGGCTGCAGCGCAATATCGAAGGCGGCCACGTATTTCGCGACGTCGTCACGTTCGACGATGCCGGTAAAGTGCACCCGTTTGCGAATGCCGAGCTTTTCAGCTTGCTGTTCCAGGTCGGCGCGCACCGGGCCGTCGCCGACGACCAGCAATGTGCGCAATGCATTGGGCGGATCGTTGGCGATCAGGTCGATCACCTTATCGAGGCCGTGCCAGTCGCGGACAAAACCAGTGAAGCCCAACACCAGTTGGCCCTCCAGGTTCAGCGCGCGCTTGGCGGCCAGGACGTCGATGTCGCCATCGAAACGGTCGCCGTTGATGCCGTTCGGGATCACGACGATCCGCTCGGCCGGCACGCCATATGCCTGAACCATGTCAGCGAGCACTTGGGTAACCGGTAACACCATGTCCGCCTTGCGCCACGCATATGATTGCGACCAGCGTGCCAGGCGCGTCAATGACAGGCCATCGTATTTGGTGCGTTCTTCAAGAATCGGTGCGTTAATTTCCAGCAGCATCGGCAGCTTGTACTTGCGTGCCAGCCAGATGCCGGCTGGTAAAAACAAGTTATAGCGTTCGTATAACACCTCGGGCTGATGCTCGCGGACGGCTGCAGCCAGGCGCCGATACGCGACCAGCGAATACGCCAGCTCCATCAGCTCGTAGCACCATTTCGGCATGTAGCGCTTGAGAACTGCCACGGCGCCGGCGTCCGAACCAAACGATTCGGTTTCCGCGCTCGGCGGCGCCACGATGATTACTTCATGGCCCAGCGAGCGCAGTGCGTTGATCATTTCTTCGATATGGACATACTGCCCATCTTTCGACCGGGTCCGGTGGTGGTAGAGGATCCTCATGAAGCTCTATCCAATATGACGCGCTCGAACAGGTCGAGCTGACCCTGGGTGGTGTCGTCCCAGCTGAAGCGCTCGGCATAGCGGCGCGTGGCGTGGTGGTCGGGGTAGTTGGCCCGCAGTATCCGCACGCTGGCGGCCAGGCTGGCGGGCGTGCGCTCGACCATCAACAGGCCGGCTTCGGGTGCATTCACGACTTCCGGCGTGCCCCAGACATTGCTGGCGATCACCGGCGTGCCGCAGGCCATCGATTCGAGCAGCACATTGGCCCAGCCTTCGCGCGATGAGGCAAGCACCAGCACATCGGCGGCGTTGTAGTATTGCGCCAGTGCCGTTTGCGGAATCGGCCCCAGAAACGTGACGCGTTCAGCCACGCCGAACTGGACGGCCAGATCCTGCAGTTTTTTCAACTCCGGGCCGGACCCGGCGATCATCAGTCGCGCATCGGGCAATTCGGCCAGGGCGCGGATCGGGATATCGTGGGCCTTGCGCGGGTCGAGCAGGCCGACCGACAGCATTGTGAACCCGGTGATGTTCAGCGCTGCGCGCGCGGCGGCGCGATCTGTCGGGTGAAAGCGCTGCAGATCGACGCCGTTGCGCAGCGCAACGATGTTTTTGTTGACCACGCCAAGCCCCGTGATTTCATCTTTCAGGGCATGGCAGACGGTGACGATGCCGTTGGCGCGTTCGGCGGCCCACATGATCATCTTGCGCGGCAAGGCGAACTGGGGAATCAGGTTGATATCTGTACCGCGTGCTGTAATCACCACCGGCTTGTTGAAATACTTGCCAAGCATGACCGCAGCAACGCCGTCCGGATAAAAATAATGCGCATCGATGGCGTCGAAATCGTAGCCTTCGTCGCGGATGCGGCCGATCGCTTTTTTGGCCGACTGAGCCAGCATGAACGGTGTAAGGGTCATGCCAATGCGCGGCACTACCAGATAGCGCGGGTGGACTACTGATAAACCGTTGCGTTGCTCCTGACGCGGCACGCGCGCGAACTGGGCATACGGTCCGTACTTTGGATTTTTTGATGGAAACCATGGTACTGGCGCGACGACGCGCGACTCTGCCTTACCGCTGGCAATCAGGTAACGCAACCTCGTTTCGACGAAGATCCCGTGATTTGGCTGCTCAGCGTTAGGATACAAAGTGCTGAAAGTTAATAGCTTCATGAATAGTTGAACGCAGAAATGCCCGGAACCGCAGAGTTGAGCGGCGATACTATCAGAGTCGCTTGAGGGCGCTGCGAGATTGTCGCCAAAAAGAAATAAATTTTGCCAAAGAGCAGCACAATTCGGCTTAGCGGGTATGAATACTTATCAACCATGATACTATAATTCAAGTTTACTTTAGACATTTCCACTATCCGGTGATGCCGCCAATGTGGCTTTCGAAGCCCTTGCACCGCGGTCGCGCCAGTTTCCCGTCGTGCTGACAATTCCTTTCCCTACATTATGAAAATTTCCATCATTGGTACCGGCTACGTCGGCCTCGTTTCCGGCGCATGTTTTGCAGATGTTGGCAATGCTGTGCTGTGCCTCGACGTCAATGAAGACAAGATCGCCATGCTGAAAAACGGCGTGATCCCTATTCACGAGCCAGGCCTGGATGCATTGGTGGCACGCAATGCCAGTGCCGGCCGCCTGTTCTTCTCGACCAGCTACGACGAAGCCATCGCCCACGCTGACCTGGTGTTCCTGGCAGTGGGCACCCCGCCCGACGAAGACGGCAGCGCCGACCTGACCCACATCCTTGCCGCAGCGCGCAGCATCGGCCAGCGCATGGAGCGTCCGCTGGTCGTCGTCGACAAATCGACCGTGCCGGTCGGTACCGCAGATAAAGTCCGCGCCGCTATCCAGGGCGAACTCGACAAGCGTGGCAGCACCGTGTCGTTCGCCGTGGTCAGCAACCCGGAATTTTTGAAGGAAGGTGCGGCCATCGACGACTTCATGCGTCCGGACCGCATCGTGGTCGGCAGCAACGACCCGCGTGCCACCAAGCTGATGCGCCAGTTGTACGCACCATTCAGCCGCAACCATGAAAAACTGGTCGAGATGGATGTGCGCAGCGCCGAGCTGACGAAATATGCCGCCAATTCGATGCTGGCCACACGCATCAGCTTCATGAACGAACTGGCGAACCTGGCCGAACTGCTGGACGCCGACATCGAAGCCGTGCGCCTGGGTATGGGCCTCGATCCACGGATCGGCTCGCAGTTCCTGTACGCGGGCATGGGTTACGGCGGTTCGTGCTTCCCGAAAGACGTCAAGGCATTGGTCAAGACTGCGGGCGACCATAAGCAATCGATGCACATTCTCGATGCCACCGAACGCGTCAACGAAGCGCAGAAGAATGTGCTGTTCAACAAGCTGGTGCGCCATTATGGCGGCGTTGAAAACCTCGCCGGTAAAACTGTCGCGCTGTGGGGTATGTCGTTCAAACCCAACACCGACGACATGCGCGAAGCGCCAAGCCTGGTGCTGATCCGCGAACTGTTCAAGGCCGGCTGCAATGTCCGCGCCTATGATCCGGTCGCCAGCAAGGAAGCGCTGCACCTGCTGCAGAAAGAACACGGCGCGGACAAATGCACTGAGCAACTGACGATCGTCGCCACGGCCAGTGCCGCGACCGACAATGCCGACGTGCTGGTGCTGGTCACCGAGTGGAAAGAATTCCGCGCCCCGGACTTCGCCGCTCTGGCGACCAGCTTGCGCGACAAGGCCGTTTTCGATGGACGCAATATTTACGACCCGGCCGAAGTGGCCGCTGCCGGCCTGTCTTACGAGGGTATCGGCCGCGTCAGCCGGAAAGCTGCCTGATGATTGCCGGTCACCACCGTATCCTGGTCACTGGCGCTGCCGGGTTTGTCGGCAGCTATGTATCGGCGCGCCTGGCCGGCATGGGCCACCAGGTCTTTGGCTGCGACAATTTTAATGATTACTACGATCCGCAGCTCAAGCGTGATCGTGTAACAGCGCTGCTCGATCCGGCTGGTGTGACCTGCGATGTGGTCGAACTGGCCGATACAGCCCAGGTCGAAGCACTGTTCGCGCGTGTCAAACCGACGCTGGTGGTGCACCTGGCAGCGCAAGCCGGCGTGCGCTATTCGCTGATCAACCCGCATGCATACATCCAGTCAAATCTGGTCGCGTTCGGCAACATTCTAGAAGCTTGCCGCCAGGGCAAGATCGAGCATTTGTTGTACGCCAGCAGCAGCAGCGTCTACGGCGCCAATGCCAAGGTGCCGTTCAGCGAAGCCGACGTCACGGACACCCCGGTATCGCTGTATGCGGCAACCAAGAAGTCGAACGAGCTGATGGCTTATTCGTACAGCCAGCTTTACAAAGTGCCGGCCACCGGCCTGCGTTTCTTTACCGTGTATGGCCCGTGGGGCCGCCCGGACATGGCCTATTTCAGCTTTACCCAGAGGCTGTTAAAGGGTGCACCGATCCAGGTTTTCGCCGAAGGCAAGCTGACACGCGATTTCACCTATATCGACGACATCGTCGAAGGCGTCGTGCGCCTGCTGTTCAAGCCGAGCGAGGAAGGTGGCGTGCAGCATGCGGTGTACAACATCGGCAACGACCAGCCGGTGTCCGTGTTGTACTTCATCGAGACGCTGGAAAACGCGCTGGGCGTGAACGCGGTCAAGGAGTTCTTGCCGATGCAGCCGGGCGATGTGCCAGCGACGCACGCCGATACCAGCAAGCTGAAAGCGTGGGTGGATTTTGCGCCGCAGACCACCCTGGCCACTGGCTTGGGGCGGTTTCAGGAGTGGTACCGTATGCACTACAAGTCTGATGAGCCGCAGTAGCCAATAACGACAATCTTACCGTCAGCTTCGCACCATACGCAAAAAAACCCAGCAAGTTTGTTGGGTTTTTTTTTGCGGATACGAATCAAAATAATATCAAATCCCGAATTTTAGCTATCGTGACCGCCTCGCCTGGGATAGTTTCGCTGCCAGTTTCTTACCGAAATCAATTCCGGGTTTTTCGATAAAGTGGTAAGTCAATCCACATATTCCGAGCAAGAATGGGACGAGCAGGGCAATGCACAGCCAGTAGCTGACAGTTGACATCCGTGCGATGTTTTCTTTTCCGACAACCATATTTATCATGGTGAATAGCATCAATCCATGGACCAAATAAATACTGTAAGCCACTTCCCCGAGCCTGCGTGAAGTTTTGGTGAGTAAAATTCCAAACAAGTCAGTACCGCCAGCAATCATGCAAAACGCAGCGGTAAGGCAAAGAAACGGAATAATATGGTAAGCAGTTGGGTATATTAATACTACCCCAAGTGTTGCTAATAAAATGACCGAGGCTAATGGTTTCTGTGAAAATCTTAGAAATTTTTCATAACGGACTAGCTTCGCAGCCACCAAACCGCCACCAAACATGCTTAAGTAGCGCGGCTCCAAATTATGTGATTGTGCAACCCAAACCGCAATGCCCGAGAGAATGAGCGCTGCAATCGAACTACGTGTTCTGGTTGTTAAAGCAATCAAAGGCAAGATGAAGTAGAAGCACCATTCGTATGGTAGAGACCAAGTTACACCAGCGACGAAAAAAAACGGATCAATGGTGTTGATGTAGGGGACACCTGGGATAGTAAATAGTAGCCAATCCATTGCATTTGCCATGGAAACCTTTCGAGGTTCCAGCTGAGTCCAGTTGGAATATTTCCCGACCAGTATAATAATTGCGAATACGACCATCACATAAAGTGGCGTCAGTCGAAAAAATCGGCTGATAAAAAAGGACGCCCAGGAAAAGCTTTTCAATTCGATGTTCAGCAATTTGTCGTAAAACAAAAAACTTGTGATCATGAAAAATAAGGCGACACTCGATTGTCCCAGATGATTGTAGAAATTCGAGTCAGGGGCAATCCAGAGATTAGTTTTGCTAAATATAAACCAGATTGTGGCGTGATGGAGAAAAACGAAAAAGGCGAGATAGCCACGTAAACCATCGATCGTGCCGAAGCGGGTGGGCTTCACGCTACTCCTGAACATTTTGAATGTAGTCCAGACGAGTAAAAATCCTACTAAACTGATCAGGATGGCAAAAATAGGGTTAAGAAAATACATCTTTCAGTCGAGCAGATATTTACGCATAAAAAACTATTATCCATAAGTTTTAATTTTAATGTTTAAGAACATATGCCTGCCAGGCAGCATCAGCCGCATCCGACGACGACCCGACACGCTGATAGTGCTCATTGATCCACTGGTAAGTCAATGGATGCATGATGCTGTAGCGCATATTGTCGTGCTTGTCGAGGCCGTGATCCGAGAGGACGATCACTTCCGGCCGGGCCGCATTCAGCCGCGCCAGTTCCTGTAGTTCGAACGCAGCGGGACGTTTCGACAGCGCGTAGATTTCCCAGATTGGCATTTTGCTCTTGTAAATGGCATGCATTCCTGGAGCGTTGGGGAGGGCAAGGAAATTAGTGCGTCCTGCCGGATAGGCGGCAAAGATTTTTTCAACTTTAGCCAGGCGGTTGGCCGAGCCTGGGAAAACATACAAATTGGTGCCGTTCACCGGCATCGTTGCCAGGGGCTTGTGCAGGATCGGTCTGGCCAGGAATGGCTCTTCCTGCGTGAACGCCATGACGGACACGCCCAGCAGCACGACGGCCATGATCAGCGGGCGCCGGGCGCGCAGGCCCGCGCACAGCAAAATGAACAGCACGCCTGCGATCGCATGCGACAAGTGGGTGAGATCCGAGCGCGAGTACGCGTAATGGGCATAGCCCAGGCCGCACATGGCGGCAGCCAGCATGACCTGGTCGATCGGCTGGAACTGCGCCAGCGGGCGACGCGCCAGCATCAGCAAGGCCGCCAGCGGCACGGCTAGCAGAGCGATGAACGCCAGGCCAATAACCACGTTCATGGTCCAGATGATGAAGCCGGTGTCGGTTTTGTCCAGTGTCCACGGCCAGGGAATTGGCAGGCCGATATTCGCCGAGCCGCTGTTGATTAGGTCACGCAGAGTCGTGATGAACGCGGCAGTGTAACCGTCGAACAGCGCGGCAAAAATGAAATTCGGGCTGAAACCGACTACAACACCTGAGATGAAAAGCAGCGACGGTTTGAACAAGGTGCGCGGCTTTTTGTGTTTGGCGAGCAGGAAGGCCAGCAGCAGCAGCGCGCCAAAGGCCCCGTACATCCCGTGGTTGCGGCCGATTACCGCTGCCACGCCAAGGATGATGCCAGCGCCGAACCAGGCTCGCATCGTCTGGCGCTGTACCATCAGCACCAGCATACCAAGCAGCATGATGCTGATCCCGAAATCGTAGACTTTGTAGTACGGGAAGACCCAAAGGTTCAGCAGCACGGCAGACAGCGCAGCCAGCCCGAGCTTGACCGGCGTTGAGAGCCGGCCATCGGCGGCGCGCAAAACGATCCTGACCCCAATGACGATGGAGATGATTCGGAACGCTGCCGCGGCCATGCGTGCGCCGACGATGCCGTCGTCGCCCATCAGGGCCATCAATGCGGCGCCCCAGATGTAGCGCCCGATGTCATAGGAAAGGAAGTCGCGCATCGGCACTTCGCCGCGCAACATGCGCTGCGAACCGTACCAGTAATAGCCTTCGTCGGCGAAATCGAAGCCGTAGCGCCAGGTCAACGCGGTCCACAGGATCGTTACGATGGTACCGACTACCATCGCGACTGTCAGGTCGCTGTATCGGTGAGCATTTTGCGGGCCCAAATCAAATCCTTCTTTGTTGAATTCACTGTGCGTCGTCAACTGTCAACGCTCACTCTTAAAAACGCCTCAAACATCATCACCGACCACAGCGAAGCGCTGTAGTCATTCGCCCCCGACTCATGCTGATCGACCATATGACGCAGATACACCGGATTGAAAATCCCGGTATCCAGTAGCAGCGGGCTCAACACCGCCGCCCGTACCTGCGCGCGCAGCGACCCACGGAACCAGGCTGCCACTGGAATCGAAAACCCTTTTTTAGGCCGGTACATGATGTCTTCCGGCAGGTATGGTTCCAGCGCCTTTTTCAGGATGTACTTGCCTTCGCCGCCACGCAGTTTCAGATCAGACGGCAGGCTCGACGCCCACTCGACAAACTTGTGATCCAGCAGCGGCACCCGCACTTCGAGCGAATGCGCCATCGATGCACGGTCGACCTTGGTCAGAATGTCGCCCGGCAGGTACGTTTTGAAATCGAGATACTGGATCAGCGACAGCGGATCGTCGGTGGGCGCATTCGCTGCGTGGCCGCGCATCACTTCGATGGCGCGGTAACCCTGCAGCTTCGTGCGGAAACCGTCGCTGAACAGCTGGTCGCGCACGCGGTCGTTCATGATCGACACGCCGTGGAAATAGCCGTCGGTCAGGTCGCGTGCAAGCGCTTCGAAGGTCGTTTTGGCGCGGAACATGCGCGGCGCCCAGTCGGCTTTCGGGTAGATGGCGCCGAGGGTGCCAAACACGCTCTTGCGCAGGCCGGCCGGCAGGCGCGAACGTACGCTGTCTTCGGCCATGGCGTATTTGTAGCGACGGTAGCCACCGAAGCTTTCATCGCCGCCGTCGCCCGATAACGCCACCGTCACATGTTGGCGCGCCAGCTGGCAGACGCGGTAGGTGGGGATGGCGGAACTGTCGGCGAACGGTTCGTCGTACAGGCCCGCCAGTGTGTCGATCAGGCCGTAGTCGTCCTTGCTGACGGTTTGCGCGAAGTGGGTGGTGTTGTAGCGCTTCGCCACCTGGTTGGCGAAAGCCGATTCGTCGTATTCCGGGTCGTCGAATGAAATGGAGCAGGTTTTGACGTGGGCTTCTTCCTGCGCCATCATCGCCACGACAGCGCTCGAATCGACCCCGCCCGACAGGAATGCACCCAGCGGCACTTCGGCCACCATCTGGCTTTTCACGGCATCGCGCATGCGCACGATCAATTCTTCTTCCACCGCGCGTGCGTCCGTTACCGGTGCGGTTTTAAAAGGTACGTCCCAATAGCGCACGGGATGGATGGCTGTGTCGCCGACCTTCAGCGTGATCGAGTAGCCAGGCGCCAGTTTATAGGCGTTATAAAAAATCGTTTTCGGTTCTGGTACATAACCGTAGGCGAAGTATTCTTCGACTGCCTGCGGGTTCAGTTCGCGCGACAGTTCTGGATGCGTCATGATCGATTTCAGTTCGGAGCCGAAAACAAACAAGCCGTTCGGCAGCAGCGAATAAAACATCGGTTTTACGCCGATATGGTCGCGCGCCAAAAACATCGTCTGCCGCGCGCGGTCCCAGATCCCGAAGGCGAACATGCCGCGCAAACGCTGCAGGCAGCCTTCGCCCCATGCCTGATATGCCACCAGCACCACTTCGGTATCCGATTTGGTTTTAAAAGTGAAGCCAAGGCCGATCAGCTCGGCCATCAATTCGCGGTAATTGTAGATTTCACCGTTGAAGACGATGACCAGGCTGCGCTCGGCATTCTGCAGCGGCTGCTGGCCGGTGGCGATATCGATCACCGACAGGCGCCGGTGGCCCATGCCGAGCGCGGTTTCCAGGTGCAGTTCGGCTTCGTCAGGACCGCGATGGGTCTGCGTTTCGTTCATGCGCGAGAGGACCGCGCGGTCGATCTCGCGCTGGCCCAGGGTATCAAATATTCCGACTATTCCGCACATGCTGGTTTCAGTTCCAAAAAAACGTTATCGAAGGGGCGTGACGCGCTTTTGCCGGCACAGGCGTGCGTACAAAGCGGTATAGGCAGTCACCATCGCCGCCATACTATATTGTTGCACGATGCGGGTCCGGCCTGCCTGGCCGTGCTGGCTGGCCAGCGCAGGATCGCGGGCGTAGCGCGCCAGCGCCTGGGCCAGCGCTTCGACGTCTTGCGGCGGCACCAGGCTGCCTTCCACCTGGTCGTTCACTACTTCCGGGATGCCACCGACGTTCGATGCCACTACCGGCAGTGCACAGGACATGGCCTCCAGCAGCGACACCGGCGTGCCTTCAGCCAGGGAGGGCAGGGCGAATACCGAAAACTCCGGCACCAGTTGCGCCACATCGCTGCGCGCGCCGGGCAGCCACACCACATCCTGCAAGCCGGCCTGCAATACCTGTTCACGTAACGCCGGCAGCAACGGGCCATCGCCGATGATCGACAGGCGCAATGCAGGAGCGAGATCCGGCAGCAATGCGCGCAGGCGAATGAATGCATCGACCAGGCCACGGTGATTCTTGATGTCCGACACCCGCGCCACCGTGCCGATGACAAAGTGCCCGTCGCGCCAGGGCGCACCAACGCCGCGTTCGCCCGGCCGGTATTTGTCGGTGTCGACGCCATTCTTGATGAACAGGGTCTTGGCGGCCGGGATGCGCACCACCTGTCCCAGCCAGCGATGCAAATCTTCCGATACCGGGACGTAGCAATCGATGAACGGCGCCAGGCGCCGGCGCAGAAAATTGTGCTTCGGGTTCAGGCCGTGCGGGTCGCTGGTATCGCGCCCATGCTCGGCATGCACGCGCACCGGCACGCCCGCCAGCGTGGCTGCGAACGCGTATTCCATTGCTGCCAGATTGTAGGTATGCAGGATGGTCGGGCGCAGCCGGCGCGCCAGCTTCCAGAAGGCGACATGGGTGCCAAGGCCGAGGCCGGGCGCTTTGTTCAGCGCATATACCTCGACACCCGGCTGTGTGATGCGCTCGGCAAAACGCGATGAGCGCGTCAGGCACACCACCACGTGGCGATACTGGTCGGCCGGCATCTTGTTGATGCAGTCGACCAGCAGCGTTTCCAGCCCACCCACGTCAAGCGCGTAGGTGAGGTGCATGACCAGCGGCAGAGCGCTCACTTCGCTTGCGTGGCGGCCAGGGCCGCGTCGATGGCTGCGCCCTGGCTTTGGGCAAACGTCGTCAGCGCGGCGCGCGCGCTGGCCGGATCGGTCTCGTACGGTGCTGCCAGAATGACGGCGGCGCCATCGTCGCCGCGGAACAGCAATTTGCCACGCGCCTGCCACAGTTTGCCGACGATATTGCTGGCTGTGACGTGGCCGTCGATGGCCATCCACTGCCACACCAGCATGTGCGCGCCGTTCGGGCCGGACATGCGCGTTTCACGCAGGCCGATCGGGCGGCCACCCAGGTTGCTGGTGACGCCGGCGTTACCGATTTCGTGCCACAGATCTTTTGCACCGGCCAGCACGTTCACCGAACTGATCAGCGAGTGGTAGGGACCCTGATTACGGTAATACAGAACGTGCAGCGCCACCGGCGTTGCGTCCTGCCGGAACACGCCGCTGTACTGTGCGCTCGGGCCGCGGAAGGCCGGGGTCCAGGTGGTAAACGCCGAGGTCGCCGACAAGCTGATCGCAGGCGTTGCCACTTGCACCGGCTTCGGATTCAGGTTTGCCTGCTCATTGTAGTAAGCAAACGCCGGGAAGAGCGCAGCGACGACCAGTACTGCGGCCACCAGAGGCGCCATGCGTCCCGATGTTTGCGCCAATGGTATGGCCGCCACCGGGGCCGGCGTCGGCGCTTCTTCCTCGCGCCAGAAGCTGCCGATCCAGAACATGATGAACATCACCAGGCCGAAGAACAGCCAGCCATAAATCAGGTGGTCGACGCCGGTGGCCAGTGCCATCCCGGATAAGTGGCCGATCATCACGATCATGAACGCGCGCAGCCAGTTGGCCACGACCGGCACGACGATCGCCAGTGCCACGAACGCCAGGCGGCGTTTGGTCGAACGGTAAGTCAGGTAGGCGTACAGCGTGCCGAGCGTGATCGACGAAATCAGGTAGCGCACGCCGCTACAGGCTTCCACCACCGACCAGCTGCCGGTGGGCAGCTCGAAGCGGGTGCCGTTGCGCAGCACCGGGATGCCAACCGCGCGCACGGCGGCGACAGTAAAATTGGCAGTGTGCTCGATCAGCGGGCCGACAAAAATTTCGCCGAACGGCACAGCGAACAGCAAAAACAGCAGGGGAAAGGCAAACGAGGCGGCCAGGCGGGGGCCGAACACGGCCAGCGCGATGGCCGGAAACATCGCCACAAACATGTATTGGGTGATCACCTGCACTTCGCCGATATGGGCGGCCAGCCAGCCCATGCCGAGCAGCGCAATCAGCAGCAATGCCGGCCAGTAAGGCGTCGGCGGCAAGGCGCTGAAATTGGCGCGGCGGCGCCAGACGAGCCACAGGCTGATCGGCAAAATCACGTAGCCGTGGGCGAACGTTTCAGAGCTGTCCCAGATCTTGACGATCGACGCGATGGTGCTGAAGTACAGCGCAAACGGCGCCAGCAAAGCCAGCAATATCAGCACGATAGTCGCGCGCGGAACCGGCCTGCCGACACTGGCACTGGCGTTGATCGGGGTGGTGCCCGATGAGGCGTTTATCAACATTCGAGCTGTTCTCCGATGCAGGCCAGGTTGCTGGGCCAGCTGTATTGGGTTTCGACCCGGCGCCGGGCGGCGGGGCCAATGGTAGTGTTGCGGGTGTCCAGCAACTGCGCGATCGCGGCGACAAACTCGCTGGCGCCATCGGCCAGTATCAGTTCAGTGCCTGGCGTGGCATCGATGCCTTCCAGTGCCTGCGGCGACACCACCACGCGGCTGGCCATGGCCATGGCTTCCAGCACCTTGTTTTGGATACCACGCGCAATACGCAACGGCGCCACGGCGACGTCGGCGTGCCGGATGTACGGGCGCACGTCCGGCACAGTGCCGGTGACAGTCACGCCGGGCAGGTCTGCCAGCGCGGTCACAGGCGCACTCGGGCGGGCGCCGACGATATAAAAATGCAGGGCCGGAAATCGCGCGCGCAATTGCGGGAAAATGTCGGTGGCGAACCATTGCACGGCGTCGACATTCGGCCAGTAATCCATGGCACCGGTGAACACGACGGTCTGCGCGCCTGCCGGAAATGGATTTTCCGACACCGGCTCCGGAGAAAAATAATCGGTATCGACGCCATTATTGAAGTGGCCGATGCGGTCGATGCTTTCCGGCGCCAGCTGGCGGAACAAATCTGCTTCCGGTTGCGACACGAACAGTGCCGCATCGTAGTCGCGCGCGACTTTGCGCTCGTACGCCAGCAACTGCTTCGCTTCGTGGCGGTACAGCACGTTCATCGGCCACGATTTCTGCTCGGCGTACTGGCGCCATTTGTCGGAATCGACATCGCAGAAATCGACCACGCGGCGCATGCCGGGATAGGCATCGGCGTACTGCGCCATCGCCGACGAAAACACCAGCACGCGGGAAATCTTGTGCTGTTGGACAGTCTGGTCGACCCACTGTCTGGTGGATGCATCGCGATAATAATCGAGCGACAGCGACCGGTTGGCCAGCAGCGCACCGAGGCTGCGCACGCGCGCCACCAGCGGGTTGAGTTTGGCAAAATGGCTGCTTGCGCACAGTGCTTCAACGCGCGGTACGTGTTGCCAGTCATCCGGATCGTCGACAAACGTGGCCAGGTGCACCCGGTACGATTGCGCCAGGTGTTTCAGCAAGTGGTACGAGCGGATCTTGTCGCCCTTGTTGGGCGGATACGGAATCCGGTGGATCAGCAGCAACAGGTCTTCCACGCGCTTCAGCCCAGGTTGCGGACGATGTATGGCCCGATAAAGTTGGCAACCGGCAGCGGCAGTTTTTTCCAGATTTTGATGAACAGCGCGTACTTCGGATTAAGCGGATTGTTGTCCGGCAGCGCCTCGGACGCATACAACTTGTATTCGTACGGCAGCGGCTGGGCGACAAAACCCCAGTTCTTTTTAAAATCGTAGGCGCCGGTGCCGAGCTTGCTGCGACCGAAGTCGAACAGACGGCAACCCTTGGCGGCGGCGGCCTGCATCAAATTCCAGTACATGAAGTCGTTGCCGGCCACTTCGCGCGCCAGCGCCGTGCCGCCGCCGTAGTAGGGCACCACTTCATCGCGCCAGTAAAAGCTCATCACCGCGCCAACCAGGCGGTTGTCGGCCGTGAGAATGGTGCGCACTTCGCATTCGGCGCCAAACTCTTTTTGCAGCAGCGCGAAATATTTTTTCGGGAACACCGGGGTGCCGAGACGGTGCACGCTGTCGGCGTAGGCGGCAAACAGGCGGTCGACGTTGCTGTCGACTTCGCCGCGCAGGCCCAGCTTGATACCTTTGCGCACCATCGCGCGCTGCTTGCGCGGGATGGCGTTCAAATTTTCTTCATCGTCGGCGGAGATTGCCTTGCGAAAGGTAACGTACAGCTCTTTGGTGGTCCAGCTGGCGTCATTCGGATGAAAACGTTCCATGCCGCGGTATTCGAGGTGGCCCACGCCAAGTTTTTTCGCCAGCGCATCGGCAGCACCGTCCAGCAGCGTCAATGCCGCAGCATTCGTCGCGACCGGTCCGCCGTAGACGCAGAACGGCATCGCGCCCAGTGCATTGCCGAATAATTTACTGTTCACCTGCGACAGCGGCAGCACGCCGGTGATCTGGCCATCCTGTTCGGTGAAATAAAACCAGGTCTTGTTGCTGAATGCCTGCTCAATAACGCTTTGCCAGCCAGACAAGTGAAAAAAATTCGCGGCCGGGGTGGCGCGCACGAAGGCATCCCAGCGGGCCCGGTCCTGTGGCTGCATCAGGTGCAGCGTTTGCGGCCCAGCCGCGCGCCCGGCGTGATGTGCCTGGGCTGCTTCGATAATCGATGTCATTGTTATTTAAGAAAAATGCGGTCCATGCGGTCCCACGCGAAATCGCGGGTGAGCGCCGCCAGGCGGCGTTCCATGCGGTCGATATTGATGTAATGGCGGAAACGCGACTTGGCGTCCAGGCCTTCAGGGCGCGGCTGGCCGGGATCGAGTTCCCACGGGTGAAAGTAGAACAGCGTCGGTTCGCCGTCTTCCCGGTTGACCTTTTCCATCATCCATTTCGACAGCGCGTACGGCAACAAGCGGAAATAACCGCCACCGCCGGCCGGCCGTTTTTTACCCAGCACCATGGCCGTCGTGATCGGTACTTCCAGCAAGCCGTCCGGGCCGTTCGGATAAAACGCGAACCGCGGCGCGCTCGGCATGCCGTAGTGATCGTGACTGATCGGATAGATGCTCGAGCTGTAGCGGTAACCGGCTTCGGAGAGCGCTTCCAGCGCCCACAAATTCGCCTCGCCAATCGAAAAGCTGGGCGCGCGGTAACCGACCACAGCGTGTCCGCCCAGGTCTTCCAGCAAGGCTTTGCTGGAGCGGATGTCGTTGTCGAATTCGGCGCGGGTCTGGTCGGATGCGCGCAGGTGGCCGTAGCCGTGGCTGGCCAGTTCGTGACCTTCGGCAACGATGCGTTTGACCATCTCCGGGTAGCGTTCGGCGATCCAGCCCAGCGTGAAAAACGTGGCTTTCACGTTGCCGGCGGAAAACACGCCGAGGATGCGGTCGATATTTGCTTCCACGCGGCATTCGCGCGATGGCCAGCTGGCGCGGTCGATGTAGGGGGCAAATGCCGACACCTGGAAATAATCTTCCACGTCGCACGTCATGGCGTTGCGGATGCGCTCGCCCGGCTTTGGCGTCGGCCGGGCTGCAGGAGTTTGCATCATCATTCGGAATGGTCCGTACTCTGGTTGGTGGGATGTGCACCCGGGGCGGCAGCGATGCCGCCCGGCGTGGCGACAATTTTCTTCAGGATAGACAGGACCGAAACGATCGATTTTTCCAGCCGCATCATGCGTTCATCCAGTATTTCGGCGCTGACACGGCGTTCGGCTTGCGCGTTGTCGAGTGCGCGCTGGTCGAGCGACTGCAGGGCGCCCAGGTTGGCCGTGATGTCGGCGTCATCGGCGCTGCCGGGGCCGGTTTCTGGCAACTTGAATTCTTCGGCAATGTCGGCCACCACTTCATTGACGTTATCCGCCGTGAAATTGTGCAGCTCTTCCAGATAGCCCATCAGCAACAAGCGGTCGCACAAGGTATTCGTCTTGCGCGGGATGCCGCCGGTGTACGCGTAAATGGCCGCGTAGGCACCATCGTCGAACGATGGGTCGCCGTGCCAGCCGACTGTGGTAAGGCGGTGCTCGACGTACGCGCGGGTTTCCGCTGCATCCATCGGACCCAGGTGGTAACTGGCAATCACGCGCTGGCGCAACTGCTGCATGCCGGGGCTGTGCAGCGTGGTGCGAAATTCCGGCTGGCCCAGCAAAAAGGTTTGCAGCAGAGATTTGTCGTCGGTCTGGAAATTCGACAGCATGCGCAGTTCCTCGACCGTTTTCGGGTTCAGGTTCTGTGCTTCGTCGATGACCAGCAGCGCGCGCTTGTTCTGCTGGTCGCAGATGCGCAGGAACTGTTCGAGGCGGGTCAATAAATCGGTTTTACTCGCGCCTTCGTACGGCAAACCGAAGCCGGCCACGACCATGCGCAGCGTGTCGTCCGGGTCGAGGTGCGTGTTGACGATGTGGGCAGCGACGATCTGTTCGGACGGCAAATGGTTGAACAGGTTGCGCACCAGCGTAGTTTTACCGGCACCGACTTCGCCGGTGACGACAATAAAACCTTCGCCTTGCGACAGGCCGTACTCGAGGTACGCCATGGCGCGCTTGTGGCCCTTGCTGCCGAAGAAGAAATGCGGGTCGGGGCGTAGTTGAAACGGTTTGCCGCTAAGGCCGTAATAAGATTCGTACATCCTGGCTGGACTCCGTCTAGAACTGCTTGGAAATGGTGGCTGATATGGCGTTTTCGCGATAGCGGGAATTGCCAGTGTTGAAATAGCTGCCGCGCACCTGTCGAATTTCTGTCGAACCCTGCAGCTTGGCATCGAACGCATGCGTCAAGCCAAGTCGAACCGCTTCGTTGTCGGAGGTGATGTTTGTATCGATCGTTTTGCTGCGCTGATAGGACAGCGAGGCCACCAGCTGGGTGGCGCTTGTCATTCGCTGAATGTAGGACGCCGAACCGCCAAAGGTATCGAGGTTGTTGTTCAACGACGCGAAGTTCTGGCCGAGCAGGTCACTGTCGGCCTGTTGAGTCGACAGGGCAGTGACGCGCGATTTTTGCACCGACAGCGTGGTAGTGCTGTGCGCGCCCTGCAGCGAATAACCCACTTGCAGAGTGCGCTGGCGCTGGAACACATTGCTTAGGTAATTCGTGTTGTTCGTCAGGATAGGCGTGATGCCGGTAGCGGCGATGTACGCAGCGATAGCTTTGGCGCGCTCGGCCGGATCTGGAATCGAGGCGGTCAGCATTGCGTTGAGCAAATCGTAGGTATTCAGGCCCGTGCTGGACAGGAATTGCTGGCGGCTGGTGGTGACTGTATCGCCATAACTTGCGTTGAGCGCACTGCGGTGGCCCCGGTACGACGCGGCCAGGTTGCCGGTGTTGCCATAATAGCGGCGACCATACGACATTTGCAGCCGGGTGCGCGACGATGGCGTCCAGACGAAGCCACCGGTATAGCTGGCGCCTTGTGTGGAATTGCCCGCCACGCTGCCATAGTCGTACTTGTCGTAACCGGCGGTGGCGGTCAAGCTGATGGTCTGGCCGACGCGGTAGCGCAGATTGCCTTCGACGTTCTGGCTTTTAGTGTCGCCGACGGTCGCGTTCGACAGGGAATTCTGGGTCGCCGAAAAGGAATCTTGCGCGACGTTCACACCCCAACCGACGACGCTGAAATTTTGCCCGCTGATAATGTTGGCGTTGATGTTGTCGCCATTGGTCGTGCCAAGGAAACGGTCACCGACGACCCGGTTGCGCGTATAGCGCAAGTAGGCGTCCGCCGTCCCGCCAAAGCGGTGGCGCAATGTTGGCGAGATGGTGTAGGTGCTGACGACCGTCCGGTTGCTGTCCGAATACAGGCTGTCGTTGCCTTGCGGCCCAAATGCGGTCAGGCTCGTCGTTTGACGCGCGGCGCTGGCGTTGAGGTCGAGCAGATCGTCAATCAGTTTTGACTGCAGGCTCAACTGATACTGGCTCGACGTATTGTTGGTGTTATTGACTTTGTTGCTGTAAGAGTACAGATGCAGTTGATACGAGGCCGAGAGCTTCAGGCGCGGTCCGTTCGAGAGAAGCGAAAACGCAGGTGTTATCTCGGTGATGAACGAGCTTTGGGCAAATTGCGTCGGCTGCAATGCAACGTTGTCGCTGTACGTCTCGCTGCCCGACACGATGGGTGTGAATTTCACCTCGGCATAAACTGTCGGCGCCAGCAGCAGCGCCAGCAGCGCCGCCGGGGCGCGCGCGTGTTTAGCCATAGTGATAGTCATAACTCTCTTCGATGCCCGGGAATTCACGCGTCTTATTGTAGATGAGATTGACGTTGGCGCAGCCTTCCAGCTGGCTGAGCGATTCTTTGACCGCGTGCTGGGTGGTTGTCTCCGACTCGACGACGACTACAATCTGGCCCATGTGCGTGGCCAGTACGCGCGCTTCGCTGGTCAGCAGCAGCGGCGGCGAATCGAAAATCACGATCCGGTCCGGATACCGATGGGCAATTTCCATCACCAGATTCGTCATGGCCGCACTGGCCAGCAATTCGGTGGCGCGTGGGGTGCTGGTGCCGGCTGGCAGGATCGACAGCGTTGGCACATTCGTGCGCAGCATGACGTCCGAAAGGTCGAGTGACTCGTCGACCAGAATATCCATCAGGCCGCGCTGGGCAGGCAAGCCAAGCGTCCGCAGCACCGACGGGCGCGCGACGTCGGCGTCGACCAACAGCACCGTGTGGTCCAGTTCCATGGCAATACTCATGGCCAGGTTGATGGCGCAGTAAGTCTTGCCTTCGCCTGGCAGCGAACTGGTCACCATGATCAGGTTGCCCGGCAAATCGCCCGGTGCCCGTTCAGCGAAGGCGCGCTTGATCAGCGGGCGCTTGATGACGCGGAAGTCTTCCACCAGGGCGGTACGGCCACCGGCGGCAGTGACCATGCCCAGGTCGCGCATGCGCGCCAGGTCCAGGTCAACCTTGCGGGTCGTCGAGCGTGGCGATTGTTCGTTCAGGATCGGCGCTGCGCGGGGGACAGGCGTCGCCAACGACGCCAGAACCGGCGCTGCCACCGGCGCTGCCACTGGCGCGGCGTCGACTGGTGCTGTCGGCGCCGGCACTTGCAGGCCATGTGAGTTGGCCATGGCAGCCTGCACCATCTCGGCTTGCGTCATGGCCGGCACGGCAGGGGCAGACGCGTCGCCCTGAGCCTGCTCGGTTTTGGCGGCATTGCGCGCCATGGCTTCGACGATCATGTCGGGATGCGGCACGTCACCGTCCGGGGTGCGTTGCTGGTCGATGCGGCGGGCCGCTGCTTTCTCGATAATGCTCACAGTATCTCCTTGCGATTACAGCGCTGGCCGAATGATGATGGCGGCCATCACCGCGCCGTACATGCCGAACAGGGTCAGCACCGATGCGCCCAGCGCGTACAGGCGCCGACGGCGGCGAATAGTTTGGTCCGGGGTCCAGTTCATGCTGATGGCGCCCAGGATCGGGATCCCGGTAACATCGCGCAACGAAGTCTGGCTCAGGAATGTTGGACGGAATTGGCTCATAAGGAAGGCAGCCGCCAGGCCCGACAGTAGCGCACCTGCGAAAACCATTGAGAACAGGCGAACGCGGTTTGGCCCCGACGGAATCAGCGGTGCAGTCGGCGGATCAATCACGCGGAATGTCAGCATGTCGGTGGCCGATGACAGTTCACCGGACAGCTTGGCAGATTCGCGCCGCTCGACCAGTTTCTGGTAGTTGTCGCGGTTGATCGAATAGTCGCGATTAAGCTGGGCAAATTGCGCTTCGATTTCCGGGCTCTCAAGACTCTGGGTCTTCACACGGTTGTAGCGCATCGTGAATTCAGCGACCCGTGCGCGCAGCGCTGCAACCTGGGCTTCTGCGCTCGACAGGGCAACACTCATCTGTTGCAGCATCGGGCTGTAGCTGGCGCCAGGATCGGCACTGCGCTTCTTGTTCTTGGCATCGTCGGCCTTGCGCGCAATTAGCTGTTCGAGCAGGCGCTTGTTGGCGACGATATCCGGATGCACTTCGGTATATTGCATGCGTAGCGAATCAAGGTTTTTCTGAGTGGCGGCAATGCGCGCCTCGACTTCTGGATCGACGTAACCGATGATCGGTTGGCCGTTTGGCGTTTTGGTATCGCCATTGATTTGGGATCGCAGCGCATTGCGGGACTGCTCGGCTTCCGCCAGTTGTAATTTCGCCTGGTTCAGTTGGTCGCCGGCTTCCTGTACACGGCCACTATAGTCACCCGTACCATTTGGCAGGATGCCCATGTTTTTCAGCTTGAACTCTTTCATGCGGTTTTCTGCGGCGGCCAGTTTTTCTTCGTAGTTCTTGATCTGGTCGTCGATGAACTGGACCGCCTTGTCGGAGTCCTGTTTCTTGCCGCCGTAGCTGCCTTCGACGAACATCGTCAGCAGATTCTGCACCACGTCCTTGCCGAGCTTCGGATTTGTTGCCGTGTAGGAAATGGTGTAGATGTCGTCGCGCTCGGTGCCGCCGATCTTGATCGCGGCCATCAGCTCGTCGACCATCTTTTCATGTTCCTTGGTGTCTTTGGCTTTCACGTCCAGATCGACCATGCGCATCAATTTCTCGACGTTCGGGCGGCTGATCAGCGTACGGCGCATGAACATCACCTGCTGCTCAAGGTTGGGCAGTGTGGTCATGCCGGATAGCAAAGGCTTCAATATACTTTGGGTATCAACGTAGACGCGCGCCGATGCTTCATATTGATTCGGCAACTTGAAAACGACAGTCCAGCCTACCAGCGCGACAATCCACGCGATAACAACTGCATGCCAACGGTACTTGCCGATTGCTTTCAGGAAAGTAAGGAGTAAGGCCGTTATTTCTGCCATCGCGTCTGTCTCGTCAAAAAAGAAGGAAATTCAAAAAAAGCACAACAACGAACATCATCGCTTTTACCTTGAGCAATTGCAATTGCGCATCGGAAAAGCGACCGCTTGCATGCTTGAAAGTGTTGTTTTTACAAGCAATTGTGCCGATCTGCAACAAACATAATGCCATAAATCGCTCTCCGGCAAATATTCTTGCCGTGCGGACTAGCGGAGAGGGGTGGAGCTGTTGCAGAATCTGCATGGTGGTAACAGAATTGAAAAGCGACTCGTAGCGCTAGCGCATACAAATGCGTCTATTCTAGTGTTGCCCTATACAAAACGCTACATTCTAATAGCTTCTTACACCATACAGGCGTGCTTGTGATTTCCTTACAAAATAGCGTGACTGCACGGGGTAACTGGATTGCCATCGCTAACGTGGCGTTACTGTTGCTTTTTTGCGTCGTGCTTTCGCAGAGTGCCCATGCGGCGACGCTGGAAAAAACCATTGCTGCCGTCAAGCCTTCCATCGTTGGCGTCGGCAGTTACCAGAAAACCCGCAGTCCGCCCATCCGGTTTGTCGGTACTGGCTGGGTCACCGGCGACGGCATGAGCGTCATCACCAACGCCCATGTCGTGAGCGAGTTACCTGACGGAAACAATATCGAACAATTAGGCATTGTCGTGGCGCAGGGCGATGGCGTGGCGTTCCGGCCGGCCCGACTGGTTGCCCGTGATACCGTGCACGACCTGGCCCATTTGCGCCTCATCGACGGTCCGCCCTTGCCCGCGCTGAAACTGGGCGATTCGATCAACGTTGCTGAAGGACACGATCTTGCCTTCACGGGATTTCCCTTGGGAATGGTGTTGGGTTTGCACCACGTCACCCATCGCGCTACATTGTCGGCAATCACCCCAATCGTCATGCCGTCTTTGAGTTCGGGCAAACTTGACGCGCGTGCCATCATGGCGTTGTCGCGCGACGTATTCAAAATTTTCCAGCTCGATGGTACGGCCTATCCGGGGAATAGCGGCAGCCCCGTGTACGACCCGGAAACCGGCGCTGTGCTGGGCGTGATCAATATGGTGTTCGTCAAAGGGCTCAAGGAAACTGCTATCACGGCACCGAGCGGTATTACCTATGCAGTGCCGTCACGTTATGTCGAGACACTCTTGCAACAAAAATGACTACCCCGAAAGATTCTCCGCTCTGATGATTTTGGGCTGCGAGGATGGTATAAAATAGCCGATGGGGCAGTGGCAGGAAAACAACTTTTTAACATGCACCCGTTCGCGGTCGGCAAGGGGATCTGTAGTGAAAATGATGACAAAAACATGGATGAAGCCGGTAATCTGGGCGTACGTTGCTGCTTCCGCTTTCGTGCTGGCCGGTTGCGCCACTAAAAATCCGCTGGCAAGCAGCGCAGTCGTTGCGCCAGCAAAGGACTACCTGGTCGGCCCTGGCGATAATATCAATATCATCGTCTGGCGTAATCCTGAAGTGTCGATGTCGGTGCCGGTGCGTCCTGACGGCAAGATTACCACCCCGCTGGTAGAAGATTTGCCAGCTGCCGGCAAAACCTCGACCGAACTGGCCCGCGATATTGAAAAAGCATTGGCCAAATTCATTCAGCAGCCAGTTGTTACTGTTGTCGTCACGGGTTTTGTCGGAAACTTCGGCGAGCAAATTCGCGTGATTGGCGCGGCGGCCCGCCCGCAAGCGTTGCAGTACCGGCGCGACATGTCGATGATGGATGTGATGATTGCCGTCGGTGGCGTCACCGAGTTTGCCTCGGGCAACCGCGCAAACCTGGTGCGCACTGTCAATGGCAAGCAGCAGACGTACACGGTGCGCCTGAACGACCTGATCAAGCAAGGTGATATCAGTGCTAACGTTCCTGTCTTGCCAGGCGACATTTTGATCATTCCAGAAAGTTTCTTTTAAGTACCAAATTATCGATGGCGCTGTCGGAAAATTTTACAGTGCCAGTTATTATTCCTGGCAGACAAGAATATTTGTCTGCTTGACCACGCTAAGTTGTTGATACTAAACAGTGTGGGCCGACGAATGGCTTATCTGGCACGAAATTCGCTTACATGTCGGTAGGAAATTTTATTTGCATGTTTGGCAGTTTTATCAGCCATCGCACACTTTAGGAAACCACATAGTGGCTATTGATAATCAACAGAATGACGTGCCTGAACAGTCCGGGGCTGTCGTCCCGGACAATACCGGGCTGAGCAAACGCGGGCTGACGCGTCGCCGCTTTGCGCGTGCCGGCGCTGGCGCAAGTGGTGTGCTGCTGACCTTGGTTAGTCAGCCTGGACTGGCATGCGAAGTGTGCCGCACGCCATCGGGATACCAATCGGCCAAAGGCGCGACCGGAACCCAATCGAGGACGGCACAAGTAACGTGCACGGGCAGGGGTCCCACGTATTGGAAAAACAATGGGTGGCCAGCCGGTTGCAGCGGTACGAAGGCATTCGGATCGTATTTCAACTGCACCAGATATGGTGGCAAAGCGTTCGCCGCGATCAGTTGCATGAATATCCTGAGCGGTGTGCGTAATAGCGGCGACAAGGGGCAAGTAGCCATGTATCTCATGGCGGCGTACCTCAACGTGTTATCCAAGAAGAGTACCTTCATCACAACAGCTGCGCTGAACGACATATGGGTTGAATACTCGTCCAGGTCGGTCTACACAGTGACTGCTGGTGTGACCTGGACCTCGTACGATATTCTTGATTACCTGCGCAGGACAATGGACTGATCGTGACTGGCGTGTGGCGCATCACCCCTGGGCAGCAACTTGCTGCAAGGGGGTGGGAAGATGAATTTGTTTTGTTCAATAACCTTTCCGGCGATACACATTTACTTGACGCAGATTCGATGTCGCTTCTCGATCAGTTGCAACTGGCGCCTGCCAGCATTGCTGCACTTGCAGTGGCATTGGGAAGCGATCTGCTTCCTGAAGATATCGCAGCGTTGCCTGACACCCTGGCAACGATGCTCGCCGAATTAAAATCCTTGTATCTCGTTGAGTCATGCTGACCGTTAGCGCGCTCAGCCGACAGGAGCTGCATGGCCGTCTCGCTGGGCCGGGACTGTTCCTGCGCACTGGACCGTTCACTAGTTGTATTCACGCCGACATCTCTTACCTCACTGATGGCGTTGCCCAGATGTATGGGGCTTATCCGCTCGACGACAGCGGTTTTGCCGACTTTCACCTGCGTTTTCGCCGTTCTGGTGGTCTGCACCGCTGGTTTCGGCCGCAAGTCAATTTTGAGCACGATGGCATGGTGCCGTTCGAGCCGTTACCCCTGAATCATGCGTTTCCGATGCTCGAATGGATGCTGAACTGGTGCGTGTCGGGGCGGGCGCATGGCTATCTGATCATCCATGCGGCAGTGGTCGAAAAAAATGGTCACGCGGTCATCCTGCCAGCGCCGCCCGGTTCTGGGAAGAGTACTTTGTGTGCAGCTCTGGTCAACCGCGGATGGCGTTTGCTGAGTGATGAGCTGACGATGATCGATCTCGACGATCAGCTGATCCGGCCCCTGGCGCGTCCTGTCAGTCTGAAAAATGCATCGATTCCCATCATGAAAGCTTACGCACCGAAAGCCTGCTTTACGCGTTCAGCCATGGATACCGCAAAAGGAACAGTTGCGCACATGAAGGCCCCGGATGCGAGCATTGCGCGCAGCAACGAACCGGCCCGCGCCGCGTGGGTCATTTTTCCACGTTACACCGCTGACGCAACCTTGACCTTGTCACCCATTTCGCCTGCCCGCGCCTACATGCGTGTGGCAGAAAACGCATTCAATTTCAGTCTGACCGGTGCGCGTGGGTTTCACGCTCTGGCCAACGTGATCGACCACTGCGACAGCTATGATTTCACCTATAGCCAGCTGGACGAAGCAATTGCGCTGTTCGATAACTTGCTGCCAGCGTCTCGATGACACGTTCGCTGTTGCTCGGTGTGTTACGCGACCCCGCCTCCATCAAGGATCTCACGCTTGTCGAATGGGATTTATTGTTGCGCCAGGCCAGTGCTGCGAAGTTGCTTGCATGCATGCTGTGCATATTTGATGACAACGGCCTCACTGACACTATTCCTGATCGCCCACACGCGCACTTCAAGTGGGTTCGCGTCGAACTGGATCGGCACGTCAGCGCCGTGCAATTCGAAGTCGAGCGCATCCGCGAAGCACTTGCCAGGCTGGACTTTCCAGTAATCCTGTTGAAGGGTGCCGCCTACAACGCTGCCGGGCTGGCGCCAGCGCGTGGCCGTCTGTTCAGCGACATCGACTTCATGGTCCCAAAAGCGCGCCTTCCCGAGGTCGAGGCAGCGCTGATGCTGCACGGCTGGGTAAGCAATGGCCATGACGAATACGATCAGCGATATTACCGCCAGTGGATGCATGAAATTCCACCCATGCAGCACATGCGGCGTCACACGGTAATCGACGTCCATCACGCAATCTTGCCGGAAACAGCACGTGCGCGCCCCGATCCTGCCCGCCTGATTGCTGCGGCCGTGGATGTGCCTGGCTTACCGGGCGTGCAGACGCTGGCCCCGGCCGACATGGTGCTGCATAGCGCCGTGCACCTGTTTTACGACGGCGAATTCGACAATGGCCTGCGTGACCTGGTCGATTTGCACCGCTTGCTGACACAGTTTGGCGCCGCTCCCGGTTTTTGGGATAGCTTGCCGGCCCGGGCGTTCGCGATGCAACTGGCGCGGCCATTGTTTTATGCATTGCGCTACAGCGCAGCAATGCTGGAAACCGACGTGCCTGCAGACGTCACTGCGGCCATTGCGCCGGCTGCCCCGAACTCTTTACTATTGATCTTGATGGATGCGTTATTCCTGCGCGGCTTGCAACCCGCCCACATCAGTTGCAACGATCGTTACAGTGCGGTTGCACGGGCCATGTTGTACGTACGGGGTAACTGGCTGCGGATGCCCCCAGTTTTGTTGGCACGCCATCTTTTTCACAAAGCATTTATTTCGCGGAAGAAAGAAGAATAGCGCGTAAAGTGGCGCGAATGCAACGAAAGTTATTCCTGAATACTACTGATCTTGTTAAATTTGGATGCTATGATGAATACAGTGCGATCGGCGCATGACGCCCCGTCCAGCTTGGAGAATGTGAATGATTGACACGTTAGCAAGCGAGCTCACCAACGCCAGCCCGGACGAAAAAGCCGCCATGGGTTTGTACTCGCCGAGTATCGTCGACGTCACCATCAACGAGCGCATTTTCGGCATCCGTGCCGCCGATATCGACGACCGCCGCAATTCCGCCAGCATGCTCATCAGCAAGATGTACGCCTGGCGCGGCTACAGCGGCACCCACCACGTGGGAACCGATCCCAACCGCATTGCTCTGACTGCGTCCGACAAGGGCGAGGTGATCGGCACCTTGAGCCTGGGCCTCGATTCCAGCGTTGGTTTGCTGGCCGACCAGACGTTCCAGGATCACATTGACCCGATCCGCCAGAGCGGCAAGGTGTGTGAATTCATCAAGCTGGCAGTCGATCCGAGTGTCAAGTCGAAGGCCGTGCTGGCCTCTCTGTTCCATGTCGCCTTTATTTATGCCCGTGACCTGAACCAGTGCACGGACATTTTTATTGAGGTCAACCCCCGCCATCGGCGTTTCTACGAAGCGATGCTGAAGTTCGAGGTCGTGTGCGAGTCGCGCAATAATCCACGTGTGGAGGCGCCAGCCGTCCTGTTGCGCATTAACGCCGAATATGGCACCGGCCTGATTGCCAAGTGGGCCGGGAAGGGCGATGAAGCCGTCGGTGAACGTTCGCTGTATCCCTACTTCTTTTCGCCACGCGAAGAGATCGGTATCATCAACCGCCTGAAGCGCATCGGCTGAACGCTGCTGCAGCACCTGCCAGGATCGGCGTGCCGATTCTGCGCCCGTACCGCCAATTTCTCCCGCAATTCAAAAAACTTTCAACAAGGAACTGACACATGACCATCGGTAAAAATCGGGATGAAATCGCTGAAGCTTATGATTCGCCACCCTGGTGGTATGACGTGCGCGGCTTTTTCATTCTGACGTTTGCCTATAACAGCACGATTGGGACGCAGTTGCGGTTTTTCGGCCCGAATTTCGGGCCCGAGCATATCGAAATTGCGTGCGGCACGGGAACGCTGCTGGAAATGACTATGAACTGGCGCCGCCGCCACAAGTTGCCAAAAGTGAAAGTCATTGGTATCGACTACGCCCCTTCCATGCTGGCCGGTGCGCGCAAACGTTTTGCCAACGATCCGCAAGTGACGGTTCAGCATGCCGATGCTGCCCAGTTGCCGTTCGCCGACAATAGTTTTGATACTGCTAACATCGCCAACTCAATTCATTGCTTCCCAACAATTGATGGTGCACTGACCGATATTCTGCGTGTACTCAAACCTGGTGGCACACTGGCGGCAAATGTACTGCTGTATCCAAGCGGATTTAAGCCACTGCGCTGGGCTGCACAGAAGATCAATGACTGGGGCATTCGCAAGGGTATCCTCTACAGCCCGTTCAAACAAGAAGACATTCGTCGAAAAATTCTGGCAGCCGGCTACGAGATTTCCAGCGATTTTAAAGCAGGAAACACCTGGAACGTCGTGGCGCGCAAGCCGCTGACTTCGATGCAATAGTCGTATATATAAAGCACTTTCTGTAACGTGAAGAAAAGTTGTAATTTAATAAGTTTCCTCATGTTATTTAAAGTGCTTTTAAGAAATTAATATTTGTTAATCGATGTCGGAAATTTTTACACTATTATTTTCACGGCATTGATATCGATGCTAAGTCTTTGATTTTATACAGCTTAAATTTCCTGGCATGGTTGTTGCTAAGTATGTCTGCATTAGCACTACCCCTACACCTCTGGAGATTAAGATGAAATTTGTTTCGAAAACCGTTTTGGCATGTGCCGTTGCCGCCGCTTCGATGTTCGCTGCTACCGCTGCTCAGGCAGTCGTGTACAACCCGTTCACCGTCGACCCAACCGGTACCTACGCGAATTTCACCGCTGACAAAATCACCGGTAACTACACCGAAATCGCGACGTTCAACCC
>JALYUM010000091.1 GCA_030853745.1 Pseudomonadota bacterium | reverse complement strand
TGGTTCGCGTCAACTATCTTGGCCGGTCGGCGTCAATTATCTTGGCCGGTGAAGCAAGCTGTTGTTAATCCTTCTTTGCTAGCGATTCCCACCGGCCGGAGCCTGTGCAGCCTTAGCGGCTCGGCGCCGGTAACTCTCCACGTTAAGCTCGAAGATGGTTGAGTGATGCACCAGCCGGTCCACCGCCGCCAGCGTCATCGCCACTTCCGGGAACACTTGGTCCCAGCCCGAGAACGGTTGGTTGGCTGTGATGGCCAGACTCTTCCTTTCGTAGCGGGCCGCGATCAGCTCGAACAGCACCGACGTTTCTGCCTGGTCGCGCCGGACATAGCTCAGGTCGTCCAAGATCAAGAGATCGAACCGGTCCAGTTTCGCGATCTCGGCAGGTAAGCGCATCTCCCGGCGTGCCACTTGCAACCGTTGAACAAGGTCGCTGGTGCGCGTGAAGTGCACGCGGTAACCGCGATCGATCAAGCCGTTTCCGATGGCGCAAACGAGGTGGCTTTTGCCGACGCCAGGTGGCCCGAACAGCAGTAAGTTCGCGCCCTGTTCGATCCAGCCATCACCCTCGACCAGTGCGCTGACATGAGCTTTCGACACGGTCGGCACGGTGGTGAAGTCGAAGTTCGAGAGCAGCTTGCCGGGCAGCAGTTGAGCTTCCTGGCGGTGGCGGTCCAGCCGCCGTGTTTCGCGCTCAGCCAGTTCGTGCTCCATGATGGCAGTGAGGTATCGTTCGGCGGGCCATCCCTCCTTGTTCGACTGGGCTGCCAGCAAGCTCCACAGCCGTTTGATGGTCGGCAAGCGCAACTCCGTGAGGATCAGTGGCAGGCGGGCTGCGATGTCCGTCATGCGGCCTCCAGCAACTGGTCGTAGGCAGCCAGTTCGGGCAACATCACCGTCACGTCCTGGTAGTGCGCAGGACGCGGTGCCAGTTCGAACCGAAGCTGGTCCAGATCGGGCAACTCTTCGCTGTCGAGCAACAGCGCCAGGCGCTGCGCAAGTTCTGCCTCACAGCCGCCGTTGCCGGCCAGGTCCAGCAAGCCGACCATTAGCCGGCAAGCGGCCGCTTCGGGAAGTTGTTCCTTGATCTGGGCCCACATCAGGCGGTATTCGGTGCGTGGGAACAGCGCGTCGCGCAGCACCGAGCGGGCCAGTGCGCCAGGCTTGCGTTTGAGGGCCGGCAGCAGGTGACGGTAGTCGATGACCTTACCGCGTCCGGTGAGCACATCAGGCAGTCCGCGCGTCAGTTCGAGGACGCATACCTCACCCAGCCAGCATTCAAGCTTGTCGCTGAAGATGCGCACTTTCAAGCGGTGCCCAACCAGTCGGGACGGCGCCGTGTAGAGCACCTTCTTGACGGTCATCGTGCCGTACTTGGTCACCCTGGCATCGACCTCCTCGTAGTCGCTGCTGCGCCGCGCCGGCAGTGCCCTGAGCAGCTTGTGTTCCTCGGTGAACTTGTGCGCCACCCTGGCGTTCAGCCGCCCGAACACTTCGGCGACGAATTGCCGGTAAGTGTCGAGGTCGGCGAAGTCGCGATGACCGCGTAGCAGCAGTGCCTGCTCCATGGTGCGCTTGAGCGTTTTCTGACGCGCTTCGATCGAGCCGTTCTCGTGGCTCACGCCAAGATTGTTGCGGCTCGGGCGCATCCCATAATGGCTGCACAGCGCTGCGTAACGCCGGGTCAATAATTCGTGCTCGGTCTTGTTTTTAAACGCTGCTGCGAGGCTGTCGGTGCGATGCTCTTCCGGCACACCACCCATCATCCACGCTGCGTTCTGCACGCCGGACGAGAGGGCCGCGAAGCTCTCGCCGCCGAGCACCACTTCGACGTAGCGCCAGCCCGAGTAGGCCAACGCAAATTGGTATAGCAGGTGCATCAGCGCGATGCCAGCAACTGTCACCTGCAGCACTGCGGCGTGCGTAAAGTCGGAGAGGCCGAGCCGACCAGGCGGGTGTTCCTGCGCGAAGAACACCTCATGCTCGCCGCCGTGGCTGGCGCCCCAGCTACGCACCCGTCGCTGCAGCGTTCGCAGCAACGCGTCGTCGTATTGTCCTGGGTGACGCCGCTGCATTTCTTCCAGCAACGTCGTCGCTGTCAGCGCTGGCGTAGCTTCGAGCAACGGCACGATTTCGCTCTGCCAAACCGGTTCAAAAGGGTCGATGCGTGTACGCCAGGTGCGCGATGCGCGTTGTGACGGCAGCCTGTCGGTGCCCTCAAGGCGGCGTGCAGAACGCACGCTGATACCGGTCTTGGCAGCAGCAACTTCCTGCCCGAGCTTGGCCCTATGCTTCTTGTAGATTTTCACTTGGTGATCTCCAATGCGTTTGCCGGCCACTCGTCATCTCCCCCAGCTCCATGCTGAATGAAATGACTGTAAACCTCGCTTCCGCACCGGGCCGGTTTCAGGTGACAAACCGGCCAAGATAGTTGTCGTCTACCGGCCAAGATAATTGTCGCTTACCACAGGTGGCTTTTCAGCGGCTGAATACGGGAATCCAACGGACGTTTCTGCAAGCTCAGTCAGTAAATCATGTGCAAATTTCAGTGTTCGGTCGCGGGTGCCATCATCACAGCTATTCCTGACATGCTCGGTCAGAGAGTGCAGAGCGGATCCCTCACCATCTGTGAGCCGTGCGTGTACCTCGTGGTTGACATACTGAACGTCTTGCCAGAACTGGGAGAACGCGGTGCTGGTCAATTGGCTCATAACAAAGCTCGCGCCAGGTCGCGTATTCGAATTGTTTTTTTGTTCGGGAAACTGCTCTGTAAAAATGCGTCGAAGGCTGCAATGCACATTTTTCGGGCGCTTGGACTTGACGGCAAAAAAGCCGGCTCGCCGCTGGTTCCCTTGACCGTTGTATTGACAATCACGAAGTCGCGATGCGCACCGCTGGCCAGATACGCCTCCAGGCCCAGCGACACCAGAATTGGATCGAGCGTATTGATGTCGAGTCTGTCGTCTTCGGTGCATTCTTGCAGGGCCGCGCTACGCATCGTCGACAACAGATGTTCCTGTCCGAGCGTGCCGCGCAAGGCAAAATTGCGAACGTTGCGTCGCGCCCAGTCGCTGAGTCTGATTTGTTCTGCCAGACTGGCGATATCAACATGGAGTTCGCGCACGGTCGGCTGCGCCAGGTTACGACGTTCGATGACCTGGTAGGTCTTGTCGTCGATGACGTGCATCCAGGATGGCGCGCTGGAGATCTTGATCCGGAGATAGCAAAAACCTTCCCTGCACGGCAGTGCAGCGCTTGTCCGGCGGCGCCGGTCTACTTCCGCAAAGACAGCCAGGTTCCAGGCAAGACCGAGGAGCTCGCGAAAATAGTCGGCGAGCAATTCGCGGTTATCGAAAGCTGGTGGACGAGGATAAATTGTTGGCATGGCCATTGGCAGGTCGGCGACGAACTGAACCTTGGATTTGCAAGCGGCCAGCACGTTGAGGAAAAGATCTTTATTTGTCTCTGAACGACGACAATATTCCACCCATGGGTCGTCGATGGCATGGCACTCCGACCATGCGCGGTCGATGTCGAAGTGTCTGACCACGGCATCGATCCTTTCTTTGGCCATGCGGTATTGCTTGTACAGTACGACACGCCAGGCGCCCAGTCCGTCGGCATTGAGCAACGTGCCAACGTGTTGGCCGAGTTCGGATACGCCGGTTTCCAGGTCATATTGCGTTTTTTCTAGCCCGCAATAATGTTCGGCAGCGACGTAAATGGCAGCCAGCGCCATCACGAATACGGCGGGCTCATACGCACCGGCCATCGCCAGTACGAACAATGCAGCAGGCACGATCGATGCGCCGATGAGGAGCCACTTGACGAGGCGGTGAGGCGGCGCCCAGTACTCCGGAGCGGGTGTGTCTTCGTTATGCACTTCTTCAACTGCAGCAAGCCACTCGTGATGGCGTCGGACGAGCGTGAAGGTGCTGAACCACAGCATGGCCAGCGACACAACGATCAGGGACTTTGCGACAGCACTGGGCGCACCCTGAAGAGGATGCAGGCGCCCGTTGATGCTGTCGATCTTGCAGTCAATTTCACCATGTGCACATGGTGGTTCGTAATGACTGACGGCCGAAGTTGCCTTGGCCGCTGGTACTGTTGCATGTGCAGACGCCGGTGCCTTGTTTTGCGGCATCCATAAGGCCAGCAGTTCAGTCAGTGGATGTTTGTCATCCGGGAGCGGTGCAACGTAAGCCCGGTAGTGCAGTACCGACAGCAGCATCGCGATGAGCAGCAACGTGGCATAGACGACCAGATCATGGCGCAAGGCTTTCCATCTGATTTGCTCCGGCAGTGGTATCTCGTTCTGCGGCATGATGCCTCCATTCGCGTGCGTTTGGTAATAAACGCTATCTGTTTGGATGGTTGGCAAGGTCTGATAGTTCCGGTGCCGTGCGGGGCGAAGACTTGCGGTTTGATATTGAGCATGGGTCATGCTGAAATGTACAAACGTTGTGAAGACGCTGACCTACATCAAGGCACGAAGTGGATGCCAGTCGACTTACTTCGGATCTTCCTCCCGGCGAGCCAGTGTAGAGAGGACCGCTTTCGCTGCCAGATCGCGTACGCGCGCGCTTGCGGCCGATTTCTTCTCCAGGCATCTACCGATATCGCCAGATGATATCGATAGACCGGGATGTACGATACATGACCGCGTGGCAGATCGTATCGGCGCAAAAGCTCAACTAATTTGTGCTGGACAGCAGGGAAGATTTTGCCTGTGCGGACTAAATGAACGCCAAAAATACGGCAAATCTGCCACACAGACGCACCTTGTCGGACCGCCTTGCAACGAGTACAAATGCAAGGTACGCAGCAGAGATGCACGAAACACGCCAAAATAGCGGGTTACATTCTCACAGTCCACATCTCACCATGTCCAGTTCACCATCCATTTCGCTCCAGTCGTCCGCGAAAATCAATCCTTTCCCAATGGGCATTGCCCTGTTGCTCATTGTCGTCGGCGCCCTGTACCTCGCCGAGGTGGTGAGCGCCCGCCAGAGCGCCCTCTACATCGTCGGTGCGCTGCTGGGCGTCGCCTTGTATCACGCCGCGTTCGGCTTTACCTCGGCCTGGCGCGTGTTCATCGCCGATGGGCGCGGCGAAGGTTTGCGCGCGCAAATGCTGATGCTGGCCGTCGGCGTTGCCTTATTTTTTCCGGCGCTGGCCGCCGGCTCGCTGTTTGGCACACCGGTCTCGGGCCTGGTGCAGTCGGCCGGCACGTCCGTCATCGTCGGTGCTTTTATTTTTGGCGTCGGGATGCAACTGGGCGGCGGTTGCGCGTCCGGCACGCTGTACACGGTCGGGGGCGGCAGCACGCGCATGATCGTCACGCTGCTTGCCTTTGTCGTCGGTTCGGTCATCGGCACCGCGTACATGCCGTTCTGGACCTCGTTGCCGCAGCTGCAACCGATTTCGCTGGTCAAAACGCTGGGACTCGCACCGGCACTGGCGCTGAACTGGGCAGTTTTTGCTGCCATCGCCGCGCTCACCGTGGTCGTGGAAAAGCGCCGCCACGGCAAGCTCGTGCGCGCACATGTGCAGCCGGCTCACACGTCGCCATGGCTGCATGGCCCATGGCCGCTGGTAGCTGGCGCAATTGCGCTGGTGGTGCTCAATTTCGTCACGATGGCATTGTCGGGGCGGCCGTGGGGCGTCACATCGGCGTTCGCACTGTGGGGCGCGAAGGGCGCGTCGCTGATCGGTATCGATACCGCCAGCTGGGCCTACTGGTCGACCAAGGCAAATGCAGCGGCACTGGCTGCGCCCATTTCAATGGATGTCACGTCGGTCATGGATATCGGCATCGTGCTGGGCGCGATGCTGGCGGCGGCGCTGGCCGGTCGTTATGCGCCGGTGTGGCGTCTGCCGCTGCGCTCGTTTGTGGCGGCGGTGGTGGGTGGTCTGATGCTTGGCTTCGGTGCCCGGCTGGCGTATGGATGCAATATCGGCGCGTACTTCAGCGGCATCGTATCGGGCAGCCTGCATGGCTGGCTGTGGCTGGTTGCCGCGTTTATCGGCAATGTGTTCGGCACGCGGCTACGCCCGCTGTTCGGCCTGGCAGTCGAACGCGTGCGGCCAACCGCCTGCTGACCTGCATCGCCGCACAACTCCACACGCAAGCGTCAAGCTGGCCAGCGGCGACGCGAGCGGGTGCCGACCAGCAGTGCCAGGCCGAAAGGCAGCAGCAACAAGCTGGATGGCTCAGGAACGGCTTGCGTGGCAACCACGCCGCTGAAGCCCTGGCTCCCGTAATCGCGTCGGCCGGTGCCAAAATTCCCTTCTGCGGCGCAGTCATTCGATACCAGGTTCGTGTCGAGCTTTACAGCGCCGTTGATAGCGAGCGCGCGGCCGCACAGCAGGCTGGCTGCCCCGTTCATGGTGATGCTGTCTGCGGCGATGATATTTCCCGCAAACATGCTTTCAGTGCCCAGCACCGCAGAGGTACCGACGCCAAAAAACACGCCGGTGTCGGCGCCACCATGGATGATGCTGACGGCCGAGGCACTCGCTGTGGTCAGGGTGCTGCCGATCTGGAAGACGAACAAGGCATTCGCCATATTTTGCGCGTCGAGAGTCAGTGTGCCAGTCAATTGTGCACTTGAACTGATGCGGTAGACGCCGGCAGTGAGCGTCATGCCGCCGAGGTCTTTGCCGCTCTCAGGTCGGCGGTGTACACCAAGCTCGACAGGTAGCTGCTGGCAGCGATGGCATCCGCATGGGCTTGTGCGGCAGCGGTATCGTTGCTGTGGACAGCGCCCGTCAACATTGTGGAACCGGCGCCGGTGCCGGTGACAGCAGTGCCGGGTGCCACGCCGATGTCGCCATGAATCGATGTCGGCCCCGTGTTCGTGACGCTTGACCCGCCAAGGATGGTGAACGACTGGGCTGCACCCAGAATGGGCGTACTCCAGGCCGCAGCGGGAAAGCCGAACGCCAGCGCGCAAGCCAGTGCCAGCTTGCAGCGCGCTGTCACGCGCGCGCAGCGCATGGTGACCTTACTCAAAATCGTACCTTGATATAAGCGGACGGCCCGGTCAGTTTCACATTCAGATCGGCGCGGCGGTCGCCATCGCGGCCGAGCTGAATTTTCTGGATGCCGTAGTCGGCCACCAGACCGACATTTTTGGCAAAGAACCATTCGATGCCGGCCGTGCCGCTGTAGATGTGACCGTTCAGGCGACCGCCGTTTTTCTTCACGCCCGACACGTCGGCCACGAAGCGCAGATCAGGTGAAAACGCGTGGCGGTAGCCAACTTCCAGCAGTGGGGCAAATGCGCTTTCGCTGGCGCCGCTGTTGCCGCTGAAGGTGCGCGTGGTGGTCAACGGACCGGTGGTGGTACTTACTGTGCCGGTGGCGTTGCCGTCGATTCGCGCGTGGTAATAGCCGGCACCCAGCCCGATGCCGAACACATCATTTCCCGAGCCGAGCCAGAATTTGTAGGCCAGTTGCGCCAGGTCCAGTTGCAGCTTTGCATTCGCCGTGCCGCTGCCGGAGAGCTGCTGGCCGTTACGCGTGGTGCTGCCCGACAGCGCCGTGTCGTACGATTTGTCGAAGCGGTAGTAGTCGAGCGAAATGCCCTGCGAATCGCCGATCAGCACATCCGCTTTAACGCGCGGCAGTGTCACGCGGCTGCCATCCTGCTCACCGGTCGACAGATAACCGTCGTCGCGCTGCACGCCCGCCGAAATCTTCGGCTCGGCATTGAACGCACCGGCAGCGATGCTGACGCGGTCGAGTGCGACCGATGGTTCGGCATGCACCGTGGCGCCGGCCAAAGCAAACAGCGACAAAGCGGCGCCCTTCGCAGCCAGCGACAGGGTGAAGGGAGAAAATTTCGACATGACGGTTCCTGGTGTGTCCGCGGCCTGTTGCCGCGCGTGCAAACAGGCCGTCAATGATTGATGGAGATCGTTTCGTTACTTGCTAATAAAATATGGCGGAAATATATCATGTGACTTTCTGGATTACGCGCACGATTGAGAGCCCAGACCGTGGTATTGATGCTACTTTTTAGAACAGTTTTGAAAGACCAGGTCTTTAAATAAATGTTGACGTTAGGCATACGTTACACTTAATTTCACCAGAGAATTAATACCATTTCTCACGTCCACTTGGCGCGTTTGGCGCTTTTATCAGTTTGACCACGAAAGAAAAAATGAGCGAAACAATAGTTTTTGAAGAAAACAATGTCAAAGTGACCAATGCGCGCTTCGTCGTCAATGACCAGACGTATGCCATGAACGGAGTCACTTCGGTAAAGCGCTTCGAGAAGAAGCCACCGCGGATTGTGCCAATCGTCATTGCAGTGGGCAGCTTGGTGGCAATGAGCGCATCGGTCATCGTCGGCCTGATAATTCTGGCTGCGGCAATCGGAATCTGGAAGATTCAGAAAGCGCAATATTCAGTCGTGCTGTCGACCTCGTCGGGCGAGGCGCAAGCACTGACGTCGCCAGACCGGCCATATATCGAACGCGTGATTGCGGCGCTGAACAATGCCATTATCACGCGCGGTTAATCAGTAGGTCGGAAGGGGGCTCAATGACGCGCCGGTTGGCGCGTCCAGCCTCGTCATTGCATGGCCCCTGCGGTATCGCATTACATCAAAATGATGTCGTACTGTTCCTGGTGATACCCGGTTTCCACCTGCAGCGAGATGCGCTTGCCGACGAAATCCCCCAGCATGGCCAGGTGCTGCGATTCTTCCTCGAGAAACAGGTCGACCACTTCCTGCGACGCCATGATGCGAAATTCGCGCGGGTTGAACTGCTTGGCTTCACGCATCAGTTCGCGCAGGATTTCGTAGCAGATCGTGCGGGACGTTTTGACTTGCCCCTTGCCGCTGCAGGCCGGGCACGGTTCGCACAGGATGTGAGCGAGCGACTCGCGCGTGCGCTTCCGCGTCATTTCCACCAGGCCCAGCGCCGAGAAATTACTCACCGATACCTTGGTGCGGTCGCGCGACAGCGTTTTTTTCAACTCGGCCAGCACAGTGTTCTTGTGCTCGTTGTTGTCCATGTCGATGAAGTCGAGGATGATGATGCCGCCGAGGTTGCGCAGACGCAGCTGGCGTGCGATGGCATGCGCCGCTTCCAGGTTGGTCTTGAAAATCGTGTCGGCGAAATTGCGCCCGCCGACAAAGCCGCCGGTGTTGACGTCGATGGTCGTCATCGCTTCGGTCTGGTCGACGATCAGATAGCCGCCCGATTTGAGGTCCACGCGCCGGCCCAGCGCGCGCAAAATTTCTTCTTCCACGCCGTATAAATCGAACAGCGGCCGCTCGCCGGTGTAGTGCTGCAGGCGCGCCAGTACGCTTGGTGTGTAGGTCTTGGCAAAATCGACCAGCATCGCGTGGTTTTCGCGCGAGTCGACCTGGATGCTGGCGGTTTCATCGTGCACGAAATCGCGCAGCACGCGCTGGGCCAAGTTCAGGTCTTGATACAGCAGGCTGGTGGCAGGGCGGGTGCGCGCACCATGAACGATCGCCGCCCAGGTTTTACGCAGGTAATCGACGTCGGCGGCAATGTCGGCATCGCTGGCTTCTTCGGCCATCGTGCGGACGATGTAGCCGCCTTTTTCTTCCGCCGGCAGCAGGCTTTGCAGGCGCCCGCGCAGGCGTTCGCGCTCGGCTTCCTTTTCAATTTTTTGCGAAATGCCGATGTGTTTATCCTGCGGCAGATACACCAGCATGCGCCCGGCAATCGAAATTTGTGTCGACAGGCGCGCGCCCTTGGTGCCGATGGGGTCCTTGATCACCTGCACCGTCAGCACCTGGCCGTCGAACAGGATTTTTTCGATCGGCGCCGGCGTGCTCGCGGTGCCGTCGTGCGTGCGCGCTTCCCAGATATCGGCCACGTGCAAAAAGGCCGCGCGTTCCAGGCCGATGTCGATAAAGGCTGACTGCATGCCCGGCAAAACCCGCACCACCTTGCCCGAATAGACGTTTCCGGCCAAGCCGCGCGTCAGCGTGCGCTCGATGTGCAACTCCTGCACGGCGCCCTGCAGGATCAGCGCGACGCGCGTTTCCTGCGGGGTGATATTGATCAGGATGTCTTCGTTCATGAGGCGCCAACGATGTTGTTCAGGCCCACATGATACCTGTTCAGCGCCCGGGCGAGGGCCCTAGATCGACAGGCCGGACTTGCGCAGCAATGCAGCCGTTTCGAAGATCGGCAGGCCCATGATGCCGGAGTGGCTGCCGTCGATATGTTCGACAAAAAGCGCGGCCAGGCCCTGGATGCCGTAGCCACCGGCCTTGTCGTACGGTTCCGATGTCGCGCAGTAGGCCCGGATGTCGGCCGCAGTCAGGGTGGCAAAACGCACTTGCGACACCTGTGTGACCTGCTCGGCGAAATCCCGGTAGTGAACGGCAATCGAGGTCAGCACCTCGTGCGTGCGCCCGGACAGCTGTTCGAGCATCGCGATGGCCTCGGCCTGGCCGGCCGGTTTGCCGAGAATGATGCCGTTCATGGTCACGGTGGTGTCGGCCGACAGTACGGGACGCGGCATCAGGTGGCGCGTGCGCACCATGTTCCAGGCAAACGCGCCTTTTTCCATCGACACGCGCGCCACGTAATCTTCCGGACGTTCAGCCTCGATGACGTCTTCGGTAATGTCGACGCCGCGCGATGGATCGTTGCGCAGCATGAGAATTTCAAAGTCGATGCCAGCCTGGCGCAGCAGTTCGCGACGGCGTGGGCTTTTTGATGCGAGGTAGATCTTTTTGTCGTTCGGTTTCACGGTGGGGGAGTGTGATGTCAGACGCGGTGATAGGGATGATTCTGGGTGATCGACCAGGCGCGGTACAGCTGTTCGGCCAGCATCACACGCACTACCCCATGCGGCAGTGTCATGCTGGAGATACGGATCAGCCCTTCGGCTTTGGCCTTGAGCGCCGGGTCGAGACCATCGGCCCCGCCGATCAGGAATGCCGTGTCGCGCCCGTCCTGCTGCCAGGTTTCCAACTGCTGGGACAGGCCGACACTCGTTAAATCTTTGCCGTGCTCATCGAGCGCAATGATGCGCACGTTCTTTGGCAGCGCTGCCTCGATACGCTCGCGTTCAAGCGCCATGGCCGTGGCGGCAGTCTTGCTGCCGGACCGGTCGACCGGTTTGATTTCCTTGAGCACGATGCGCAGCTCGGGCGGCATGCGCTTCGTGTATTCGGAAAACCCTGTCTCGATCCAGGCCGGCATCTTGTGGCCCACCGCGGCGATGATGAGCTGCATGAAGGCTTACTCGTCGTCGGTTTTTTTGACGGTACGCTTGATGACTTTCTTCTCCGGCGCAGCGTTTGCTGGCGCTTTTTCGACAGTCGCGCGCACGCGTTTTGGCGGCAGCGACTTGAGTGCGGCAACAGCTGCGACTTCGGTCTTCGATGGCGCAACCTTGACGACTTTGCCAACTGCTTTCGATGCAGCAGGCTTGCGCGCCGCCGTCGTTTTGGCAGCAGCTTTTTTCGCAGCCGGTGCTTTCGTTTCGCGCACTGGTTTTACTTCCGGTGCAGCCTGAGTAGAAGCGAGGTGCTTCGATTTTGGCTTGGCGATGGCGATTTCGTCGGCTTCCGGTGTCGACTTGCGCTTGGCGGCGCCCAGTTTGACTGGCTTGTCGCCCCAGATTTCTTCCAGGCGGTAGTACTGGCGGATGGCCGGTTGCATGATGTGGACGATCATGTCGCCCAGGTCGACCAGCACCCACTCACCGGTGTCCTCGCCTTCCATGCCGATGACGTCGCCGCCGCCAGCTTTGACTTTATCGCGGACCGAGGCGGCCAACGCTTTGGTCTGGCGATTCGAGGTACCCGATACTACGGCGATACGGTCGAACAGGCTGGTCAGGTGGACGGTGTCGAACACCTGAATGTCCTGGCCCTTGACGTCTTCGAGCGCGTCGACGACGAGCGTTTGCAGTTTTTTGATATCCATTAGATCTTGTATAAATTATGTTGTTGAATGTAGTCTAGCACTACCGAAGGAACAAGCGCATTCGCTTCTTCCCCCTGGCGCAGGGCCGACCGGATCTCGGTGGCGGAGACGTCCACAGCCAGTGATGGCGCGACGTTGACAAGGCCGCACGGTGTGGCGCGCAGCAGCTCCGGGGACGCTCGACGCTGCGCCAGTTCCTGCACGACGGCAGGGGGCAGGGCAGCATCGGCGAGGCTAAATCCCGGGCGCGCAGCCACGCCAAGATTCGCCAGTTCAAATAGCGCGCGCCAGTCGCGCCAGGTGTCGAGACGCTGCAGCTGGTCGGCCCCGATCAGGAACACGATCGATGCATCGTCCCCCAGTTCGGCCCGCAACGCGCGCAGTGTATCGACAGTATAAGTAGGGCCATCGCGCTCAAGTTCCTGGGTGTCGATCACGACCGGCACGTTCGCCGTCGCAAAGGCGCGTTCGAGCATGGCGACGCGCTGTTTGTCAGTGGCTTCGACCGTCGATTTTTGCCACGGCCGCGCGGGGAGTACGCGCAGCTGGTCGGCCTGCAGCAGTTCAGTGAACAATGCTGCCAGCTTGATGTGGCCAAGGTGAACCGGATCGAAACTGCCGCCCAGCACGGCGATGCATTGCGTCACGAAGCGAGCCAATCGCGGTGCACCAGGAAGTCGGTGTACAGCGCCGCTTCCGGCGTGCCCGGCGCCGGGTGCCAGTCGTAGCGCCATTTCACCAGCGGCGGCATCGACATCAAAATCGCTTCCGTGCGCCCGCCCGACTGCAGGCCGAACAGCGTGCCGCGGTCCCAGACCAGGTTGAATTCAACGTAGCGCCCGCGCCGGTAGCACTGGAAATCGCGTTCGCGTTCGCCATACGGCGTGTCCTTGCGCGCTTCGAGAATCGGCAGGTAGGCATCGATAAAGCTTTCGCCCACGCGCTGCACCATCGTAAAAGCTGCGTCGAAACCTCCTTCATGGAAGTCGTCGAAAAAGATTCCGCCGACGCCGCGCGGCTCCTTGCGGTGCTTGATGGTGAAGTAGTCGTCGCACCAGGCTTTGAAGCGCGGATGCAGGTCGGGGCCGACCGCATCGTGGCAGCTCTGGTGAAAGTGGCGCGCGTCCTGTTCGTTGCCGTAGTAGGGCGTCAGGTCCATACCGCCGCCGAACCACCAGACCGGTTCCTGCCCCTCGGCCACCGCTTCGAAAAAGCGCACGTTCAGGTGGACGGTAGGCGCATACGGATTACGTGGATGCAGCACCAGTGACACGCCCATTGCCTCCCAGGCGCGGCCCGCCAGTTCGGGGCGCGCGGCGGTGGCCGATGGGGGCAGGGTAGCGCCCATCACGTGCGAAAAATTCACGCCACCGCGTTCGATGACATTGCCTTCTTCGATCAACCGCGAGATCCCGCCGCCGCCTTCCGGCCGTTCCCACGCATCCCGTAAAAACGGCCGGCCGTCAGCCTGCTCGAGCGCAGTGACGATGCGTTCTTGCAGGGCGAGGAGCCAGGTTTTGACGGTAGATGGGGAGGGGGCGGACATTCGGTGCTTAAGGGGAAAAATTGAGGGTGGATTGTACACTACGCTACTCCCCGCGAAGGCGGGGATCCATAGCACACTTCGGAACTCGTTTGCGCCATCGCATCCGGGTAAGTTCATCGAAGCATAAAAATGCAGGAATGGATACGCGAGGCTACGTTTACATATTGGCGAATCGGCCCTATGGCACCGTTTATATCGGCGTCACAACAGACCTCGTCAGACGGGTTTGTGACCATTACACAGAAATTTTCCCTGACAGTTTTTCCGCACGTTTTGGTGTCAAACTGCTTGTGTGGTATGAAGTGCACCCCAGCATCTTGACGGCGATGACGCGCGAAAAGCAGCTCAAAAAATGGAACCGCAACTGGAAAATTCGCCTCATTAACAGCGTCAACCCGTACTGGCGCGACCTCTTTGACGACATCGGTGGGTTTTAGGTGCTATGGATCCCCGCCTGCGCGGGGACTGCGCGCCACCCGATATCGTGCCGGTACTGCGCCCCATCGAAATGGATCTGTTCCACCGTTTCATACGCCTGCTTCTGCGCCATCTTGACGCTGTCGCCCAGCCCCACCACGCACAGCACACGTCCGCCATTGGTCAGCAACTGGCCGCCCGCCTGCGCGGTGCCGGCATGAAACACCACCGATTCCGGCGTCTCGGCCGGAATGCCGTGGATGACAGCACCCTTCACCGGCGCATCTGGATACCCGTCCGCCGCCATCACGACACCCACCGCCACGCGCCGGTCCCACTCCAGCTCCACCTTGTCCAACGTGCCGTTGCACGCATGCTCGAGCACGCCGACCAGATCACTTTTCAGGCGCGCCATGATCGGCTGCGTTTCCGGGTCGCCCATGCGGCAGTTGAATTCCAGCGTCTTTGGATTGCCGGCCGCATCGATCATCAGGCCGGCGTACAGGAAGCCAGTAAAGATGATGCCGTCCTTGGCCATGCCCGCGATGGTCGGGTTGATGATCTCGCGCATCACGCGCGCGTGCATCGCCGGCGTGACGATCGGGGCCGGTGAGTACGCACCCATGCCGCCCGTGTTCGGGCCTTCGTCGTGGTCTTTCAAACGCTTGTGGTCCTGGCTTGTGGCCAGTGGCAACACGCTTTTGCCATCGCACATGACGATGAAACTGGCTTCTTCACCGACCAGAAATTCTTCGATGACGATGCGCGCACCTGCATCGCCAAACGCATTATCGGCCAGCATATGGTCGACCGCAGCGTGTGCTTCTTCTACCGTCATGGCCACGACGACGCCTTTGCCGGCAGCCAGGCCGTCGGCCTTGATGACGATCGGCGCACCCATCGAATCGATGTGCGAGTGGGCCGGGGCGGCCGTCGCAAACGTCTGGTAGCGCGCGGTGGGAATGCCATGGCGTTCCATGAAGGCCTTGGCAAAATCCTTGGAGCTTTCCAGTTGCGCGGCTTCCTTCGTCGGGCCGAAAATTTTCAGGCCGCGGCCGCGGAAAATATTCACGATACCGGCTGCCAGCGGCACTTCCGGACCCACCAGCGTCAGCGCGATATGTTCGGCCTGCGCAAAGTCGGCCAGTTGCGCCGGGTCGGTGATGTCGATGTTGACCAGGCGCGAATCGCGCGCAGTGCCGGCGTTGCCAGGAGCAACGTAGACCATCTGGATGCGTTCCGATTGGGCCAGTTTCCAGGCCAGAGCGTGTTCACGGCCGCCAGCGCCGACTACCAGGATTTTCATGGGGGTTCCGAATGACTTTTAGTCTTCAATCAATGCATTGGTAAACACTTCCTGGACATCATCCAGGTTTTCCAGCGCGTCGAGGATTTTTTGCATCTTGATGGCGTCTTCGCCGGTAAATACCGTTTCCGCCGCCGGCTTCCAGATGATCTCGGCCACTTCGGCCTTGAAGCCAGCTTTCTCAAGCGCGTCCTTGACGTTGGCAAACGCAAACGGGTCACATAAAACTTCGAAGCCGCCTTCGTCATCCTGCACCACGTCGTCGGCGCCGGCTTCCAGCGCCGCTTCCATCAGCTTGTCTTCTTCCACGCCGGGCGCGAACAACAACTGGCCGCAATGCTTGAACATGAAAGCCACCGAGCCTTCATTGCCCATATTGCCGCCGTTTTTATTGAAGGCGTGGCGCACTTCGGCCACGGTGCGCACGCGGTTGTCGGTCATGCAATCGACGATGATGGCTGCGCCGCCGACGCCGTAGCCTTCGTAGCGCACTTCTTCATAATCGACGCCATCGAGCGTGCCGGAACCGCGCTGCACGGCGCGCGTCACGTTTTCCTTCGGCATGTTCGCGTCGGCTGCCTTGTCGACTGCCAGGCGCAGGCGCGGGTTGGCGTCGACGTCGCCGCCGCCCATGCGCGCTGCAACGGTAATCTCCTTGATCAGGCGCGTCCAGATCTTGCCGCGCTTGGCATCGGTGGCCGCTTTTTTATGCTTGATGTTGGCCCATTTGCTGTGTCCAGCCATGACGATTTCCTTAATACGGTATGCACGAGTGGCCGACATTTTATCATAGGCCCTCATTTCAAAATTGCCACAAATGGCCGCCGCCTGCCGTCCCCGCGGATTCCAATTACAATCGTCGGATGAGCAAAATTGCAAGCAATGCGGGGTCGGCCGATCCCTATCATTCCCTCGGCCGTCCGGCGCTGATCCAGGGCCTGGCCCTCGCCGTGATTGGCGCCGTGCTGTTTTCGATGAAGGCGATCGTCGCCAAACTGCTGTACCGCTACCACATCGACGCTGTCACGCTGCTGGCGTTTCGCATGTTGTTTTCGCTGCCGGTGTTTGCCATTGTCGCGCTGTGGCAAATGCGCATCGGGCCGCCTTTATCGGGCGCCGACCGCTGGCGCCTCATCGCGCTGGGCCTGCTTGGCTACTACCTGTCGAGTTTTCTCGATTTCCTCGGCCTGCAATATATCTCGGTCGGCCTCGAGCGCCTGATCCTGTTCCTGACGCCGACGTTTGTCCTCTTGATCACGTCGCTGTTTTTCAAGCGCCGCATCAGCCGCCTTGAATGGATGGCGCTGGGCCTGTCGTATTGCGGCATCGTGTTCGTGTTCCTGCACGACCTGCACGGCGGCGAAGGATCCACCGCGCTGGGCGCCACGTTCGTGCTGGGCTCGGCAATTTCGTACGCCGCCTACCTGCTCGGTTCGGGCGAACTGGTGCGCCGGATCGGGGCACTGCGCCTCGTGTCGTACGCCATGTGCGTGTCGAGCTTTGCCTGCATCGCCCAATTTTTCGTACTGCGGCCGGCCAGCCTGCTGGTCCAGCCGGCGCCGGTGTACTGGCTGTCGCTGGCAAATGGCATGTTCTGCACGGTGCTGCCGGTGTTCATGACCATGACCGCCGTCCAGCGCATCGGCGCGCCCACCGCTTCGCAGGCCGGCATGGTGGGGCCAATTTCAACGCTGTTCCTCGGGGCGCTGATCCTCGGCGAACCCATCACAGCAGTTCAGCTCGGCGGCACCGCACTGGTGCTGGCCGGTATTTATATGTTGTCACGCAAAAAATAGGAGATCGATATGGCCAAGGCAATCCAGTTTTCCCGCACCGGCGGACCGGAAGTACTCGAGTACGTGGACGTCACTGTCGGCGAACCCGGCCCCGGCGAAGCGCGCGTGCGCAATCACGCCATCGGCATCAATTTCATCGACATTTATTTCCGCACCGGCCTGTATCCGCTGCAACTGCCAAGCGGCCTGGGCCAGGAAGGCGCCGGTGTCGTCGAAGCGGTAGGCGAGGGTGTCACGCATGTGGCCGTTGGCGACCGCGTGGCGTACGCAGCGCGCCCGAACGGTTCTTACAGCGAAGTGCGCGTGATGCCGGCCGACATCCTGCTGCACCTGCCCGACAGCATCGATTTCGAGACCGCCGCCGCGATGATGTTGCAGGGGATGACGGTGCAGTACCTGCTGAAGCGCACGTATCCGGTGAAAGCCGGCGACACCATCCTGTTTCACGCAGCCGCCGGCGGCGTCGGTTTGATTGCATGTCAATGGGCGCGCGCGTTGGGCGTGAACTTGATCGGCACCGTGGGGTCCAATGAGAAGGCAGCGCTGGCCAAAGAGCACGGGGCCGCGCACGTGATCAACTACAACACGGAGAATTTCGTTGAACGGGTGAAAGAGATTACCGGTGGCGCCGGCGTGCCGGTGGTGTACGACTCGATCGGCAAGGACACCTTTATCGGTTCGCTCGATTGCCTGTCACCGCGCGGCACGATGGTCAGCTTCGGCAACTCGTCCGGGCCGGTGCCACCGTTCGCGCTGACTGAACTGGTGTCGCGTGGCTCGCTGTACATCACGCGCCCGACGCTGGTGAGCTACACAGCCACGCGCGCGGATCTGGAAGCGACTGCGCAGGATTTGTTCGACATCGTTGCCAGCGGTGACGTAAAAATCGCCATTGGCCAGCGTTTTCCGCTGGCCCAGGCGGCGGACGCACACCGGGCGCTGGAAGCCCGCGCCACGACGGGTTCCACCATTTTGCTGCCATGAGAGAGTCCAACGACAACAACGACGAGCCAATCGCGCCGGAAACGACCAGCAGCCCCCGCTTCGGGCGGCTGCTGATCGTGCTGGTGCTGTCAGTGTTACTGGTGGTGGCGATTACGTTTGGGTCGGAAGCATATTACTCGTAGAGAAAGCACCCGCACCTTCAGCACCGTCGCCCCGACGAAAGTCGGGGTCCATGCTGACTTTGCGGTGATGCGACATGTATATCTCTGGAAATTTGGTATGGATCCCGGCCTACGCCGGGACGACGGTGTGAGCGCTAACGATCCGTGCAGCTTACCCGTTCTGCTTCAAATCAATCCTGCGCACCGCCCCATTCGGCCCTGGAAACCCTTCAAAAGCGCTCTGCACCAGCGCTGGCATTAGTTCAGGCGTCGACATGTTGCGGCTGGTATTTCTTACCGTGGCATCGAACAGCGGCTGCCCACTGGAAGACGCAATTTTGATCTGCAACTGGCGCTGATAACGATGCTCTTCATAGACGTCGTAGGCCGGCATGCCGTAGCCGCCAAAGTACGGGTTGCCAAAAAACGGGCCGCCGTAGTAGCCGCCAAACCGGCGCGGACCGTAAAAGCCGAAGCGGCCGCCATACGGGTAAAAATCAGGGAAGGCCTGCTCGACGACCTGCACCGGAATATCGGTGGTCATGAAGCGCATCGATACTTTCAACGCCGGCGAGCCAGTCGCTTCCTGAAAACCCAGCCGGGTCAATTGATTGCGCACCAGGTTCTGGTACGAGCGCATCTCCAGCGTGTCATCCTGCGGCGCGGGCGCCTCGAACGCGTAGCTCTTGTCCTGCATCTGCGCCGGCCACTGATTAAACGTGGTTACGTCGCTGCGCACGACTGTCGCGCAGCCGCCAAGCAGTAAAGTCAGCGCCGCGGCGCCGGTCATCATCAAGCGTTTCATCGTCGTTCTCCATTCGTCAGACATCATTTGCATGGCATCAGATTACTCCTCGACGGCAATTTCTGCTCGTGCACACCCATCCGCTCGCCACGGCTGCATTCGATACCGGTGCGATACATGAACAGGCGGCGCGTCCCTTGGTAAAATACCCGCTTCTCTCTAGTCGATGCGGACCCTCTCATGCGTACGGACACCCCCCAGACCATCTACCGCCAGGACTACACGCCGCCGAGCTATCTGGTCGATACCGTCGAACTGGGTTTCGACCTCGACCCGCTGCGCACCATCGTGTCCAGCCGCCTCACCATGCGCCGCAACCCGGCCAGTGCCCAGCGCGAAGTGGAGCTGTATGGCGACAAGCTGAACCTGGTGGCCATCCGCATGAATGGCGCGGTGTTGCCGAAGCGCGCCTACCGTATCGACGGCAATCTGCTGCGTATCCCGAACGCGCCCGAAACCGTCACGCTGGAAATTGAAACGCTGTGCGCGCCCGAGCAAAATACCTCGCTGTCCGGCCTGTACCGCTCGAATGGCAATTTCTTCACGCAATGCGAAGCCGAAGGTTTCCGCAGCATTACGTATTTCCCGGACCGACCGGACGTGATGGCCACGTACACCGTCATGCTGCGCGCCAATAAAGAACAGTATCCCGTGCTGCTGTCGAACGGCAACCTGGTGGAAGAGGGCGAATTGCCCGACGGCCGCCACTACGCCAAGTGGGAAGATCCGTTCAAGAAGCCGTCGTATCTGTTCGCGCTGGTTGCCGCCAAGCTGGTCTGCCAGGAAGAAACGTTCAAACTGGCCGATGGCCGCGACGCGCTGCTGCAGGTGTGGGTCGAAGACGGCAACCTCGATAAAACCGACTACGCGATGCAGTCGCTGAAAAACAGTATCCGCTGGGACGAAGAACGTTTCGGCCTCGAGCTCGACCTGGACCGCTTCATGATCGTGGCTGTCGGCGACTTCAATATGGGCGCGATGGAAAACAAGGGCCTGAACATCTTCAACACGAAGTATGTGCTGGCCAATCCACGCGTTGCCACGGACACCGATTTTGCCGGCATCGAAGCGGTCGTCGGCCACGAATATTTCCACAACTGGACCGGCAACCGCGTCACCTGCCGCGACTGGTTTCAATTGTCGCTGAAGGAAGGCCTGACGGTGTTCCGCGATCAGGAATTTTCCGCCGACATGATCGGCACCGACAGCGGCCGCGCAGTGGGCCGTATCGACCAGGTGCGCACCTTGCGCCAAGCCCAGTTCCCGGAAGACGCCGGCCCGATGGCGCACCCGGTGCGCCCTGACTCGTTTGTTGAAATCAATAATTTCTACACCGTCACCGTCTACGAAAAAGGTGCTGAAGTCGTGCGCATGTACCAGACGCTGGTGGGCCGCGACGGTTTCCGCAAGGGCATGGATTTGTACTTCCAGCGCCACGACGAGCAAGCTGTCACCTGCGACGATTTCCGCGCCGCCATGGCCGATGCCAACCAGCGCGATTTCAACCAGTTCGAGCGCTGGTACAGCCAGGCCGGCACGCCAGTGGTGAAGGCGTCCACCAGCTACGACGCGGCATCGAAAACGTACACCATCACGCTGGCGCAATCGTGCCCGGCCACGCCTGGCCAGCCGACCAAGCTGCCGTTTCACATTCCGGTCGCAGTCGGCCTGCTGGACGCTGCCGGCCGTGACATGCCCCTGACCGTGAATGGCGCCAGGGCTGGCACCACGGCCGTGCTGCAGTTGCTGGAAGCCGAGCAGAGTTTCGTGTTCGAGGGTGTCAACGAAGAGCCGACACCCTCGATCCTGCGCGATTTCTCCGCCCCGCTCATCCTGCATTACGACTACACCGATGCCGCCTTACTGCACCTGTTCACCCACGACAGCGACCCTGTGAATCGCTGGGAAGCCGGCCAGCGCCTGGCCATGTCGCGCCTGCTGACATTGACGCGCGCGGCCATCGCGGGCCAGGAAATGCTGCTCGACGATGTCTTCATCGAAGGCATGCGCAAAATGCTGGTCGACGACTCGCTCGATGCGGCGTTCCGCGAACAGGCATTGCTGCTGCCATCGGAAACGATGATTGCCGAGCAGATGGACAGTGTCGATCCGCAAGCCATCCATGCGGCCCGCAAATTTGTCCGCATCGCGATCGGCGAGCGCTTACGCAGCGAACTGATGGCCCAATACGACGCCAACCTGACGCCGGGCGACTACAGCCCCGACGCCTTGTCGGCCGGCCGCCGCGCCCTCAAAAACCTGGCGCTGGCGTATCTGTGCAGCACTAGCGACACCGCCGCCATCGCGCTGGCGCAAAAGCAGTACGACGGCGCCACCAATATGACCGACCGCAGCGCGGCCCTCGGCGCGCTGGTGCATGCCGAAGCGCCGGGCGCGCCAGCCGCACTCGCCGCGTTCTACGACGACTTTGCGAACGAAGCGCTGGTCGTCGACAAATGGTTCGCCATGCAGGCATCGGCGTCGAATACCAGCCTGGCCGCGGTGCGCGCACTGATGACGCACCCGGCGTTCAGCCTGCGCAACCCCAACCGCGCGCGCAGCCTGGTATCGACCTTCTGCGCTGCCAATCCGGTGCAATTCCACGCAGCGGATGGCAGCGGTTACGCGTTCTGGGCCGAGCAGGTCATTGCTCTTGATGCACTGAACCCGCAAGTGGCCAGCCGCCTCGCGCGCGCGATGGACCGCTGGCGCCGTTACGCGCCTGGCTTCCAGTCGCACATGAAAAAGGCGCTGCTGCAAGTGGCCGGCCGCAAGACGCTGTCGAACGATGTGCGCGAAGTCATTACCAAAGCGCTCGCCAATTAATCAGTACGTAAAATCAGTACGTAAAAAAACACATAAAGGGAAGTACATGAAACGCGTCAGCCTCACGCAATACCTGGTGGAAGAACAACGCCTGAACAACACAATCCCGGCCGAATTGCGCCTCTTGATCGAAGTAGTGGCACGTGCGTGCAAAACCATCAGCCATTCAGTAGGCAAGGGCGCGCTGGGCGAAGTCCTGGGCACCGCCGACACGGAAAACGTCCAGGGCGAAGTGCAGAAAAAACTCGATATCATTTCGAATGAAATCCTGCTCGAAGCGAACGAGTGGGGCGGCCACCTGGCGGCCATGGCGTCGGAAGAAATGGAATCGATCCACCCGATCCCGAACCGCTATCCGAAGGGCGAATACATGCTGCTGTTCGACCCACTCGACGGCTCGTCGAACATCGACGTCAACGTTTCGATCGGTACCATTTTCTCGGTATTGAAAGCGCCGGAAGGCATGGGCGAACCGACCGAAGCCGACTTCATGCAGGCCGGCAGCCAGCAGGTCGCCGCCGGTTACGCGGTGTACGGCCCGCAAACGATGCTGGTGCTCACCACTGGCAACGGCGTCAACTGTTTTACGCTCGATCGCGAAATGGGTTCGTGGGTCCTCACCCAGCGCGGCATGCAGATTCCCGAGACGACGAAAGAGTTCGCCATCAATATGTCGAACAGCCGCCACTGGCATCCGCCGGTGACGCGCTACGTCGACGAAATGCTGGCTGGCAGCACCGGCCCGCGCGCAAAAGATTTCAATATGCGCTGGGTGGCCTCGATGGTCGCCGACGTGCACCGCATCCTCTCCCGCGGCGGCATCTTCATGTACCCGGCCGACACGCGCGACACGTCGATGCCTGGCAAATTGCGCCTGATGTACGAAGCGAATCCGATGGCCATGATCGTCGAGCAGGCCGGCGGCGCCGCCACCGATGGCAAGCAGCGCATCCTCGACATCGCCCCCCATAAACTCCACCAGCGCGTGCCGGTGTTTTTGGGCTCGAAGGCCGAAGTGGACATCGTGACGGGGTATCACGCCGAGGGTTGAGCGTTCACCAGTAACCTGAAAACCGTCACCCCGGCGAAGGCCGGGGCCCATACCCCTTTTGCTTCTGCCGCACCGTAAGCACTGCTATAGACCTGGCCTTTCAACAAAATTGCCCAGGAACCCCCGATTCGCACTAGCAAGTTCCCCCGGTTCTTTGCTAGAATACGGCTCTTCGCCGCTTTAGCTCAGTTGGTAGAGCAGTTCATTCGTAATGAAAAGGTCGCCAGTTCGATTCCGGCAAGCGGCACCAGTACTCTGTTTCACGATGTTCGCTGAAACCCCAAAACCCGCCCTCCCCATAGGAGGCGCGGGTTTTTTGTTGTTTCATACGGTTTGCTTTTGACCTATGCAAGCAAGGAAATTTCCGGGTACTTCTGTGGGTATCTGTAGAATTGGTGTCTTTCAGGTACCCGCACAGAGGTAATATGGCACTGACCGACATCGCAATTCGAAAGCTGCAGCACAGCGGGAAGCCTGCCGGCGACAAGCACGCTGATGGGCTGGGAATGTATCTACGGGTCAAAGCAGCCGGCAAATACTGGCGCATGGACTACCGTTTCGAAGGTAAGCACAAGACCTTGGCCCTGGGCGTGTATCCGGAGGTGTCGCTCGCGGCCGCCCGCGCTACGCGTGCCGAAGCCCGAGCCTTGTTGGCTACCGGCGTCGACCCGGCCGCCCTCAAGCAAGAGGCGAAGCGCGCGCTGGCGCCAGAGGCGAAGTACACATTCAGAGCCGTTGCTGAGGAATTCGCCGCCAAAGACGCCAAGACACTGAAGCCGAAAACTATTCAGAAACATCGAGGCTGGCTTGACAACGACATCTTGCCACTGATTGGTGATACAGCGATCGCTGACCTGCGCCCGCGGGATGTGCTGGCTGTTGCACAGCGTGCTGAAAGTCGGGGCTCTATCGAGACTTCACACAGGGTACTTCAATACTGCAGCCGTATCTGCCGCTACGCGATTGCAGCCACGCTGGTCGAGGTTGATGTAACGAGCGGACTGCGCGGTGCGCTCGAAAAACCGGTTACCAAGCACTACGCGGCGATCACGGAGCCTGCCGAGCTGGGCAAGCTGTTGCGCAAGATCGATAAATACGAGGGATCCTATTCCGTCGTCGGCGCGCTGCGCCTAGCACCATTGGTGTTTGTGCGACCTGGTGAGCTGCGCGGCGCCGAATGGGATGAGTTCGACCTAGACGGGGCAGAATGGCGCATCCCGGCAGCACGAATGAAGATGGACAGCGACCATATCGTGCCCTTGGCGCGCCAGGCTGTCGAGGTCCTGCGCTGGATTCAGCCGCTATCAGGGGTTTCTAAGTACGTTTTCCCCAGCATTAGGAGCATCAAATCGCCGCTGAGCGACGGTGCAGTGAACGCGGCGCTGCGGCTGATGGGATATGAACAGGAGATTGCGACTGGACACGGCTTTCGAGCGACCGCGCGCACGATCATGGATGAGGTTCTGTGCGAGCGCGTGGACCTGATCGAGCACCAGCTGGCGCACAAGGTGAAGGACGTACACGGCCGTGCCTACAATAGGACTGCGCACTTGCCTGCGCGCAGGGACATGATGCAGCGCTGGGCTGACTACCTCGAATCGCTACGCGCGACGCCAAGTAGCCCTAACCACGACGCGCAAAGGTGAGAACCGCCAACCACACCTCAAGTCAAACCTAGCTGTTTTTCCGGCTCTTGGCCTGTGCCTTTAACCATTGGTCGAGAGCAGGAAATTGACCCCATGCGTCAACTAAGGGAATTGGTACCGCACCAATCTGCAAGCTTCGTACAGGAACACTAAATTGCTCTCCGCTGTTAACCGGATCACCAACAACTGCAATGATCAGGGCCAGAATGAATTCCCGGCCGATGCCAAAGCGATCTGCGATAACAATTCCTTCATCGACCAGGAATAACCCGTCATCGATGGTTCCATCATGGACAACAGCAGTTCGCATCCGGTTGTACAACAGCTTAGCTAAAGTTGCATCAGCCTCACTAATTTTTAAGTCGTCGAACGGAACCATGCGCCATCCAAAAGCTCCGAAGATGATGAAATGTCGATATTCATGGAAGAATGCCTTGAAGCGGCTGCCGACCTGATTATCTTGTGGCCACTTTTTCTTTGCTGTTAGCTCGACCGCCGTGCATAGCTCAAGCAAACAACTATCATATTTTTTATTGTCGTAATGAATCAATGCCTGCGCAACTCGGTCACTTAAAGCCATGTTTTTTCGGCTATCCGGATTACTCGGTGGAAAGCAACTCATGAATGAATCCCTCATCATGGTGGAATCGGGTGTTGCACACGGCGCACAGGACCAGGCCGTTTTCCATGACGACGCCGTCCGTGGAATACGCCTTGATGTGGTCGGGGTCATCAAACAGCTCATCAGCCTGAAACAGCCCGTTGCACGAAAAGCAGCGGTATGTGCTCGCCATAGCAGCTTGGGCGGCACGCTTCGCCCGGAGTTGTCGCTTGGACGGTTCCCGGTTGTTGAACAGCAGCCGGGCCCGGATGACCTCGAACGAGTAGCCCCGGCCCATCCTGTTCATGACCTTGGCAACCCCGTTGACGCCCTCGGTGTAGGCGTTCGTGATGGGGTAGTCGAAGTAGTTCAGAATCTCCTTCCGCCAGTTCTTCATAGCGGAGAGCAGGTCTTTGAAGTCCACTTTGAGGCTGTCCGGAACGTCACCAGCGAAGCTGTCGTAATCCTTGATGGCGGCGTCCTTGGGCAGGGTGTAGATGTCGAACAGCCGCTCCTTGAGTTGGTAGGCGGCAGCAACCTCGGGTTCATTGGCGAGCCACATATCCAGGTTGAACCGCTGCTTGTCGCTCAGGTCGCGGTTGCGCAGTCTCAGCAGGGCCTTGCTGCGCATCCATCCCTTGCGGACCGCAGCCTTCTGGTCCTTGCCCAAGCGGATGCGGGTGCGCTCGATGCTTTCGTTGGCCTTCTTGACCACGTGGAAGCGGTCGATGACGACGGGCAGGTCCTTGAACACCAGGCCCGCCACGTCGCGGTACGGAACCCACATGTCGATGGCAAGGCCCTTCACATGGCTCCGGTCGGGGAACTGGCTAAACCAGCGTATCAAGGCGCCCTTGTCGCGGGTGGGCAGCAGGTCTACCGGCCGGCTGTTGCCGATGTCGGTGATGATGCCCCGGAAAATCTTGTTCAAGTGCGTCTCATCCAGCCCAATCCACTCGGGCAGGTAAGGCTTGTACTCGGCTCCCATGGCCTCGATGTAGTCGCCGGCCACGTTCCGGACCGTCTTCTCGTCGCAGCCAAGGTGCTCAGACACCCGCTGGAAGGTATCTCGAAGGCACTGCTGCTCGATGTAGGCCAGACAGCGTTCGGTCATCCTGCGCTCCGTGTCGATGCCGACCAAGGGCTGCAAGAACGTTCCACTGCAATCCTTACACTTGTACCGCTGGACCTTGGCCAGCAGTCGGCTCGGCATGCCCCTGACAGGGCTGTCGAGGAACGTGATGGTTCGTGGGCCGTGGCGGTAGAGGGCTCCTACCAGGCCGCACACTTGGCAGGAATCGGGATGAGCGGTGTACTCGGCTTCAATAACGAGGTGTTCGCCCTGGCTGGAGGTCTTGGACACCTTCCAGCCAGGGAGTTGCAAGATGTCGGTCATAGTCCACAGCCAAATGGGGAGCCGCAACCCTCGTCTTCAAAGATATCGTCCATGGCGGGATTGTACTGGCCGGGAGAGTATTTCGCCCAAGTAACTACTTGCCTGATGCCTTTTGCACCACGTTTCGCCTCCCTGAACATGGGCTGGCCAACTTCACCCTCAAGCGATTCGACGCACTCAATGCGCTCCTCCGCCAGGCTCCGCAGGTCGTTACGGTTGGCATTAACACAAGGGCTGCACTCCTTGCTTCGGTGCGGCAGTACCGGTACCCCCATGCGCGCCAGCAGTGCGTTGCGCTCCTTATCGGCGTGGAGGTAGAGCGAATGCCACACCTTCCTATCGCCGTGGTATTCGCTGGCCTCTATGAACTCGGGAGTGTCTTTACGGGCCTCGCTCTCGGCCCTGCGCTTCCCAATCATGATGATGGCAGTTCGGTCCGGGTCGACCTCATCAATCCAGGTGAGGAACGGCAGGCCTTTCAACCAAGCCGTGCAGAACTGTTGCCCGTTGCCAGGGAACCCCTTCTTCATCCTTACAAGGGCTTCCATGCCCATGCTTTGCAGTCGCACCACATTGAAGCCGAAGCGCTTGGCATGAGCCTCACCCTCCAGAACCCGAACATTCCAGCCTGGGGCCGACCAACCAGTGTCGCAGTAGGCAACCGTGACGTTCTTCAATCTGCGTTCAAACGCCCACTGCATCAAGGCCATGCTGTCGTTCCCGTAGCTGGCCGAAATCACATACTCAAGGCTCATCATGCAATCCTTTTTACACCACTTATTCCGGATTTACAGGCTAACACATGAGCCCGCTTTACACCACTTATTCCGGAGAACCAAAGAACTAAAACAATCCCAGTTCAACAAGGATAGTCCGAACCGCCGTCTTAGTTACTTGGCGATTTCGTCGGACTGGTTGGCCATGCCTCCATCAAGGTTCGCTTTTCGGAGTTGAGTCGCTCAGCTTCAACTGCCACTTCTGTGCGTCGTCCGACGCACTCTGCAAGTAGCTGCCCGTAGGTGCTGGTGAGCGCACGTAAGGCATCGCTGGAATAGTTGGGCACGTCGCCATTGATCTTGGCAACGGCGTCTCGCAGGCCGCCAGAAGCGGCAGCATTAGCAGTTGCCAGTTTTTGAATTGTTTCTTCACGTTTTGTCCCGTCCGTTACAGCATTGTCACGCTGGGCTGCCAGTTCGCTGGTGCGCTCGCGCGCGAGCTTTTCATCCTTGGCTATCTGCTTATCCCACCGGTCCTGCACTTCAGCCCGGCCGATGTCTCGCTCATGCTCGAGGAACATGTGGACGCCGATCAGGGTGCCCGCAGCCAGCAAGCCGAACACAATGATCTCGGCCACCAGCTTGTACGGCGACAGCGCCGCCACAATACTCATACGATGCCGACCGAATAACTGGCTCGGCCGCCGACGAACGTAGCAGTCAACACCTGGCGCCTCGGTGCACTGGCCGACAAGCCGACGTGCACCCACGTGCCCTCATAGATCAGCTGGTCAAACGCCAGGCCGGCGCGCTGGATCAGCTTGGCCAGCGCCTTGGGCGTCATGCCTGGCGCGGAGATGTCAGCGGCCAGGCCCAGCACGTGCGCGCTGTTGGCGGCCCCGCCAATGGCTTTGTTCAACGCCGGGCAGCGGTAGCCACTCGACACAGCGACAGGACCGCCTACCAGCGCGCGGATCTGTTCCAACAGCGCAGCAACACGCGTCAACCTGGCTACTACCTCCGGCGCTGGCGTGTTGTCGATGCCCTTGCGGACTGCGGTTTGCGACTCGACCAGTTCGTCGAGGGTGAAATGTGGGCTCAAGTTCATTTAGGTGCCTCCGTTGCTCCAGGTTCGCCAGCACGGGTGCCGACTTCAGATATCCCAACTGGGAAATATTTTTTCAGGCCGATGGCACCAGTCAGACCTGCGACCAGGATGGCAACCGCAGCCTGGAAAGGCGGGCGTTCGGCAGCCGCAGCCAGGAAAAAGGCGATCAGCCCTCCGACGATCGAGCTGGCCATGTCGGACATCACCACCATCCACAGGTTTTCGATCTTGATGCGCGGACTGGAAATCTTTGCCAGCGTCGACGCCATGCCACCCACGACCGAGATCACAACTGCCAGCGCGACAGTGCCAAGCGGGATCACGGACAGATCCGTGACGAAAACCGTTTGCGCGGCAACGGCGCTCATGGAAAAGCACATAGCCAGCAGCATCCAGCTAAATTTCAAGAGTTGTTTGCTGTCTGGCATGTCACGTCCTTCAGTCGTTGTTGGGCATCGGGGAAGGCGGCGACCATGATCATCAGCGCGTTCCAGGTGTAATACGCTTCGAGCCCGGAAAGCCGGTCCTGCCAAAAGGCGCTGAAGATTTGAGTGAGAAAACAGAAAGCCATACCAACCATGATGTAATGGCGCTGCCGCAGCGCAAGGCGCCAATGCCATTGCGCCGGTAATAAGTCATTCACGATCGCGTCGACGATCGCGCAGCCGCCAAGTATTGCCTGCAACCAGATCAACATGGCGCCATCGTTCGTCGCGGCTACCAAGTTTGAAAGCGAGTTGGGTACTTGGATGCTCATGTACAGCGCGATGATGGCCAACCCACCGATGTAGATGCGGAACATCGATCCGTCCCGCTGACTATTGATTTTCCGGCGTTCTTTCATATTGACTCCAGATCCAGTGTTGCCGCGTGGTAGCGGAGATTCGGGCGTCGAACGCCTGACGGCGATGCGAACGCACAGTACATTTGATGGTCGCGCTCGAGCGTACTTTGCGGGTGGTTCGGGTACAGCGCGGCAATCAGGGGGCCGTCGATACTATTCCCCGCTGCCATTTCCCAGAACGCAGCGCGATCTGTCTCTTCGAAGTTGCTCAGCGCGAGAGACATCGAATTGAACTTGGTACCGCGGGTCGACCGCCTGGCGCCAGATCCGTCGCGGAAAGCCGTGCTGGTGCCGCCAGGCGTCAGGGATGGGTTGTAATCGGCGCCGACTGCCGGGGACCAGCATTCCCCAGCGTACATTCGCGCGACTTCGATGTAGCCCTGCAGGTTGGCCGGGTCGCTCAGCCTGATCTCAAGGCGCCGCACCAGCGTGTTGGTGAACCATGCGCGGCCATGCGAACCACCGCCAAAGGCATAGGCACTGGCAGCGAGGGCAGGGGTCCAGCGCTTACCGCGCAGTTTCTTTGCGGGCCAAGGACATGCCAACTGGAGGCCAGTGTCGAGCACCTTGTTCGCGCCAGCCGCATCGGCGAAGCCAATGACTTGTTTCATTGCAGAGGGGGAGAGGTTGCTCCATGCCTCGTGCACGCCGCCGACCATTTCAGGCGAGGGCCATGTCAGGACGATAGTCATCTGCGTGCCGGTAGAGCGGCAGACATGCGCGTAAATGTCGTCTTGCATCGCTGCAGCGGACATGCCCGGCACGATCGGCGTGACGGTGATTGTTGCCCGGTCAGCGGCATTGTCCGAGATGAATTTTGGGTTTTGCATAAGTTCCTATTCGGGCCAGTGGATTGCTGCAATTTCGGCTGCTGTCGTGGCAGCGGCAAGTTGCGCCTGCAGCTGCTCATTGATGCCCATGCACTTGAGTCGGGCGACCACCGCGCAATCGCCGACGTGTTGAATCTGTGCGGCGGTGTGCGGCCTGAACTCCCACGCGCCTTCCGCGTCCGCGCACCAGAATGGAGTTCGCCATGTGGCGTCGTTGCTCGAATACATTGAGCGCAAGACAGAGCCGGTGAGGTTGGCTTGATCGTTCGGCTTGGCAGGGTAGAAGTAACCAGCGCCGAGAGCGTCGCATACGAATCCGACCAGGATTGCATCGGCGCAGGAAGTAGAAATGGCGTCGGCCTTGCGAGCGCGCTGCGCGGGCATATCGCCACGCTCGATCCACATCGGGGCGTCGCGCCATTCCAGCACACTTGTTGGCGTTGGCTGCCTGGCAAGGATTGAAACATCGCCCTCATAAGGGATTGCCTCGCAACCC
>JALYUM010000062.1 GCA_030853745.1 Pseudomonadota bacterium | reverse complement strand
GCCCATAGTCGAGCATGTTGGCCTGAAAGGTAAACGTCGGGCAGACCGGAATCTTGCGGTCAATCACGAGCTCGCAGGTGCGTTCGTCCATGCCCGTGCCGTGAAAAATCAGGTCTACGCCGGCCTTGGTCGCGCGATATGTAGACGCCGTGCCGCGGCAATGTCCCATGACGGGCACGCCCATATCATGGGCCAGCTCGCAAATCAAATCCAGCTCTTCCTGCGTCCAGCTGCACTGCTCGCCCAGATGTGCGTAGCGCGGCACGATTCCCGACACGTGCACCTTGATCCAGTCCGCCCCGACCTTGGCCTGTCGCCGCACCTCGGCCACGATTTCGTCCTTGCCCCGGACGACCTTGTAGTAACCGGTCACACCGGTATCGTTGATAAGCCGCCCCGCCGTGCCACCGGCGCCGGTGATCAGGGCGTAGCAACCGCAGGAAATCCGTGGACCCTCGGCCACCCCCGCCTCTATCGCGTCACGCACATCGACCATGTTCTCGAACACCGAGTCGGGGTCGAGAATGCCGGTGACCCCCGCGCGCAAAAGCTTTTTGGCGTTATAGGCTGCCACCAAGGCCGACAAGGCATTGCGGCGCAGGTAGAAAATTTCGGGGTTGGACGCGGCGTCGTCGAACGACAGATGGCAATGCGCGTCGATCAGGCCCGGCATGACCGTCATACCGGATACGTCGATACGGCGGGCGTGCTGCAGGTGCTGCACGCGCATCAGAGCGTCCTCGCCCAGCGCGACGATGGAGTCGCCCTCTACCAGTACGGCAGAGACGAACGGCGCACCACCGGCGCCATCGATGACCGTACCGTGTTCAAGCAGAAAAGCATCGTCCATAAAGTCTCCCGGGCCGCGTCGATGACGCTCAGGCCCGACGCTGCGCGCGCAACAGGCGCCGCGCGTTGTCGGCAAGATCTGCCGGAACCGTGGCATGCGCGTCTTCGCCGCCTGCGTCAGGTTCGTCCCAGCCCGCGAAGTTGGTGCCGTACACCAGATGCTCACGCCCGACCACAGCTGCCAGCAGCGGAAGGATCAGCGGGTGATCGACATGGGTATCGAACCACAATCGTTTGAGGTGTTCTTCGAATGCGCCTTCGGCACGCAGGTTGGCCGGCGCCCACGAACGCTTACGCGCACCTTTGGCCATGCGACCCACCAGCAGCACCGTGCCGCCGCCGCCGTGGCTCAGACAGATGTCCAGACCCGGATGGCGGTCGAGCACTCCGCCGTAGATCAGTGTAGCAACCGCCAGGGTCTCCTGTGCCGCGAAGCCGGCGATGATGTCGAGTTCGAAACGCTTGAGCGCCGGATCCCCTGCCGGACCGTCGATACCGGCCGGACCGGGATGGATGAACAGCGGCACATCGAGCCGAACCGCTTCGGCATACAGCGGGTCCAGCGCCGCGTCGTCCAGCGGCAGCCGCGCGTCGGTACCGAAGGCGGCGCCAGACAGACCGAGCTCGGTCACCGCGCGGCGCAATTCCACCACTGCGGCCTGTGGCGACTGCAAGGGCAAGGCCGCAAGACCCGCCAGCTTGTCCGGATGCGCCTGCACGGTGGCGGCTACCGCGTCGTTGTGCACGCGGCAAAAGCGCGTGGCCTCATCGGCCGGTATGAAATGCAGATAGGTCAGTGGATTGGGTGACACCAGCTGGAAGTCAATGCCGCGTTCGGCCATGCGCCGCAAGCGCACATCGACATCCATGAACGGACTGCCCACATATCGCACACCGTTGAGACGGTAGTTCTCGCCGACCTGGAAAAAAGGCGAGCCGTCCGGGTTGTGGCCCAAGAAAGGGCCATAGTCGCCAGCGGCACCAATGGTCTGGGCGATCACGATATGCGCGTGCACATCGATGACTGCAGCGCTGGAAAGGCCTGTACTTTTCATTGCTTGTGTCTCCATGCTTTGCCCTCGATGCAACAATTTTTCATAGTCTCCTCGCTAACCCCCATGGTTTCGAATTGCTGGAAATGGTAGGATTTAATTTATATCCAAATCAATTGAATCGATTTCGATGAATGTATCCCCGCCCACCGCTCCAGTCAATAGAACCGGTGGGCTTGCGCGGCCAGTTGACGTGAATACCGGAAGTAACCCATGAAACATGCATTTGTCACGGGCGGAGGCGGCGATATCGGCGCGGCCATTGGTTTGCGTGCCGCGGCGTCCGGCTACCGCGTGTGTCTGGTTGATCAGGACGACAGGCGGGTCAAGGAGCATGCAGCAGCCCTTGCGGGTGCTATCGGCCTGCAATGCGACGTCACCGACGAGGCTTCGGTCGAGGCTGCGTTCGATACGGCGATACAGCAAATCGGCTCGGTCCCGGATCTGGTCGTGAACTGCGCCGGTATCGCGCGCTTCGCGCCCTTGATCGATCAGACGCTGGCAGACTTCCGGCGCGTGCTCGACGTCAACCTGACCAGCGGATTCATCGTCAGTCGCGCCGCTGCAAGGCGCATGCTGGTGCGCGGCTCCGGCTGCATCGTCAATGTGACCTCCATCAATGGCATCAGCCCGGCCCCCCTCAGTGGTGCGTATCCGGCGTCCAAATCGGGGCTTGCCGCGCTCACAGAACTGATGGCGGTCGAGTGGGGCCCGCTGGGCCTGCGGGTCAACTCGGTCGCGCCGGGGTTCATCGATGCCGGCCTGTCCGCACCATTTTTTGCCAATCAGGCGGTGCGCGATTTGCGTGAAAAGGCGGTGCCGACGCGCCGCCTGGGCACCGCAGCCGACATTGCGGAGGCAGTCGTCTTTCTGGGCTCGGATGCGGCCAGTTATGTCAACGGACACCAGCTGGTGGTCGACGGCGGCGCATCGCGCGCGCTGTTGGCTCTGCTGCCGCGCGAGGCCCCGGTCAAGTGAGGGCTGCCGCCACGGTCGGACATCGCGCATCTCCGAAGAGAGCCCGCGCATGATTGCCCAGCAATTGCTCAACGGTCTGATCGTGGGTGGCGTGTACGCCCTGTTCGCGATCGGATTCACGCTGGTATTCGGCATCCACCAGGTGCTCAACCTCGCGCACGGCTCCGTGTTCATGACCGGTGCATTCATTGCGTTGTACGCGGTGCTCGGTGGCTGGCCGCTTTGGGCCGGTTTCCTGTTGGCGATGCTGGGTAGCGGGCTGCTGTCGGTGCTGATCGAATTCGGCGCCTTCCGCAAGTTACGCAAAAGCGGCCTGGCCGAGCTTGAATTTGGCGCCATCATCACGTCGATCGGCGCCAGTCTGGCGATCATGGCGCTCGCGCAGAAAATATCGCACACGCAAATCATGCGGTTCCCGTTCGAGACCGTGCCGGTGGTCATTTTTGAGTTTTTTGGCCTGCGTGTGTCCGCGCTGCAACTCGTTATGGCGGCCTGTGCCGCAATATTGGTGGTCGGGCTGACGGCCTACCTTTACCGTACCGCCTATGGACGTCAGATACGGGCGGTGGCGGGCAACGAGCGCGCCGCCACGCTGGTCGGCGTCAATCCGAATTTCGTCTACTTTCAGACCTTCTTCGTGTCCGGTGCGCTGGCCGGCGCCGCCGGTGTGCTGGTGGGTCTCGCGTTCAACAGTATTCACTTCGTCATGGGCGAACCCTATCTGCTGCGCGGATTCGTGGTCGTCATTCTGGGCGGGCTCGGCAGCATTCCGGGGGCCTTGCTGGCGGGGCTGTTGCTCGGGATGATGCAGACCATGACAGTGGCTTATCTGCCGTCGGGCCTGACCGACACCATCATCTTCTCGTTGCTCTTTCTGATACTGCTGTTTCGGCCTCGTGGTCTGCTCGGCAAACCGGAAGCCGGCGCGATGCGGGGGCGCTGAATGGTCCAGCTATTTATTGCCTACCAGCCGCTGGTCGATCTGTTCCTGCTCCATTCGGGCCTGGCACTCGGCCAGTACATCGTTTTGCGAGCCGGTGTGTTTTCGAT
>JALYUM010000042.1 GCA_030853745.1 Pseudomonadota bacterium | reverse complement strand
GCCACGAGCCGAGGTGCACTTCGTAAATACTGATGGGGCTGGTCAGACCGTTCGCGTGCCGGCGTTCGTCCGAGATGGGCGCGACTGGCGGCAACGCTGCGACCACGGAAGCCGTATCGGGCCGCAGCTCGGCACGGAACGCGTACGGATCGGCCTTGCGCAGCAGCTCGCCCGCCTGTGTCTTGATTTCAAATTTGTAGAGGTCGCCGGCGACCACGCCGGGAAGAAAAATTTCCCAGATGCCCGAGGGACCGCGCTTGCGCATGACGTGGCGGCGGCCGTCCCAGTGATTGAAATTGCCGACCACTGAGACGCGCTGTGCATTTGGCGCCCACACGGCAAAGTTGACACCGTGGACGCCATCGTGTTCGAGCAGGTGCGCCCCGAGCTTTTCGTAGGGCCGGTAGTGCGTGCCTTCGGCCAGCAGCCACAGGTCGAGCTCGCCCAGGACTGGCGCAAAGCGGTAGGGATCGTCGATGGTTTGCTGGTGGGTGCCCCAGTCGACGCGCAACTGGTATTGCACCGGACCCGGTACCGACCCGGCAAAAACGTCACTGTCGCCTTGCCGCGCGAGGCCGGCCAGGATCGTGGTGCCTTGCACGATTTCAACGCTGACGGCACCCGGCAGCAGTGCCCGTACTATCCACGCGCCATCTTCCGCGTGGGGCCCAAGAACGGCAAAAGGGTCGCCATGGTCGCCGTGCATCAGCGTGTAAATGCTGTTCTCGTCAAAATTCATTGGTGTCGTCAACAAGGTCTTTAGTTTTTATCAATATTACATGGTTCCGCTGAATGGGGAGGGTGGGCACACGACTATTTTCCAGGGTGGTTGATTGCCGGATTGGCATAAGCATAGGTGAAATCGTTATTGGCAACGGCATTGCGTCCCTGTTAATCTTGCGTCCCCTTCGGCAGTCACGGTACTGCCGAGCCACAGTCAAGCACACGGAAAGAAACCATGAGCGTCAAACATCACCGCGCCAACCCGGCCCGCGCCGTCCTCGTCTTCGGCCTGATCGCCGCACTGTCCCCACTGGCCGCGCACGCGCAAAGTGCCCCGCAGCAGGAAGCTGCCGAGCCGGCCACCGTCGTCGTGACGGGCACGCGCGCGGTGAACCGCCGTTCGCTCGATTCGGAGTCGCCGGTCGATGTCATCGGCAGCAAGGAACTGACCAGCACCGGGTCCGGCGAACTGGCCACCGTGCTGTCGCGCCTGCTGCCATCGATGAACTTTGCGCGCCCGAGCGGTGCCGACGCCAGCGATGCGGTGCGCCCGGCGCAGTTGCGCGGCCTGTCGCCCGACCAGACGCTGGTGCTGGTGAACGGCAAGCGCCGCCACAGCTCGGCCGTGGTGAATGTCAATGGCACGCTTGGACGCGGCTCGGCCCCGGTCGACCTGAACGCCATTCCGCTGGCCGCGATCGAGCGCGTCGAAGTGCTGCGCGACGGCGCCGCGGCGCAATACGGTTCCGACGCCATTGCCGGCGTCATCAATATCATCCTGAAAAAAGGCGCTGACGGCGGCGATGCCGAAGTCGGCTATGGCCAGTACGACAAGGGCGACGGCGCGCAGAGCACCGTGCGCGGCTCGACCGGCTTCAAGCTGGGCGACAACGGCTGGGTACGCGTTGCCATCGAAGCCGCCAACCGCGACTACACCAACCGGGCATTCGCCGATCCGCGCGCGTCCGCCGGCACGCGCCAGGGCACGGTGACGCAACGTTATGGCGACCCGGACAGCCGCCCGCGCTCGTTGTTCGTCAACAGCCAGTTCAAGATCAATGACGACATTGACTGGTACGCTTTTGCGAACTATGGCGAACGCAAGACCTCGTCAGCGGCAACCTTCCGTACCGCTTACACCGACAACACCCGCAGCACGCTGCGCACCAGCCTCTATCCAAATGGCTTCCAGCCGCTGGAAGACAGCAAATCGGTCGACTCGTCGCTGGTCACCGGCCTGCGCGGTGAACTGGCAGGCTGGCGCTGGGACGCGAGCCTGAACTACGGCCGCAACCGCTTTACGCTGGACGTCGACAACACCGCCAACTACAGCCTGGGCGCGGCCAGCCCGACCAGTTTTTATGCCGGTGAGCTGACGTCCACCCAGGAACTGGCAAACCTGGATGTGGCGCGCGATTTTCCAGTGGCGTTCATGAGCGGTCCCTTGACCGTGGCTGTGGGCGCCGAAGCGCGCTATGAATCGTATGAAATTGGCGCTGGCGAAGCGAATTCGTATGTCGGTTCCGGTGCGCAGGGTTACTCGGGCTTCCGTCCGGAAAACGCCGGCAAGAACAGCCGCAACAACCAGTCGCTGTACCTGAACCTGGAAGGCGATATCACGAAAGAATTGTCGGGCGCGCTCGCCGTGCGCCATGAGCATTACAGCGATTTCGGCAACACCAATTCGGCCAAGGCCTCGGCACGTTATGCCTTCACGCCGACGTTCGCAGTGCGCGGCACGGCATCGAACGGCTTCCGCGCACCGTCGCTGGCGCAGGAGTTCTACACCATCACCACCACCAACTCGCTGCTGGTCAATGGCACCAGCACGCTGGTGGAAACCGGTACCTTCCCGGTCGGCAGCGCTGCCGCCACCGCACTTGGCGCACGGGCGCTGAAGCCTGAGCGGGCGCGTAATTTGAGCATCGGCGCGCAATGGCAGCCAACGCGCAACTGGACGACGAGCGTCGACCTGTACCGCATCGATATCGACAACCGCATCGTGTTTTCGTCGAATTTGCAACTGGCCAACGCACCGGCGCTGGCCAGTGCGCTGGTCGCGCAGGGCGTAAACGTGGGCGCCGCGCGTTACTTCACCAACGCGATCGACACGCGCACCAAGGGCGTCGACATCGTCAGCACCTACCGCCTGAACTTGCCGCAAGGTACGCGCGCTGACCTGACGTTGGCGTACAACCACAACGACAACGAAGTGCTGCACGTGGCCGCCACGCCGGGCGTACTGGCCGCGCAGAACCTGGTGCTGGTCGATCGTCAGAGCATCAACCGCCTGACGGTCGGCTCGCCAAAGGACAAGCTGAGCCTCACCGGCGATGTCACGCGTGGCCCACTCGCTGGACATGCGGTCGTCACGCGCTATGGCAAGTTCACGGTGCCACAGAACGATGCGACGCTGGACCAGAGCTACGATCCGCAATGGGTGCTCGACCTGTCGGCCAGCATGCGCGTTGCCAGCCAGTGGCGCCTGACGGCCGGTATCGACAACGTCACCAACCGCTATCCTGCGCAGGTGACGACGCTGGCAAACCTGAATGTCAATGGCACGCAGCCGTACAGCGTGTGGGCGCCAAACGGGTTCAACGGGCGGTACTTTTACCTGAAGGCCGGTTACACCTGGTAGGGCAAACCCCCACCCGGGGTCAGGTCTGCCATTCGTACACGGCCTGAGCATTGCGCAGAAATTAGTTTGGGTGGAACGGGGAACGGGCGAAAATAGCCTGTCCCGCGCGGTAAAGCAGAGTTCGTGTCGGATTGGCAGACCTGACCCTGGGTTGGCGGTTGTTCCAGCACTGAAGGCGCTGGCAGCAGTTCCGTAGCGCCACATACTTTGACGATCTTTTCTCGGACGCGGGATATCGGGTTATCCTGCTGTGGATGATGCGATCGCTTCTTCAGCGCCATTTCCGCAAAAAAGGACGCAATGATGTCAGCATGCCGCAAATTACGTGCTACACATTTTTTGATGTTCATCGGCGTCGCGCCGATGGCGCTGGCCGCGGCCTACGCGATTGCTGTCATCAGCGCCGCGCAAAGCCATCCCGGGCAGGGCGCCGCAAACGATGCGTTCCTGCTGATTGCGTTGCTGCTGTTCGGCTATGCGACGACGCTCGTCCTGGGCGGCACGGGCGCGCTATGGTCATGGGTTCTGACGAAGCGGCGCATCGACGAGCGGACCACCGCCACCGTGGTGCTGCGCACACTGGTGGCAGTGGTACTCGTCGTGCCGCTGCTGTGGTACGCCAGCCTGTACTTGCGGCTGTTTGGGTGAGGGTGGTTACGCCCTTTGATGAGCTGCACATTTGACGTCAGGAGCATCATGCGCCATGACCATCTGTCCGCGTTTGCCATCGCCCTTTCCTTGATTGCCGATGGCGCGGTCGCTGCTGACAAGCCTGTCCCTGCCGAGGTCGGCCGTTTGATCGCGGAGGTGCATAACGCGGCAGCGCATCGGCATATTGACGCGCTCAGCAAGTTAATGGCGGCAGAATTCACCTCGAGCTTTGGCGGCGATGGCAGTGTGCCGGAAGCGCTGGCAGCCTGGAAGTCCGACCCGGATATGCTGCGTCAACTCGCCCGCGTCACTGCGGCGCGATGCGGTATGCACGAGGAATATGTCCAATGTCCTGTCAATGCCGGCGTAAATTACCGCGCCGGTTTCAAGAAGACGCAAAGCGGCTGGCGGATGGACTATTTCGTCGCGGGTGACTGACCGCAAACCCAGAGGTCATGGCAGCCATTTCGATACGACCTCGGCCTTGTGAACAGGGTCGGGCGGCTAGATTTTGCCGTCGGAAGGCGCCGCCGTAATTTTCGCATGCACCTTGTTGTATGCAGGCAGCCAGCGCTGTAGCAGCGCCAGCGCCTGGGATGCACTGTCGGCGGCAAAGACCTGATCATCCAGAATCTCGGGATAACGCTCCCGTTCATCGACGCGGCCTCCTGCCAACAATTCGCTCGAACCGCCACACAGCAACCCAATGACGAGACGACGATAGGTCCATGCCAGCGCCATTTCCGACAGCGTGCCTGCCCCGCCGCCAATGGCAATGACCGCCGCCGAGTGGGCCACGATCGCATTGCGTGCGTGGTCGAGCCCGGTCGGTATCGCGATGTCGACATAAGCATTGGCCTGGCTGATGTCGGAGCCCGGCAAGATGCCGATGCCCGCCCCGTCGAACCAGTTCGACGAACTGCGCGCGCCTCGGTGCGCGGCCTCCATCACGCCGCCCATGCCACCTGTAACGACGCGGTAGCCGGCATCGACCAGCCCGCGGCCGATCGCCTCGGCCAGCTTCCAGCGCGGATGGTCGTGTGCCACCCGCGCATCGCCGACAATTGCAATGCAGGGCCGCATGGTGCGCATGACAGGGGCGCTCATGCCACCACCTCGCATGGCGTGCCGCGCTGCAAAGGTGCGCGCGCGATCAGCGCTGCAATAACCAGTTCGCGCTGGCGCGTGGTGGCCGGATCGCGGGTGCCGCCCGGTTCGTGCAGGTAAAGCGGGAGATTGATCCAGCGTGGCGATATGGCGAGTTCGGCCATTGGCAACATGAGTGCCCAGTCGCTGGCAAGCTCGACATAATCGCCGTTAAGACGCAGGTAGTCGTCGGGAACGTCCTCGAACAGGGATTTTTTGAAACTGCGCAGGTGTTGCCACACATTGCCTCCGCGCTGGTTGCGGGGTTGATCAAAACAGACAGGATAGCTGGCCTGCTTGTCGGTCCGGCACATCGAGCCCACGGTAAGGTCCGCACCGTCGGCATAAGCCGCGTCCAGTATGTCGAGAACGTCGGTGCCAATCAGGCTATCGTCGGCGTCGAGCGTGATCATCACGGAGTCCGGCGAACCGCAATGGCGCCGGATGGCTTCCACCGTGTTGGCGAGGAGTCCACGCCGGCGGGAATTGCTGACGAACGTGATGCGGGAAGCGTGCGTGCTGCACAATGCGCGCTGCGTCTCCGACCAGGCAGGGTGAGATGCGTCGTCGATCACGACCGCGCCCCAGTCCGTCCTTCCTTGCCGCAGCACCGAATCGAGGCAACGCTGAAACCGCCCGGGCGCCACGTTGCGGCCAGAAATGATGAAAATATACGGTTCGAAGCGCGTCGGACGCAGCCACTGTTCGGTGGCGCCGACCAGGTTGACGGAGCCGATCTGACCGGCATGGATTGCGCCGGTGCTCACGCGGTCAGCAATCCGGGACAGCGTGGTGGAGTCGGACTTGCGGTCATTGGCCGGATGAATGAAAAAGGTCCGCCTGTCGCCGCCACGCAAGGAATGGGCAAGCCCGCGCCCGACAACCTCGTCCAGCGCGCGGTGCCACGCAGGCAGGGGATTCGATGACACTGACACTGATGCCGACATCGTCAACGGCAGCAGCGTTTTCAGGCGCGCCATCTGCAGCAGGCACAACCTGCTTTCCACACGCCACGGTCCATCCTTGCCCTGTGGGGAATAGGGCAGGTCCGACGCCTGCGCAATATTGAAGGCGACGGTCACAGCGCGGTCGTCATCGACCAGTGCCTGCACCATGTCGTGCAGGTAGTCATGTGCGACGTCGCTTCTGCCGACCATGACATCAAGGTCGGCCTGCAAAACGTAGGTCGTCCGGCATGCCTCGAAACCGGCAAACACTGCTGACAACTGCGCCCCGTTGGCAGCATGGGTTGCTGGGTCGTTGCGGCCCAGCCACCTTGTATTGAGCCGGGCACAGTCTGCCGGGTCGGACGGTGCCTCGACGATGACGTCGACCCACCCTTGCGCCTGCAGTGTCGCCGCTTCCGAGCGCAGGGCGGCGAGATCGCCTGCAGTGTACTGGCGCAAAAAGCCATCCACCCGGGTGTCCAGCGCCAGGACTACTTCAAGGAACCCCCGAGGCGATGCCAGCTGTTGCACCAGGTGCCGCACCTGACCTGCCACCGTGGCAGCCTCCATGGCACAGGCCTTGATCAGCAGTGTGCAGTCGGGGGGATCTACAGGACGGCATTCGTAGACCAGCAAATCGGACACCGGCTCGAACCGGAATTGATCGATCGAGGCCCGCTCTACGCGCCTGGCGACGGCGAAGCCGGCCCGTTCCAATACATTGCGAAGGACGCGCTCCGGACGGTGAAACTCGATCAGCTGGCGACCACTTTTGCGATGGCGTTTGATGTAGCTGAAGGAACTATCGGGGGCAGCCATCGACGGTGTATCTGGGCGCGCCTCGGAGGTGGCAATGTGCGGTGCGTAACCGGGATGGCACAGCGCTACCAGCACCCGACCGTCCGACGTGACACTGCGACGCAGTTGCGACGCGACCTCGGTCATGTCGGCATGGTTGAGCAGGCACATTACGCGGCGGCAAATGACCAGGTCGAATGGCCCCAGCGCCAGTGCCTGGTCAAATTGCGTCGCCGTTGCCAGGTTGGTTGCCGCCAGAAGATTCAGCCGCCCGGCCAGCGCCGGATCGGGATCGTACGCGACAACGCTGTGTCCGAGTGCGGCCAGTGCGCGGCTTGTCTCGCCCTTGCCACATCCGAAATCGAGGAGGCGCCGGAACGTCAATGCCGCCGCCATTGCCAGGACCGGATCCTGCACTGGAACGCGGCCGGTCGTCTGCCAGACCGCTGGCATGAAGCCGGTTGAAAATCCCGTGAGTTCGGGTAGCCGTTCATCTGTCAGGCTGGCACGCAGCAAGTCGGCCAGATCCTCCCGGTTCCAGCACCGCCAGGACAGATAAGCGCGGCGGCACATCAGATTGAACTGTGCGTCGAAATCGTCGATTTCGCCGGCCAGTACCAGGTCGCCGCCGTAATCGACCAAGCGGATGCGCGTGCCGACCACCCGCAGGTTCTTCGGGTGGATGTTCCGGCAAATCAGGCCGTTCGCAAAACAGTCCGCCATCATGTCGACCATGCCAGGCCCGTGTCCGCCGAGGTAGGGAAGGCTCTCTTCGAAAGGGTAGGTCAGTATGTTGTCCAGGCCATTTGTCACGAAGCTGGTAATGCCATACAGGCCGGCGCTCGTTGGCCAGCGTTCCACCAGCGCGCCGAGGCGGCACCGTGCGTCTGCCGCATTGAACGGTTTCCAGTAATCGAACACCTTCAACACCGATGTGCCATCCGTCAGCACGACCGCTTCGGCGCCGTCTCCCAGCCAGCGCAATTCGGCGTGACCAAGCATGCGTCGGACCGTCGCGCCGGCGTTGCACGTGCGCTGCGCGCGAAGTTGTTGATGGATCAACGCGGCGGACTGCATGCAACCCTGGTGCTGCGCCATCAATGCCGGCAAACGGCCGTAAAAATCAACGACTTGCTGCGCGCCGAGCTTGCCGACAGCAGCTGTCGTTCGCTGCAACATCCCGTCGTCGAACCGGTCCAGGAGCGCGTACGCGAAGGCCGTCAGCGCTGTCGAGTGCGCAGCCAGGGCGCTGCACGTTTGCGCCAGACGGATCAGCTCCCTGGCCAGACCACGGGTGCGGTACATCGACAGCCGGAACGCCGCCAGGCGCTCGTCCCGGTATTTTTCGGCACGGCTGCCCAGGTCGATCCCGGCATCGCCGGCGTGGTCCTGCAGCGCGGAAAACAGGGCGAAACCGCAGATGTCGTCGGCCAGGCAGCGCTCGTGCTCGGCGGCGGTACCCTGCTGCGTTTCCCGTGCATGGTAGACGGCGATCGGCGCCGACACGATGTTGCGTCCATGCCGCGTGCGTTGCAGCAATGACCAGATCATGTCGGAGCGCCGGGTGGCACGGCCGCCAATGTCGGGGACGGCGTTGGGCACGGCGCCCAGCGTTTTGGCGTTGAAGATGAAGGTATTGCCGCCGCGGTGCAGCGCGGCGCTGGTGGTGAACGCCGCCATCGCCGCGGCCTCCTGCACCAGGGGGCGGAACACTTGCTCACCGTCGAGCATACGATCCAGCCTGGCGCACAGGCGTCCGCATGCGGCGCCCACGCTTTCTCCAGGAAAGGCTGGCTGCAGCCAGAACGGCGTTTCCAGACGATCGGTTTCCTTATGCGACAAGTCGTAATAAAAATCACGCCGACCCTCCCGCATCGCGGCGTTCTTTCGGGACAGGTCGGGCAGTGGCGCATCGGGCGGCAGGGACGCCAGCCAACGCAAGCTTGCCAGCAAATCGACAGTCTGTACCCGCACCGTCGCCATTGCCGGCAATGGCGCTGCGCCGGTGTAGTTGCCGATGGCGATGTCCACGCCCTCTGCACGCAGTTGCGCCAGTTGCGGCACCAGTGGCACGGCTTGTCGCCGGGGCGTTCCGTCGGTATCGATGAGCGGATCGAGGCGCATGTCGTCGTCCAGTATCCACGCGACCGCACCGCGGCGTGATTGCATGAAATGATACAGATAGGTTTGCAGCGCAGTGCGCGCAGGGCCAATGGGCAAGCGCCCGCTGCCGGATGGCAGTATTTCTCCGGCGGTTGTCGCGTCGCATCGGTCCTGCTGCGTAATCACGTGCACGCGCAAACCCTGGGCGCGCCACCGGTGGGCGGCGTCAATCAGGGAAGTCTCGCTGGTGTCACTGTTTTCCAGGATGACCACATCCAGGCCCACCAGCCCCGGTTCCTTTTGGCGCGCGAGCAAGTCCTGCATCAAGCCGTCGAGGGCGCCCAGACGTTGCTGATCGGTGATCAGGCCGACGACGAGGTGAATGTCGGTGCTGGTGGCAGGGGAGACTGGCAACATGACAACCTGCGCGGCTGCCAATTCGGCAGAACGTGGCTGCCATCCAAACAAACTGGTCGCGCGCGTCTCGGCCTCGCTCACCTGAGTTGCGGTCATGTGTGGGATGTGCTTGTCGAAAAATGCGTGTAGACCAGAGAGCCGCTGTGGCGACCCCGGTTGCGACAGCCGCTCCCGGTCGAGGCATGCAAAATGACGCACAGTGTTCACGCCAGTGGAAGAATAGTCATGCGGAGAAATGCGCAGCAGCCGGATCAGGAGATCGCGGTCGGTGCAACTGCGCAGGGCCTCATCGAACAGCCCGGCCTCTAGCAGGCGGTCGAGGCGAACCATCATATTGCTGGGTTGAATACCCGGGTTGCCGACGTAGAAGGCGCCCACGTCGAGGATGGCGGGCGGCATGATTTCCTCATCCGGCAAACCGGTGACGACGCGCGTAAAACCCGAGGCGATCAACGTTGCGCCATTCGTGGCGGCAGCGATACAGCTGGCCAGATGGCTGGGGTCGAAACAGTCGTCATCATCGAGGAATGCGACAAAGGTCTGCGCCGGGTCCGCACAGTGGCGCGCCAGGTGATCGAGCCCCGTGTTCCAGGCGCCGGCAGCGCCTGGCTTGCGCCGGTTGCGGAGTGCCGAGACGGGGAATCCAAGATTGTCGGTCAGTATGCGGACTTGATCGAGCGAAGACTCGTCTGAGGAATCGTCTACCAGGATCAATTCATCACAGCGGTGGTGCTGTGCGGCGATCGAGGGGAGCGAACGTGAAGCGAGCAGGTCATGGCGATTTTTGGTCGCGACGAGTACGACGACACGAGGTGCCGTGAATGGACTAAGAGTAAGCATGTATATCCTCGGGATTCGTTGGAATTGTGGAATCGGTTCCCCAGAGATATTCAAGGTGTAAGACCATCCACCGACTGCTTCATCCAAGCATCAGCGGGGGTCAAACCTTGCCATCTACAGGGGCGCGATTTGTTGTTGCGGGGTTAGTGTAAGTGGAAACGCTGGGCGGTGGGCGAGTATTTTTCGAGCCTGCGGTCTGGTCTGTCGTTCAGACACGCCCCAGCCTTCTGCGTCAACAAAGTTGCATGTGAAGCGCGTCGACAGTTCCAGCACCTGCGGCATTGTAGCGCTCGTGTCGGATTGGCAGACCTGACCCCGGGTTGAGAGATAATAGCGGCCACTTAATACGAAGAGCATTGGACTATCATGGAAATCAAGGTCAACTTTCTCGACAAACTCCGCCTGGAAGCCAAATTCGACGACTTCACGGTGATCGCCGATCAGCCGATCCGTTACAAGGGCGATGGCTCGGCGCCGGGTCCGTTCGATTATTTTCTGGCCTCGTCGGCGCTCTGCGCGGCGTACTTTGTCAAGCTGTACTGCGATACCCGCAAAATTTCGACCGAGAATATTCGCCTCTCGCAAAACAATATCGTTGACCCGGAAAACCGCTACCAGCAAATCTTCAAGATTCAGGTGGAGCTGCCAGCCGATATCTCCGATAAAGACCGCCAGGGTATCCTGCGCTCGATCGACCGCTGTACCGTCAAAAAGGTGGTGCAGGCCGGTCCGGAATTCATCATCGAAGAAGTGGCCAATCTGGATGCCGATGCGCAGGCGCTCCTGACGCTGCAACCGGCCGGCGGAGCGCAAACGTATATCGCGGGTAAAGATCTGCCGCTGGAGCAGACTATCGCGAATATGTCCGGCATGCTGGCCAGCTGGGGCGTCAAAATTGAAATTGCTTCGTGGCGCAATATCGTACCGAATGTCTGGTCGCTGCATGTGCGCGATGCCCATTCGCCGATGTGTTTTACGAATGGTAAAGGCGCAACCAAGGAAAGCGCATTGGCCTCGGCGTTGGGCGAATATATCGAGCGTCTGAACAACAACCACTTTTATGCTGGCGTATATTGGGGTGAGGATATCGCCAACGCCGCGTTTGTCCACTATCCGGAAGAGCGCTGGTTCCAGCCAGGCGACGACGATGCGGTGCCTGCAGATATTCTCGATGCGTATTGCCTGGATATTTATGATCCGGAAGGTGAGTTGCGCGGCTCGAACCTGATCGATACCAATTCCGGCAATGTGGCGCGCGGCATCGTGGCATTGCCGTATGTCAGGCACTCCGATGGCGAAACTGTGTGGTTTCCGTCAAACCTGATTGAGAACCTGTATGCCAGCAATGGCATGAGTGCCGGGAACACGCTGGCTGAAGCGCAGGTGCAGTGCCTGTCCGAGATATTCGAGCGCGCCGTAAAACGCGAAATTCTCGAAGGCGAGATGGCGTTGCCGGATGTGCCGGCCGCCGTGCTGGCGAAATACCCGGGCATTGTGGCCGGTATCGCGGCACTGGAAGCGCAGGGCTTTCCGGTGCTGGTCAAGGATGCATCGCTGGGCGGGCAATATCCGGTCATGTGCGTGACCTTGATGAATCCGCGCACCGGCGGTGTATTCGCGTCGTTTGGCGCGCATCCGAGTTTTGAAGTGGCACTCGAACGCAGCCTGACCGAGTTACTGCAGGGTCGCAGTTTTGAAGGCCTCAACGATTTGCCGAAGCCGACATTTGCCAGCGAAGCCGTCACTGAACCGTATAACTTTGTCGAGCACTTTATCGATTCGAGCGGCGTCGTGTCATGGCGCTTTTTTAGTGCGAAAACCGACCTGGAATTTGTTGAATGGGATTTCTCCGGCCACGGCGAGAATTCAAATGCTGAAGAAGCCGCAACCCTGCTCGCCATTCTCGACGCGATGGATAAAGAAGTGTATATGGCGGTGTACGACCAGCTTGGCGCGGTGGCCTGCCGGATTCTGGTGCCGGGGTATTCGGAGGTGTATCCGATCGAAGACCTGGTGTGGGATAACACGAATAAATCGCTGCTGTTCCGCGCCGATATCCTGAATATTCATCGGCTCGACGATGACGCGCTGGAGGCGCTGCTCGATCGCCTGGAACATAATGAACTCGATGAATATGGCGACATCGCCACGCTGATTGGCATCGAATTCGACGAAAACACCGACTGGGGCCAGTTGACGGTACTCGAATTGCGTTTGTTGATTAACCTTGCCTTGAAACGATTCGATGAGGCGCACGAACTGGTGGGCGCTTTCCTGCAATACAACGACAATACCGCTGAGCGCCGGTTGTTTTACCAGGCGCTGAATGTGGTGCTGGAAGTAACGCTGGACGATGACCTCGCGCTGGAAGACTACGTCCACAACTTTCGCCGCATGTTTGGTGACGCCCGCATGGACGCGGCCCTCGGTTCAGTCGACGGCAGCGTACGCTTCTTCGGGCTGACGCCGACCAGCATGGCGCTCGAGGGGCTGGACCGCCATCATCGCTTGATCGACAGCTACAAGAAGCTTCACACCGCGCGGGAGAAAGCGATCAAAACGCCTTACTGACCGTCACCCACCCGCGCGCTGACGCTTGCCTGCCCAGCAGTGAAGGCTGCGCCCCCACCGGCGTCGCGATTGACACATTGGCGCGCCACGCATCCGGCCCGTTCCACGCCAGGCCGGCGCCGACACCCGATAGCCGCGCCGCATTCTCGCCACGGACCCACGCACTGTGGTTGATCGTCACCCGTGCACTGTCGATAAACGCGGTGGCCTGCAGGCTGCCGCTGACGGCTTGACCGAGCTCGTGGCGCAGTTCCGCCGACGCGATATAACCGGTGTCGCCCGAGACGGCGCCGATGTCATACGCACGCACCGTGTACGGGCCGCCGACGGTCATCTTTTCGGCCGAGTCCAGATTGGCATTTGCCCACTGCACCGCGACGTTGACGTACAGCGCGTCGCGCGCGCCCAGGCGCTGGAGCCGCGACGCGTTGGCGTTCCATTTCGAGAAGTTGCCGCGGGTGCGCGCGGTGGCGGCGTCGGCCAGTGCGGCGACACTGTCGTCGAAGCGCAGGCTGCCGCGCGTCCAGCCCAGCGACCACGCATTCACGCCGCCGCCCAGCCACGCATCCCGCAGGTCGCCGCTCAGGCTCAGCACCCAGTTGCGCAGGTGGCGGTCGGTGCGCGTGTCGGTCACGCCGATGCAGTCCCGCAGGCGCTTGCCATCGTATTCCAGCTGCCCGCTCACATTCACTTCGCGGCTGCGCACGATCGGCTGCCTGATCCAGCCGCTCGATACGTTGGCGGTGCCGTAGGCGTCGAGCGCGTCGACATCGCCCTGCAGCGCGTAATGCACCCGCGACCAGCTGACGCCGGCGCGCGTGCCCTGGCCCGACAGCAGCGCCTCGTAGCCGAGCCGGCCGTACGCCATGCCGTTGCCGGTGCTGACGATGCCCGCATCGAACACGTCGCCGTGGTGCAGCGGGTTGGTGACGTAGACCGTGCCACCGAGGCGCGTGCGGCCGATGTAACGGTTGCCGGCATTGTCCAGCACCACGCTGGCGAACGTGCCGGGGTTCAGGCGGGTGGCCACGTCGAGGTCGGCGGTGCCCACATCGGCCCCCGGCTTGATGACGGCGTCCACGGCCACGCCCGGCACGTCGGATAACAGCAGCAGCGCCCGGTCGAGCGCTTCGCCGGCAATCGGCTGGCCCGGTTGCAGCGGGGCCAGCGTGGCGGACAGCAGCGGACTGCCGACCTGGCTGCTGTTGTCGATGCGCACCGCCCCGTAGCGCGCTTCGACCACCTGGATGACGACTTGCCCGTCCGCGATGGTTTGCGCCGGCACGATCGCGCGGCTGAGCGGATAGCCGTGGTCGCGGTACCAGGCCGTGATGCGCGCCGCCAGTTGATCGAGCTGAGGCAGGGTGGTGGTGGTGCCCTCGGCACTGGCGACGAGGCCATGCAGCACGTCGCTGGAAAACGCCGCGTTGCCGGCAATGCGGATCGACCTGACGACGAACGGGCTGGAGGCCGGCAAGCCGGACGTTTTATCCGCGTCGATCTGCAGGGCCGGGCGGTTCGGTTGCGGCGCCGGCGGACGCACCGGCTGCTGTTGCTGCAGCAGCGTGCCCGCGTTCGGCACGGCTTGAAACGCGTGTGCCTGCAGCGCCGCGAGCAGCAGCGCTGCCGCGATCGGCTTGTGCGCCAGGCGCGCAGGGGAGGAGGACGGCGTGAAGGTCATTGGCATCATTCTGCGCTGTTGATGGCCAGCGGCGGCAGTTGCACGCCACCGTTCAGGATTTGAAGCGTCGGAGCGTTCGGGCCGGCACCAAAGCGGGTCTTGATCAGGATGTTGCCGGCCTTGTCTTTTGCCTCGTCACGCGGCTTGTCGTTCTGCTGCGGCGCCAGGATTATCGACTGCACCTGCACGACGGCATCCTTGACGGCAGCAGGCGTTACCGACGTCACTGGAGTAACCGGTGCCACCGGCGTCACTGGTGATACTGGCGGCACCGGCAAGCTGGTAATGCTCGCCAGTGCCGTGGCCTGGTCGACGACCGTATAGTTGGCCAGGTCCGCGCCACCATACACATTGCTCAGGTTGACGGTCTTGCCGGTGCCCGCGGCAGCGTCGGCGAAGGCGCCGGTCGACGACAGCGTGACATTGTCCGTACCGATGCGCCCGGCCAGCACCGCGCCGGTCGCGCTGACCTTCGCGGTCGTGGTGCCGTCGAACAGCTTGTCGCTGGCCGTGATGCCCGAGACGGCCAACTGCGCCTTGCCGATGTCGGCCCGCACACCGGTTGGCTGGAGCACCGTGTAATTGCCGGCGTCCACCCCACTCAGCGCGAACCCGCCCACCGTCACCAGTTTGCCGGTGCCGGCATTCTTGTCGGCGAACACACCGGTGCCGCTGCCGGTCACACTGACGGCATCGTTGCCGAACGCGGCCACGCTGGCGTTGCCGGCCAGGGTAGCAGCGGTGGTGCCATCGTAAGCCTTGCTGTTCGCGGTGACGCCGAGCACTGCCAGGCTGGCCTTGCCGATGGTTGCGGTGAGACCGGTCGGCTGCACGATGCTGTAGTTGGCGGCGTCGACGCCGCCCAGCGCAAAGCCGCTGACTGTGACCGATTTACCGCTGCCGGCATTCTTGTCCGCGAAAGCGCCGCTGCCGCTGTTCAGCACGGACACGACATCGGCGCCGAGCGCAGCGACCGCCGCGCTGCCGGCCAGTGTTGCGCCAACCGTTCCGTCGTACGTCTTGTCATTGGCAGTCACGCCGGACACCGCCAGGCTGGCCCTGGCAATATCGGCTGTCAAACCGGCCGGCGCGACCAGGTTGTAGTTGCCGGCGTCAAGCCCGGACAACGTCAAGCCGGTGACCGTCACGGCCTTGCCGTTCCCCGCATTCTTGTCGGCAAACACGCCAGCGCCGCTGCCCGTCACGCTGACGACATCGCTGCCGATGGCCGTGACGGCGGCGGTGCCGGACAACGTTGCCGTCGTCGTGGCGTCGTACGTCCTGCCATTGGCCGTCACACCCGCCACTACCAGGTCGGCGCGGCCGATGGTGGCGTTCAAACCGGCTGGCTGGACGAGGGTGTAGTTGCCGGCATCGCCGCCACTCAGCGTAAAGCCGCTCGCCACCACGGCTTTTCCGGTGCCGGCGTTCTTGTCCGCGAACGCCGCGTTGCCACCGCTGACATCGACCACATCGCTGCCGAAGCCGGCCACGCGCGCAGTGCCGGACAACGTGGCAGCAGTCGTGCTGTCATAGACTTTGTCCTGCGCCGTCAAGCCGTTCACGGCCAGGGTTGCCTTGCCAATATTCGCAGTCAAGCCGGCCGGCTGCACGACGTTGTAGTTACCTGCATCCACGCCGCTCAGGCTGAAACCAGTAGCGGTTACGGTTTTGCCCACGCCCGCATTTTTATCGGCGAACACGCCGCTGCCGGTGCCCGTCACACTGACGACATCGCTGCCCAGCGCGGCCACTGCCGCGGCACCACCGAGTGTGGCGGCAGCCGCGCCGTCGTAGGTCTTGTCGTTGGCGATGACGCCGGACACTGCCAGGCTGGCCCTGGCGATATCGGCCGTCAGACTGGCCGGTGCGACCAGGTTGTAGTTGCCCGCGTCAAGCCCGGACAGCGTGTAGCCGCTGACCACGATGGCCTTGCCGCTGCCCGCGTTCTTGTCGGCGAAGGCACCGCTGCCGGTACCGGACAAGTTCACCACATCGCTGCCGATCGCGGCCACCGCGGCGGTGCCGGCCAGGGATGCCGAAGTCGTCGCATCATAGGTTTTGTTCGTCGCCGCCAATCCCGATACGGACAGGTTGGCGCGACTGATGGTCGCAGCGAGGCCAGTGGGCTGGGCGATGATGTAATTGCCCGCATCCAGGCCGCTCAGCGTATAGCCGCTGGCAACGACGGTTTTGCCGGTGCCCGCGTTCTTGTCCGCGAACGCCGCACTGCCGCCGCCGACATTGACGACGTCGCTGCCCAGGGCCGCCACGCTGGCCGTGCCCGCGAGCGTCACAGCCGTCGTGCTGTCGTAGACCTTGTTTTGCGCCGTCAAGCCACCGATTGCCAGCGTTGCCTTGTCGATGGTCGCGGAAAGTCCGGCCGGCTGGACAAGATTGTAATTACCCGCGTCCAGGCCGCTCAGCGTATAGCCGCTGACGGTCACCGCCTTGCCCACACCGGCATTCTTGTCGGCGAAGGTGCCGGTGCCGCTGCCGGCCACGTTGACGACGTCGCTGCCGATGGCGGTCACGCGCGCGCTGCCAGCGAGCGTGGCGGCAACCGTGGCATCGTAGGTTTTACCGTTCGCGACAATGCCGGACACCGCCAGGATGGCTTTGCCGATGGTCGCCGTCAACCCGGCCGGTTGCACGAGGTTGTAGTTGCCGGCGTCCGTGCCCGCGAGCGTGTAGCCGCTGACAGTTACCGCCTTGCCGACGCCCGCATTCTTGTCCGCAAAGGTGCCGCCGCCGCTGCCGGTGAGGTTCACCGAGTCATTCCCCAGCGCGGCCACGCCGGCGCTGCCGGCCAGTGTGGCAGCCGTGGTGCCGTCGTATGTTTTGCCGTTCGCCGTGATCCCGGCCAGCGCCAGATTGGCTTTGGCAATGGTAGCCGTCAGCCCGGCCGGCTGCACCAGATTGTAATTACCCGCATCGAATCCACCCAATGTATAGCCGGAGACGGTAACGGCCTTGCCCACGCCCGCGTTCTTGTTGAAAAACGTTCCCACGCCGGTGCCGGAAACATTCACGACATCGCTGCCGAGCGCGGCCACGCTGGCGGTACCGGCCAGCGTGGCCGCGGTGGTCGCGTCGTAGGTCTTGTCGGATGCCGCCAGGCCAGATAGCGCCAGGTTGGCTTTGTTGATGGTCGCCGTCAAACCAGCCGGCTGCACAAGATTGTAATTGCCCGCGTCGAGACCGCTCAGCGTGTAGCCGCTGACCGTCACCGCCTTGCCCGCGCCGGCATTCTTGTCGGCGAACGTTCCTGTGCCGCTGCCGGCCACATTGACGACGTCGCTGCCGATTCCGGCGACTGTCGCGCTGCCGGCGAGCGTGGCGGCGGCTGTTGCATCATACGTTTTGCTGTTTGCGATGATGCCCGAGACCGCCAGGTTGGCCTTGGCAATGGTGGCGGTCAAACCAGCCGGTTGCACCAGGTTGTAGTTGCCCGCATCCGTGCCCGCGAGCGTGTAGCCGCTGACAGTCACTGCCTTGCCGACGCCCGCATTCTTGTCCGCAAACGTGCCGGTGCCGCTGCCGGTGAGGTTCACCGTGTCATTCCCCAGCGCGGCCACGGCGGCGCTGCCGGCCAGCGTGGCCGCCGCGGTGCCGTCGTACGTTTTGCCGTTCGCGGTGATGCCAGTCAACGCCAGGCTGGCCTTGGCGATGCTCGCACTGAGACCCGCCGGCTGCACAAGATTGTAATTACCCGCGTCGAGTCCGCTCAAGGAATAACCGGTGACGGTGACTGCCTTGCCCACGCCCGCGTTCTTGTTGGCGAAAGCCCCCACGCCTGTGCCGGCAACGTTTACGACATCGCTGCCGAGCGCGGCCACGCCGACGTTACCGGACAGCGTGGCTGCGGCGGTCGCATCGTACGTTTTGTCGGACGCCGCCAGGCCAGACAGCGCGAGATTGGCCTTGTTGATTGTCGCCGTCAAACCAGCCGGCTGCACAAGATTGTAATTGCCCGCGTCGAGACCGCTCAGCGTGTAGCCGCTGATCGTCACCGCCTTGCCCACGCCGGCATTTTTGTCGGCGAACGTGCCGATGCCGCTGCCGGCCACGTTGACAACGTCGCTGCCGATTCCGGCGACCGTCGCGCTGCCAGCGAGCGTGGCCGCGGCTGTCGCATCATACGTTTTGCCGTTCGCGATGATCCCCGAGACCGCCAGGCTGGCCTTGGCGATGGTGGCCGTCAAACCGCCCGGTTGCACCAGGTTGTAGTTGCCTGCATCCGTGCCCGCGAGCGCGTACCCGGAAACGGCGACAGCCTTGCCGGCGCCCGCGTTCTTGTCCGCAAACGTGCCGGTGCCGCTGCCGGTGACGTTCACGACGTCACTCCCCAGCGCGGCCGCGGCGGCGCTGCCGGCCAGCGTGGCAGCCGTGGTGCCGTCGTAGGTTTTGCCGTTTGCCGTGATCCCGGTCAGCGCCAGATTGGCTTTGGCGATGGTGGCCGTCAGCCCGGCCGGCTGCACCAGATTGTAATTACCCGCATCGAATCCACCCAATGAATAGCCGGAGACGGTAACGGCCTTGCCGGCGCCCGCGTTCTTGTTGAAAAACGTTCCCACGCCGGTGCCGGAAAGGTTCACGACATCGCTGCCTAGCGCGGCCACGCTGGCGGTACCGGCCAGGGTGGCTGCGGTGGTCGCGTCGTAGGTCTTGTCGCCTGCAGCCAGGCCCGACAGCGCGAGATTGGCCTTGCTGATGGTGGCCGTCAAACCGGCCGGCTGTACGAGGTTGTAGTTGCCCGCATCGAACCCGGTCAGGGAATAGCCGGACACCGTAACAGCCTTGCCCGCGCCGGCATTCTTGTCGGCGAAGGTGGCGCTGCCGGTGCCGGCCACGTTGACCACGTCGCTGCCAAATGCTGTCACGACCGCAGTGCCGGACAGCGAGGCGGCGAGGGTGGCGTCGTAGATTTTATTGGCAGCGCTCACGCCGGAGACCGCCAGGCTGGCCTTGCTGATCGATGCCGTCAGTCCGGCCGGTTGCACCAGGTTGTAGTTGCCGGCATCGAGCCCGGCGAGCGTGTAGCCGCTGACGGTCACCGCCTTGCCCGCGCCGGCGTTCTTGTCGGCAAACAGGCCGGTGCCAGTGCCGGCCACGCTGACCGCGTCCGTCCCGAACGCCGTCACGCTGGCGCTGCCGGACAGGGTGGCAGCGTTGGTGCCGTTGTAGACCTTGTTATTTGCGCCGATGCCGCTCACGGCCAGGTTGGCTTTGGCGATGGTGGCGGTGTTGCTGTCGAGCCCGTTGATGGCGTACTGGGCGGCATTTGCACCACTCAAAGTCACGCCGCTGACCTGCGTGGCCTTGTTGACGCCGGCGTTCTTGTCGAGGAACCTCGTGGTGGCGCCGCCGATATTGAGTGCCACGCCGGTGGGCAGCGCGCGTGGCGACACCCCGGTCAGCGTGGCGGCGGTGGTGCCGTCGTACGTCTTGCTGGCCACGTTCGCCGTGACATTGATGAGCATGTACGTGTTCAGCATTACGTCCTGGAACACGGCATATTGGTTGTCGACCGTGCGCATATTGGCGTAGTCGGTCGGCGTACTCAGGTTGACCGGGTTGTAGTAGATGTTGGCCGTGCCCATGTTGTTGCTGTAGATCAGAGAATAATCACCGAAGCGCACCGTGCCTGTACCTGTGGCGGCATTGTCGGCGCGCAAATTGACTGTGCCGGGGCCTTCCCAGGCAATGTTGGCGTAGCCCACCAGCTTGATGTCGCGGTAGGCGCTCAGTGTCAGTGTGGTCGGGGCGGTCCACGTGACGGTCTGCCCATTATTGTCGAAGTAGCCGCCGATCCAGACACCGTCGAGAATGGTGATGTCGCCCCCGCCCGCCGCGCCCGGACCGCACGTGCCCGCATTAGTGCAGGTGACCGTCGGCCCGGTCTTGATCGTCACGTTCGAGCTGTTCAGCGCCTGCGAGATCTGGTCACCGGTGATGTCGCCATTGATGCCGTTGTAGCCGCCGATGGTAAGGTCCTGCGGGTCGAGCAGCCAGTCGCCGGTCGTGCCGTGCGGCGCGAGCGTGTTGACGACGGCATCCTTGCCGATGCTGAGTGTTTTGCCCGATGTTTCGACACTGCCGCCGTTGCCGCTGGCCGCGCCGCCGCGCGCACTGATCCGCCCATCGAATTGCGTGGTGCCATCCGACCAGACCGCCACGTTCCCGCCGGCGCCGGCCGTCACGGCGTCCGCCAGCAGGGTCGATCCGGCCGCGACGGTGGTGTTGTGCGCATTGCGCTCCGGCCCGGCGCCGACGAAATTGCCACCGACGAGGGCCGTGCCGCCGCCCGCGTCACCGGCCACGTCGATCCGGCTGCTCGCCGCGAGTATCACTTCCTGGCCCAGCACTTTCACAGTGCCGCCCAGTGCGCCGGCATTGCGGCCCGACGCGTCCAGCGTGCCACTGTTGGTGACGGTGCTCGCCAGGCCGCCATCGAGCACGATCGCGCCATTCACTTCCCGCGCGCTGCGGGCTTCGATGATGCCGGTATTGTTCACCACGCTGGCCAGCACCGCATCCCTGGCGCCGGCCGACAGGATCACGGCGCCGCCGTCTGCGCGGATCAGGCCACCGTTTTCGGCCAGGTTGTCGAGCGTCGACTGATTCACCTGCATGCCCACCAGGCTGTTCCCGGCGAACGACAGCGTTACATCGCTGCCGGCGCCAAGCGCCACGCTGCCTTTCGGCGCAATAATCGTTCCCTGGTTGCTGACCTGCTTGCCGAGGAAGGCCACGTAGCCGCCGTCCCCGGTCGTGATCGTCCCCTGGTTGACCACGGTGCCGGTGCCATTGCCACTGAACCGGCGTGCCGCGCCTGCGCGCGCAGCGTCGTCGATGTCGAGCGTCGACGCCACCAGGCCGCCCACATTGACCTGGGAGCCGGCACCGAACACCACGCCGTTCGGATTGATCACATACACCTGGCCGTTGGCATTCAGTTTGCCGAAGAACTGGGTGGCGTTCGTATCGACGATGCGGTTGACGGCAATCGCCGCGCTGGACGGCTGCACAAAATTCACCGTTTCGGCTGCGGTGGTATTAAAACTGTTCCACTGCAGCGACAGGTTCTGGCTGGACTGGATGATGGTCGTGGTCGTGCCGGCCTGGTTGACCGTGCCGCTGCCGTTTGTCACCTGGCCCCCGGTGGGCCCGGCCTGCGCCATCTGGCTGGCGGCGAGGGCGGCGGCGGCCAGCAGCAGCTTGCGATTGGTACCCTTGCCGCGTCCGCGCGAAGTTTCGGAGACGGCCACCCAGGCCTGGTGCACATGGCTCCAGACGAGGCGGAAAATGCGGTTGAGCGAAGCGTGGCGATGCATGGGAACCCTCTGGTTGACGTTAGTGCCAACTGGTGTTGGCGAGATGGCCGGCGACCCTGCGGTCGAGTTCTGCTTGCCACTGCGCGGGCATGACGGCCAACACCAGCGCATCGATGCGCGCGATCTCGGCAAGTTGTTCGGGGTTGTCGGTACTGGCTCTGGCGGCCCGGTTCCACATATAAACCCGGGCCAGGTCGTTCGGCGCGAGGGCCCCGGTGGCGGGGTCCAGCGGTGCGTTGGCGTACAGGATGGCAGTAGCCAGGTAGGCGGGCGCGTGACCGGCCATGGCGGCTTGTTCCAGCCAGAAGCGGGCCTGCGCCAGGTCGGCGGGGCCGCCGTCGCCTTCGGCCAGCATGGTGCCGAGGCGCGCTTGTGCCGCGGCATTGTGGCGCTGCGCCGCTTGCTGGTACCAGAAGCGCGCAAGCGGCGCCTGCAAGCTGGCCTGGTAATGGTCGGCCAGCAGCAGCATGGCCGGCACCGATTCCTGCTGCGCGGCGGCCGTACACAAGGCCAGGCCACGGGCCACATCGCGTGGCACCACGGCGCCTTTTAAGAATAATTCACCGGCTGAACAGCTGGCGTACGCGATGCCGGATGCCGCAGCCTTTGCGTACCACTGCAGCGCGGCCGGACCGTCGACCGCGCGCCTGGTCCCGCTGGCCAGGCAGTCGCCCAGAAGTTGCTGGGCCGCGGGAACGTGGCCATGCGCGGCCTGCTCGAACCACGCGCAGGCAGCGACCAGGTCAGCGCTGCGGCCCCAGCCCTGCTGCTCGAACAGACCCAGATTGAACTGTGCCAGCGGATTGGTTTTTGCATGGCGCGCGTAGCCCTGGTACGCCGCCGCATAGTCGTTGGCGGCCAGCGCTGCATCGGCAGCGGCCAATGGTGCGCGCAGGTCCGCGCCATGGACGTGGGCCGCCATCAGCAGCGGCAACAGGAAGACAAGTGTGCGCACGATGGTCAGTGTTGGTCGACGCGTCAGTCGCCGGACGGATAGATGCCGCTGTAGGCGATGTAGTACGGCAGCACCAGGTACGGCGGCATGACCGGTACATCGGCACCGGCGCCAATGATGGCGGAGGTGCCGGTGGCGCTGCCCGACCCGGTGAGCGTGGTGGCGGCGGCCCCGCCAATCGTCACCGGCGCGGTCGTGCCGGCGCCGACGGTGAGTGACAGGTCGCCGGCAATCGACGCGGCGTTCAGCGTCGCATCCGGTGTGGCGCTGGAGTACACATTGCCCTGGGAGGCGGGTGGTTTGCCGAGGTAATTCCCCGACGGCGTGTTCAACCCGCCCGCGTTCGACACCGCCTTGATGGTCAGGCCGGTGGCGGGCCCCTTGATGACCACGCCGGCCAGGTTGGCGGTGGCGGTTAGGCCCGTCAGCGTGGTGGCCGCCTGAACACCGGTCATCGCCACTGGCAAGTTCGTTACCGTCATCGCGTGCGGCGGCAGCTGGGCCACGGTCAGCTTGATGGTGGTGCTGCCGGCATTCGCGCCGACGGCGCGCGCGGCATCGCGCGGATCGAAGCCCACCACGACCTTGCCGCGCAAATCTGGCAAACTGAAACTCGTAGACCCGTTGCCGCCAAAGGTCGTGCCAAGCAGCGAATACAGCGCGGTGTACTGGTTCAGCGCCAGCGTCTGGCCGGCGGCCAGCATGTAGGACCGGTTCATCGATTGGAAGCGGGTACCGGGGCTCATGCCCATGATGCAGACGCTGGCCATCAGCGGCTCGGCAGCGCAGGCATGGCTGGCCGGGCTCCACGCGGCCAGGCCGAGACCGGTGAGCAAGGTGACAATGGAAAAGCGGACGGTGGGCGAGTGGGTCATTTTCTGCTCCTGAATCAAGAACATGATTGAACTGTGAATTATCGTTTTTGCCGAATTAGATAATAGTCAGGGACAGGCAATGGGTCCAAGGAATTAATTAAGTTCCGTATCTTTCGTCGCTTCATTGGATTCATGCGACTGATTTGTTGCGCGAAGCGTACTCAGCCGTGGTCGTCCGTTACGCATCTACCTATCATTTCTGACAGCTGTCCGATCGACAGTTTCTCTTTTATTATTAACGGCAGGCAATGCCTTACAACCACGATCGGTGTCGATCGCCACTTGGAAGGAAGCGCCCGCATGACCCCACTGCACCTGCTCGCCGCACTCGGCATCGTCCTCATCTGGGGATTCAATTTTGTCGTGATCAAGGTCGGGCTGGATGGCAATCCGCCGATCTTCCTGTGCGTTCTGCGCTTTACGTTGGCCGCTTTTCCCGCCGTGTTTTTCATCCGCCGCCCGGCGGTGCCCTTCATCAAAATCGTTTATTACGGCCTGCTGATTTTTGCGTTGCAGTTTGCCCTCCTGTTCAGCGCCATGGCGCTCGGCGTCTCGGCCGGGCTGGCATCGCTGGCGCTGCAGGTGCAGGTGTTCGTCACCATCGGCCTGGCGCTGGTGGTGTTGAACGACAAGCCCTCGGTGTTTCAGGTGCTCGGTGCACTGATTGCCTTTCTCGGCATTGCTGTGATTGCCATGAACGTCGGCGGTGAGGTGTCCGCCATCGGGCTGGTGCTCGTGATGCTGGCCGCGCTGGCATGGGGCAGCGGGAATATCGTTTCGAAAAAAATCGGCCGGGTTGACATGCTGGCGCTGGTGGTCTGGGGCAGCCTGGTGGCCATCGTCCCGCTGCTGGCGCTCTCCTTGTTGATCGAGGGCCCGGCGCGCATCGTCCACAGCCTGGTCAACCTGCACTGGATCCCGGTGGCGTCGGTGGTGTACCAGGCGTATCTGTCGACGCTGTTCGGCTACGGCATGTGGAGCTGGCTGCTGAGCCGTTACGCCGCCGCCACAGTCGCGCCGCTGACCTTGCTCGTGCCGGTGGTCGGCATGGCGTCGTCGGCGCTGGTGCTGGGCGAGCAGCTGCAAACCTGGAAACTTGGTGCCGCCGCGCTGGTCATTGCGGGCCTGTGCATCAACGTGGTGGGCCCGCGCCTGGTGCTGCGCATCCGGAGCGCCGCGCAATAATGTCAGGGCGGGTGCCGCTATTTCTGGGCGTACCCCACCCATACCATCAGCGAGCCGTAGCCGCCCATCAGCACGCATTGCGCGAGCACCACGTAAATGTCGCTCGATCCGGGCACCAGCATGCCTCCCACGGTGAAGGCAATGTTGCCGATGGAATTTTCGATCACGTACGGGGCGACATCGCTGTGGCCGGGAAAATCCTTGGCATACAAAATGTTCGCGATGACCGGCGCGTTCCACGCCACGTTCAGGCCGCATTCGACAAAGCCGACAATGGGCAGCCCCGTTGCGGCGATATCGAGCGACAGGCCCTTCAGTCCGGAAATCAGCGCAAACGTATTGTTCAGGAAGGAAAACCAGCGGGTGTCGTGTTGCAGCGCTGACGACATGTCCGGCGATATGTACAGCAGGTTGGCGACACCGTTCATTGCCGCCAGTGTCGTATCGGTCTGGGCGACCGTGCGAATGGCGCCAAGTCCCCCCATGGCCACGGCCGCGATCAACGACATGATGCCGAACGCGAAATTGGCTTTCTTTAACGGCGTGCCGCCGAGCGGGTCGAGGCCCACGGTCAGCGCGCCCGTCCCGGTGGCGCAAGCCGGGGGCGGGTCTTCCACGGTAACGCCGTTCAGCAAGTCCTGCAGTGCGGCGAAACTGGTCGCGGCAATGAGCTGACCGGTCAGCGCGTCGCCCGCACGGAAGGGCGCCACGCCTGCGGCAGCTTTGTAGGCGACCGTGACGGGAATAGCGCTGATCAGGCAGAACACGTCGAGGAATGTCAGGTCGTCGCCCGAGACATCCTTGTACAGCGACGACAGCACTGGGATGGTGATCGGTCCGGTTAGCAATGCCAGCACGGCGCCGGACAGCACTTCGAGCACATTGACGACTTCGATCAGGACATTCTGCGCGGTCTGCAGCAAAAAGTCGCCAATCAGGACCGCGAATTTCTGCACGATCTGCTCGATAGACAGGGTGCCCATCTGCTCCACGATCTGGCTTTGTATCGCCTTGAACAATGCCTCCACCGCGTCGCCTTCCGTGATGAACATTTGTCCGAGCTTGTCCAGTACCGACCCTGGCGGTGGCGGCGTCCAGGTGGTCGTGGCCTGGCCGGAATTCGATTGAAAATGATGGCTGCCGACGTTCGCCGTCGCGCTGCCCACTGCCTGCGGCGGGGCACTGCTGGCGGTCATCTGGTTGGTAGTCTGGGCATAACCGTCCAGTCCCGCCCACCGGATGAACTGGTCTTCGATATTGCCGAACCCGGTCGCCAGCGCCGCATCGGGCGTGCCGACATTGGCAATGGCGTTGGTGATGTTCAGCACCAGGATGCTTTTGATGACATTGTGGGTGGCGAGAATATCTTTCCACGCAAACAGGAAGGCGAGAAACGCCACCAAGTCCCCGATGAGCGTCTTGATCTGGTGATAAACCCACACGATGGCGCCCACCACGTGTTCCACGCAGTCCAGTAACGCGGCGTACGCCTGCCCGGCGATATTCGCGATGAACTGGTACAAACTGGTTTCGGCATCGTGCACGATCTCGACGAGGGCTTCTGCCCCGGCCTCGATCCAGCGCGACAGGTCGCCGAAATCCATGCTGATGCTGGCCAGCGGCGCATCTACGCGAGCATATTTTCGAAAAGAAAGTATTGTGCCGATACACACGCAGGGATTGTGGCCGCGCAAATCACTTCTCAATGGGCGCGAACACGGCTGGACAAGTGCGATTAAAACGACAGAACCTGGTAAGGATCCAGGCGGCTCGCGACGATTGCCGCGTGCACCTTCGCGTAACGGCATGCCGGTAATCAGTATGCGAATCGTGCAGAAAGACAGGCTTTTACGATGTCGAAGGCGTCGATGTCCCAGCGTCGACGCCATTCTGGAATCTGACGCCCACCAGGTGCCGCGCCGGCGCCTGGATACCGAAGCACGCGCGCAGCACTGGCACCCGCCGCACAATTTCAACGATCCCGAAGCTGGCCGTAAAAGTCAGCACGACCAGCACGATGCCTTCCGTGACCGGCCCGAGTCCCGCTACATGCGCGTGGTGAGCGAAGAAGATGATGAGCGTCTGGTGCACGATGTACAGCGGGAACACCGCCATCGTCAGGTAGCGCCGGCTGGCGCTGTCGCGTTGCAGGTGGCCGTGGCCGAAGCCGCAGATGGCCACAATAGCGCTCCACTGACACAGCGTGTAGACCAGGCGATACGGCGTGCGCCACATCTCGGGCGGGCCGGGCAAAACGTTATCGGGCAGCGCGGCGTACAGCACGATTGCCGCCCAGCAGGCCAGCGCCAGGCCGAGTGCGGTGAAACGTTGCGCGTCGCACTGGCGCCAGCTGTCGGCATGGCGCGCCAGCAGGGCGCCGATCAGGAACAGGATGAAATAGTTGGCGTGGTTGTACCAGTCGCGGACCAGGTCGTGCGTGGACGGAAACTGGCTGTACAACGCAATCCGCGCTGCGGCCAGCAACAGCCATGGCAGCACAATCACGCGCCAGCCGGTGAAGCTGCGGCCGACCAGTGTCGACAGACGAGCGAGCGGGCGACCCGGCAACCAGGCCAGCGCTGCATAGACCAGCGTGTAGCACCACAGGTAGGCGACGAACCACAAATGATTCCAGGTGGGCATGATCAGGCAGGTTTCCCGGCAAAAGCCGCGGTAGCCGGTCAGGTACAGGCGCATGAAATCTGCGTAACTGCCGTGGTACGCGACTTTTTCGACCACTTCCAGGTACGTCTGCGGCGGTACCACGATCAACATGCCGAAAATCAGCGGCACCAGCAGGCGCATGCTGCGGCGGCGCAGAAACGCGCCGGCTGACATCTTGTCGAACATGGTGGCCGTCGCCACGCCCGATACCAAAAACAGCAGCCCCAGCCGCCATGGCGACGACAGCTGCATGAACGGCTCGATGGCGGTGCTGGCGTGCGGACTTTTGATGTGAAAATCCCAGCGCACGTAATACATGCCTACGTGATACAGGATCAGCAGAAAGAAGGCGTAAATGCGGATCCAGTCGAGAAAGTGCTGGCGCTGCAACGGTACGGCGGTGCTGTGCATGAGTGGCTGCCTGTGAAGTGAACGGGTGCCATCAGCGTAAGATGCGCGACTGCACCGGTCACGCGGAATGGGGCAGGACGGTCATGGCAGGGGCGAGCGGGAATTCTGTGCATTGACGATCGACCGGTCACGACGCGGGTGACCGCATCGTGCGTGAATAACGCTCAGGCCAGGTGTTGCAGCAGCGCCAGACCGTATTGCCGGCTCAGTGGCGCACGGGCGCCGCCGCGCAGCAGCACTTCACCATCGCCCTTGGCATCTGCGCGCAGGCCTTCGATCCAGTCCAGGCGCACGGCCGCGCGCCGGTGGCTGCGCTGGAACGCGGGCCCCAGGCTGTCGAGCAAACCGGCCAGCGTCTGGCGCAGCATCGGCGCACCTTGCGCAGTGTGCAGCACGACGTAATTGTCGGCCGTTTCGATCCACTGGATCTCGTCGGCTTTGACCAGTCGCGTGACACCGCGCTGGGTCACCAGCAACTGGCGCAGATAGTGTGTGGGCGTGGGCGTGGATGCGGGCGCAGCCAGCCGCGCGCGCACGCGTTGCAGTGCCCGCTGCAACCGTTCATGGTCGTAAGGCTTCAGCAGGTAGTCGATGGCGTTGGCGTCGAACGCGCGCACGGCATGTTCGTCATAGGCGGTGACGAACACCAGCAGCGGCGCTGGTACCGGCAGGCAGGCAGCCACGTCGAAGCCATTCATCTCCGGCATCTGGATATCGAGAAACAGCACGTCGGGTGCACACGCCGCCATGCGCGCCAGGGCATCGACACCGTCGCGTGCTTCATCGATGGTGTCGATATCGTTTTCCAGCGCCAGCAGGCGGCGCAGCTTGTCGCGCGCGGGACGCTCGTCGTCGACAATCAGGACCCGCATGGCAGTCTTATTTCGGCGCGCACACCGGCAGGCGCCAGCTGGGTCAGCGTCAGTGATGCGCTATCGCCGTGCAGCATGGCAAGCCGGTGGCGCAGGTTGGACAGGCCAACGCCAGCACCTTGCGCCTGAAGTCTGCCGGCATCGTCATCGATCCGGAATACCGCCGTGGCGCCATCGCGCTGCGCCGCAATGGTGATGGCGGTGATGCCGCGGCGCTGCTCCACCGTGTGCTTGAACACGTTTTCCAGCAGCGGTTGCAGGCTCATCAGCGGCACCGGCCAGGCCAGCAGGCTGTCGTCGATTTCCCAGTGCAATGTCACGCGGTCGATAAACCGTTCGTGCATCAAGTGCGCGTAGGCGCGCAGCAGCCGCAGTTCGGTGGCCAGCGATGTTTCCTGCTGTTCGCCCGCGTCCAGGCTGGCGCGCAGCAGTTCGGCCAGGCGCATCAACGACGCGTCGGCCCGGTCGACATCTTCGTGCATCAGCGCGGAAATCGTGTTCAGCGCGTTGAACAGGAAGTGCGGCTGCATCTGCGCCGTCAATTGCTGCAATTGCGCATGGCGCAACAGCGCCGCAGCCTCGGTCGCGCGGGCGGTTTCCGTCACCATCGCCTGGTAGGAGAAAATCCCGAACAGCACCACGTTGAACAGGAAAAAATAGCCAAGCAGCTTGATGTCTTCGTACAGATACAATTCGCCCCACGCGGCATGCGTGTAGGTCTCGCCCGCCACCGCGTAGACCGCGAGGCGGATCCCGAAAGCCATTGGCACGAAGCAGATCCAGTACATTGGCAACCACCGGAACTGGCGAAAGAACCAGCGCCGCGGCATTGCCAGATCGCGGCGTGGGTCGCGCGTAAAACGCCATTGCACCCACATCAGGATGGTCGCCGCGATACCCGACGAGGTTTGCCACAGCACTGGCTTCCAGACTTCACGGCCGCCATCGCGCGCATGGTCCTGGACTGCTGTGACGATCAGCAGCAGCCAGAACAGCAGCCATGCGGCCAGCAGGACGAGACGCAGGCGTTTGCGGTGCATCGTGGCTTTCCATGGTAAAAATGCCGTCCAGTCTACACTGAACGGCATTCTTGAACGGCAGCGTCGATGCTGTCGGTTAGTGCGCTGCAGCAGCCACGGTCACTGGTGCTGCTGTGGGCGCCGCGACAGTTGCCGGCGCGGGCGCCGCACCGGCTGCGGTCTCGTCGAGCGTGAACGCTTTCAGGCCCAGGACCCCGCTGCTGTAATGACGGATCTTGTTGGCAAACGCTGCATCGTCGTTCAGCGTGCGGCCGAACGATGGCACCATTTCCTTCATTTTCGCATCCCATTCAGGCGTCGCAAGGCGATCCTTGAACGCCGTCTTCAGCACCTTGATCATGATCGGCGGCGCCGTCGATGCGCCGGGCGATGCACCCAGCAGGGCAACGATGCTGCCATCCTTGGCGCCGACGATTTCGGTACCGAACTGCAGCAAGCCGCCTTTGACAGGATCGTCCTTGACGATCTGCACGCGTACGCCGGCGTCCTGCAGTTTCCAGTCTTCCATCTTCGCTTCGGGGAAGTATTCCTTCAGCGCTTTCAGGCGGTCTTCCGGCGAATTCATCACTTGCTGCACGAGGTACTTGGTCAGCGGGATGTTCTCATAGCCGGCTTGTGCCATCGGGCGCACGTTGCCGGTACCGATCGACGCTGGCAAATCGATCCACGAACCGTTTTTCAGGAACTTGGTCGAGAAGGTTGCGAACGGGCCAAACAGCAGCGCGCGCTTGCCATCGATCATGCGGGTGTCCAGGTGCGGCACCGACATCGGCGGCGAACCGACCGACGCTTTACCGTACACTTTGGCCAGGTGCTGGTCGGCCAGCGCCTGGTTGGTGGTCACCAGCCATTGGCCGCCCACAGGCACGCCACCGAAATCTTTGGCTTCGGGAATGCCCGACTTTTCCAGCAACGGCAGCGAACCGCCGCCGGCGCCGATGAACACGAATTTGGCGCGCACGGTGCTGGTGGTATCGTTGGCCAGATCCTTGACCGTGACGTTCCAGATGCCGTCGTTGCCGCGCTTGATGTCGCGCACTTCACTGCGCAGGTGCACCTGCAGGCCGTGTTTGTCGACCAGGTTCTTGACCAGCTCGCGCGTCAGCGTGCCGAAGTTGACATCTGTGCCAATCTCCATGCGCGTCGCCGCCAGTTTCTGGTGTTTGTCGCGGCCGTTCATGGCCAGCGGCGCCCATTGCGTGATCTGCGCCGGATCTTCGGAATACAGCATGCCCTTGAACAGGTTCTGCTGCTGCAGCGCGGCGTAGCGCTTGCGCAGGAAGGCGATGTTTGCGTCGCCCCACACCAGGCTCATGTGCGGCACGTTGTTGATGAACGTCGTTGGCGCGCCCAGGTTCTGGTGCTGCACCTGGTAGGCCCAGAATTGCTTCGAAATCTCGAAACTCTCGTTGATCTCGACCGCTTTCTTGGTCTCGACCGTGCCATCCGGCAGTTCCGGGGTGTAGTTCAGTTCCGCGAACGCGGAGTGGCCGGTTCCGGCGTTATTCAGCGAGTCCGAGCTTTCGGCGGCAACCTTGTCGAGGCGCTCGTACATGGCCATCGTCAACGTTGGATCGAGCTCTTTCAACATCGAGCCGAGCGTCGCGCTCATGGTGCCTGCACCGATCAGCAGGACATCGACGGGTTGGTCGGACGACGGTGGCGGGGTCTTGCTGCATGCTGCCAGAATCAGGCATGCCGATAAAAGTAAAATGTACTTGCGCACTGACTGCTCCAAAAATGTACTGCTGAACGACGACTGAAAGGTGGTGCTTCCCGGCCTTTGTAAATTGCAAATAGCAAGGTATGCAATCCGCAGAACACGGGACAAGTCGCTGCCAGTGTGAAAAACGGCGGCTGCTGAAAGGAATTCATGCCGTATAAAATATGGCGCTGGAACTGTTTAGACCTCAAACAAATTGGCAATCCACCACAAAGGGTGCGTATTATATTGCAGTTCTGCATCGTGCATTCAAGGGGCGCCGGGAATCCGGCATCGCGACAGCAAGCAGCAAGCGCTGCTTGCTGTATTGCAGGCTGCAATCAATAACAAACTTTCATCCAGTGCGAGAGGGTATCGATGCATGCATATCAGGGTAGTGGAGGGCGCGCATAAGCACGACTTTTCAGTCCGCGTGCGACCGCGGAATGGCCGATGCGCGGCCCGGAGCAGGCAGCGAGTCGCCCGTCGCCCATCCGCGCCTGGTGCTGGCCACCACCGTGCTGGCGTCGAGCCTGGCGTTTGTCGACGGCTCAGTGATCAATGTCGGCCTGCCCGCGATTGCGCGCAGCTTGCCCACCCATGCGGTCAGCCTGTCGTGGATCGTCTCCGGCTACCTGCTGCCCCTGAGTGCGCTGCTGCTGATCGGCGGCGCGGCGGGCGACCGCTTCGGCCACCGGCGCCTGCTGCTGGCTGGCATCGGCCTGTTCCTGCTGGCCTCGATATTGTGCGCCGCCGCGCCCGACCTGGTGTGGCTGCTGGCCGGCCGCGTCCTGCAGGGCGTTGGCGCGGCAATGCTGATGCCGACCAGCCTGGCCATCCTGGGCAGCAGTTTTATTGGTGAAGCGCGCGGCCGCGCCATCGGCACGTGGGCGGCGGTGGGCGCGGCGGCCGGCGCGATCGGCCCGCTGGTTGGCGGCTGGCTGATTGACCTGGTCGGCTGGCGCGCGATGTTTTTGCTGAACCTGCCGATTGGCGCGGCGGCAATGGTGCTGGGCGCCCGCTATGTCACCGACAAGCCACAGACCGACAGGGCGCCACTCGACTGGGCGGGCGCCGCGCTCGTGACGAGCGGCCTGGCCGCGCTCACCTGGGGTCTGACCGTCGCGTCGTCCAGTCAGGGTGATTCCGCGCCGGCGTGGATGGCAACAGGCGCCGGCTTTGTGTTGCTGGCATTTTTCCTCTGGTGCGAACACCGCCAGGGCGACCGCGCGATGATGCCGCTGGACCTGTTTGCGTCGCGCGAATTCGTCGGCCTGAACCTGCTGACCTTCCTGTTGTACGGTGCGCTTGGTGGGTTGCTGGTGTTGCTGCCATACGTCCTGATCGAAGGGCGGGGGTATTCGGCCACGGCGGCCGGCGCAGCGCTGCTGCCAATGCCGCTGGTGATCGCGCTGACCGCGCCGACGATGGGCAAACTGGCGGCAACATACGGTGCACGGCTGCCGTTGACCATCGGGCCGGCGGTTGTCGCTGTGGGCTTTTTGCTGGCGCTGCGCATCGGTGCTGCGGACAGTTACTGGACCGCGACGCTGCCTGCCATGCTGCTGATCTCGCTCGGCATGGCCGGCGCAGTGGCGCCGCTGACCACCGCCGTGCTGGGCGCAGTCGACGTGCGCCGCACCGGCATGGCGTCAGGTTTTAACAGCGCCGTGGCGCGCACCGGCGGCTTGATCGCCACGGCCATGTCGAGTGCTATATTGATCGCGCACGGGCCAGGGCTGCAGGCGGGCTTTCATGTAGCGATGGCGGCGTGTGCCGTCGGCGCAGCAGGTGCCAGCCTGTGTGCTTTTTTCTGGCTGCCACGCACTAAAAAATCACCATAAAAAGGATCGGCATGACGCTTTCTGCACGCGGGATGATCAAGAAAAACAGCCTGGCGCTTGCCGCCGCATTGTTAATGACCGGCACGGCGTTCGCTGCCGCGCCCGTCAACCAGGGCTTGCTCGAGCAGGCTACGCAAGCGAAGCCGGAGGTGATCGCACTGGTCAAGCGCATGGTCAATATCGATTCTGGCACCGGCAGCGAAAAGGGCCTGGACCAGGTTGGCGCGATCATCGCGATGGAAGCGAAAAAACTCGGCATGACCGTCACGCTGTCGTCGGCCGCGCCAGCCGCCGGGAAAAACCTGGTGGCCACGTTGCAGGGGAAGGGCAAGGCAAACATCCTGCTGATGGCGCACATGGATACCGTGTTCGCCGATGGCACGGCGGCGGCGCGCCCCTTTCGCATCCAGGGCGACCGTGCCTACGGCCCCGGCGTGATGGACGACAAGGGTGGGATTGCCATTGCGCTGGCGGCCATCAAGCTGCTGCAGCAGATGAAGTTCGCCGATTTCCGGCAGATCACTTTATTCGTCAATACGAACGAAGAAACGTCGTCGAAGGGCAGCTTTCCGCTGATTGCGTCGCTGGCGAAGCAGCACGATGTCACATTGAGCCTGGAGCCCGGACGTGTCGCCGATGGCCTGGTCATCTGGCGCAAGGGCACGGCCGATCTGCAGATCGACGTGAAAGGGAAATCGGCGCACGCTGGCGTGGCGCCCGAGACCGGCCGCAATGCCGCGATGGAAGCGGCGCACCAGATGCTGCAGATGGCCACATTGGGCGACAAGGAAAAACAGACCACGGTCAATTTCACGGTGTTCAAGTCAGGTGACCGTACCAACGTCATTCCGAACGCCACCACGGTGCGCGGCGACATGCGCGCGACCGATGCCACCGAATTCGACCGCGTCGAGAAGGAAATGGCGCACCTGGCATCGACGCCGTCGATCGCAGGGACCGAAGTGACCACCACGCTGACGCGCGGCATGGCGCCGATGCCTCTCACGCCAGCTACTTCGGCGCTGGCGGCTCGTGCGCAGGCCATCTACGGCGAACTGGGCCTGAAACTGACGCTGGAAGGCAGCGGTGGCGCAGGCGACGCCAATTTCGCCAGCGGCGCCGGCGCCACAACACTTGACGGTTTCGGGATTGTCGGCGGCGGCATTCACACCGAGGAAGAGTACGCCGAGCTGAACAGCATCGCGCCCAGGCTGTATTTGCTGGCGCGGATGATCATGGATGTCAGTACGAAGCCCGTGCCGCGCTAAGGCTGTTGTAGCACAGCAGAGGAAAACTGTGCCTGGCGCGGCATAGTCGGCGGCAAGTCGACTTTTCAAACAGTCCTGCGGTCATCGATGCCGCAGTCAAACGCTTTGACTGCGTGAATTGTTTGCAGTGGCACTACTCTGGTTGCCATTCTCAAGTTCCCTTTGTTTGAATCGATCGAATGCGCGCAATAGAGCAGCATTCGGTTGGGAGGGATTATCGAGCAAATGAATGATCATCGCCGCGTCCTTCATCGAAAAATCGATGGCTTTCATCTATTGTTCCTTCGGTGCTAGTGAAATCTTGTTGAGTCGCGAGCTGCCGGCATTGACGAGACTGATCGTCACTGTTCCTTCAGCGTAAAGGGAGCTGCGTCAAAATGCAACCGCTGCGTCATGTTGACGTGGGACGGTTCGCGGACTTGGAAATTGGCGTTGAACATGGGGATCACGTCTTCACCGCAAAGTTCCGTAAATTTTGGACTGATGCACACAATCCGGACGTTGCCGCAAACATGCTGCGGGATCGACGTCGGTGGGCGTCATCTGCACGCGCACGATTGGCGCATATCGCACCTGCTGGCCAGTGTCGTCCTACCTTTGACTGAATGGATCCGCGTACCCCGGGGCTTTCCGGCAGCGGCAGGGAAAGGACAATGCGATGAATCGGGCAGCAATATTTCTTGCGGCGTTCATGATGATGATTGCTACGGCGTGGGCCGGCGATGTGCCGCCACTGGCGCCGCGCGGCGTCTATCTGGACGCGCAGATCGGCGGCATTGTGACCGACCAGACCATCACGCCAGCCGGCCAGGATTTCTACAAGCTCTTCACCACGCTGTGGCACGACAAGCCGCTCAACGAGCGCTTCAATATCGCCATGCGCGAACGGCCCTCGGCCCGGCTGGGCAACACCATCCGCATCGACCTCGGTAGCCAGACCATTTTCCAGGCGCTGCTGCCCAGCGCGCGTGGCAACCTCCGTGCCCTCAGCGAACGGGCAGTCGACATCGTCTACGACAACATCGCCGCCGCCGAGACAGCGCGCCTGCTGCTGCGCGACGACGACCTGGCCGGTGACGAGTTTTAACATGCAAGGAGACAGAATGAACAACGCCGGGATGGGCAGATGGATGGCAGCGCTGGCGCTGGCAGCGGCCGCAGAGGCATCTGCCACCGTGCTGGTGTACGTGCCGGTCAACCCGGCGTTTGGCGGCAATCCGCTGAACGGCCCCACGCTGTTCAATACAGCGCAGGCGGCCAACAAGCACAAAGATCCGGCGTCAAGCAGCGCGCTACTGAACAAGACGCCGCTGCAGCAGTTCAACGACATGCTCCAGCGCTCGCTGCTGGGGCAACTGGCCACGGCCACGGTGGGCGGCATCCTTGGCAGCGGGGGCAAACTAAAACCCGGCAGCGTGGAGACCGGCGACTTTCGCATCGACATCGTCGACGCCGGCGGTGGCGTACTGATCATCACCACGACCGACAAATCGACCGGCGAAACCACGTCGTTCCAGGTGGGAGGACAGTGATTGTGGCACGCCTTTATCTGCTGTTCGTCATGCTTGTTGCCATGCTGGCTGCCGGCTGTGTTACCGCTCCCATCTCGTCGCGTGGCGAAGCGCAGGCGCACCTGTCGTCGCCAACCAAAGTGACGCGCGACCTGTTCCAGTTGCCGCCGCCGAAGGGCAAGGTCGTGGTGGCGGTGTATGGCTTTCGCGACCAGACCGGCCAATACAAACCTTCCCCGGAAAGTTCGTTTTCAACCGCCGTAACGCAGGGCGCCGGGGCCATCCTGATCAAGGCGCTGCAGGATTCGGGCTGGTTCATTCCGGTGGAGCGCGAGAACCTGCAAAACTTGCTCACCGAGCGCAAGATCGTGCGCGCGCTCGAGTCGCCGCCGGAGAAGGGCGTGCCGGCGCCCCAGGTGCCGCAGCTGCTGCCGGCGTCGATTCTCATGGAAGGCGGCGTCACGGCATACGACAGCAATATCCGCACCGGTGGCCTGGGTGCGGGCTTTCTTGGCATCAGCCTGTCGACCCAGTATCGCGTCGACCAGGTTACCGTCAGCCTGCGCAGCGTCGATATCCGCAGCGGCAGAATTCTGGGCTCGGTGTCGACCACGAAATCGCTGCTGTCGTACGAGGTGCGCCCGAGCGTTTTTAAATTCGGCAACTTCAAGGACCTGGCGCAGTTCGAGGCGGGCGTGACACGCAACGAGCCGGCCGAACTGTGCGTGCGCGAGGCCATCGAAAGTGCAGTCGTGTTCCTGATCGTGCGGGGCGTGGCAAACCAGCACTGGGCCTTGAGCGATCCGCGCGACTGGGACACGCCGCTCATCAAGGCGTATCTGCAGGATGACCCCCAACCCGCAACGAGGAGAAAAGATTGAACACTTACTTTGCCAGCCGCGCGGTTCTGCTGCTGGTGTTTGTCATGCATGCCGCGGCTGCCGGCCCTGCAGACCTGGCCGGGCCCGAGCTGGTGCCTGCTGCTCCACTGTACTGGCCGGGCGCTCTGCCGCAGCTGCCACAAGACAGCACCGCGAACCGGCTGGAGGCGCGCCAGGATGGACAGGGCAATGCACTCGACGTGCGCCAGCAGGGCGTGGACAACAGCGCGGTGATCACGCAGGCCGGCGCGTTCAACGTGGTGGACCTGGCGCAATACGGTCAGTCGAATACGGCACTGGTGACCCAGGCGGGAACCGGGCGCAGCGCGTCCATCGCACAGTTTGGCGACAGCAACCGGGCGGAAGTACAGCAGGGGTCGAACGCCCCGGCCGTGGCGCTGCGCCAGTACGGCGACCTTGGCTTTGCCCGCATCATCCAGTACTGAAGACGACCAGTAAAGCATGTGTACCGATCCGGCTCCCGGGCTAGCCGGATCGTCGCCGTACCAGCCCGTCACGATAGGAGAAAGTCATGAAACACACACTGCACATCATGGGGCTGCCGGCACTGAAAGCGCTCGCGCTCGGGGTGACGCTGGCTTGCGCCGCAAGTGCAAGCCAGGCCCAGCAGCAGATCACGATCGGTCAATTTGTCGGCAATGGCACGGTCACTGTCGACCAGGGCGAAAATACCGGCCAGGCCACGATTACCATCGACCAGAACACCATAATTGGCGGCAACGTCATCGTGGCGAACCAGGCCCGCAACGACGGGGCCATCACGGCAACCATCGCGCAAGCCGGGAGCGACAACAACGTCCGCATCGACCAACTGGACAATACCGGCATCAACGGCGCACGCGCCACGCAATCAGGAGACAACAACACGGCCACGCTGACGCAGGTCGGCAGCACCGCAGTCAGCGCCAGTGTCGACCAGACCGGCACGCGCAACACGGCCGCCGTGACGCAGAATCTCAGCACGGACGCCACGGCGACAGTGGTGCAGAACGGCGACGGCAACATCGCCAACGTTACCCAGCCCGGCGGCACGGCCGACGTGTTGCAGCTGGGGGCAGACAATATCGCCAACGTCACCGGCATGCGCGGCGCGATCTCGCAGAGTGGCCGTGGCAACGAAGCGTCGATGGCAGCGTCGACGACGCAGAGTGGCGCGAGCATCGACCAGTCGGGTACCCGCAACAATGCCCGGCTCGACATCGATGGCAGTGCCGCGTCCAGCGTTGCCGTCGCGCAGAACGGTGTCGAAAACACGCTGCGCTATACCGGTTCGCCGATCATTACCACCGCGCGCATGTCGGAATCGGGTGCGTCGAACGTTGCAGACGTCGAGCAGCGGTTTTCCGGACAGAGCAGCTTGCTGCTTGTGCTGGATGGCAATTTTAACAGTGCAACCCTGACGCAAGGGGCAACGTTCAGAAGCGGCATCGATGTGCAGGTCCTCGGCAGCAGCAACGCTGCGACGGTTTTTCAGGGCGATCTGAAGGACAGTTACGTGACCGTAAAACAATACGGCCTCCTCAACAAGGCGGAGGTGCGGCAAACCGAGATATTGACTGCGGGCGATGGTCTCAGTGCGGCGGTGACACAGGATGGTACGGACAACCAGTTCCTGGCGACACAAATCGGCTCCCAGGCGTCGATCAACGCGCGCCAGACCGGCGACGCCAATCGTCTCAGCGTGGCCCAGGACGGTGTATTCAATTACGCCACCGTCAGCCAGACCGGGACCGGCAACGTCGCCGACATCGCCCAGGCCGCCAGCAACTCGTACGTTACGCTCGCGCAGAGCGGCTTGAGCAATACCGCCAGTATCAACCAGCACTGAAGCGCGCTGAAGCGCACTGAATCGCACTGCGCGCATCGGTGCATTGCCACGCCGGTGGATACGGCTGTATCGGGCGGCACACCGGTGTGGGCGACTTGGCCTTATGACCGGGGCGCGTGCCGTTCTTGTCTTTTCCGAGGCGATACATATCGGGCAGGCAATCCGCGAGCATCAGGGCCGGTTCTGCATGGCCGAGATACGGAAACGAGCGACCTTGATATCCTCGCCGCAAATGCGATGCCGGATAAGTTTAGCGGCGCGGTTCTGGCGGAAGCAGTCGAGGCGTCGATGGCCTGGCGCCTTGAAATTCCGGCAATGAAAGATCGCCGGAATTGATACGATTATCCCGGCAGTGCTACCACATGATCACGCGCTGTGCCGGCGCCAGGTACATCGGATCGCCCGGCTTGATGTTCAACGCCTCATAGAAACCAGGCTGGTTCATGACGGTGCCTTTTGCGCGGAATTCGCCCGGTGAATGCGGATCGCTCTTGATCTGCGCAATCGCCGCTTCCGGACGCAACTTCGCGCGCCATTTCATCGCGAAGCCGATGTACAGACGCTGTTCGCCGGTCAGGCCGTCGAGCACCGGCGATGGTTTGCCGTGCAGCGACCGCTCGTACGCGCGGTAGGTCAGCGACAGGCCGGAGTTGTCGCCGATGTTTTCACCCAGCGTCAGTTCGCCATTGATGTAATAGCCCGGCACCGGGCTGTATGCGCCGTACTGTTTCACCAAACCTGCTGCCAGCGCCTTGAAGGCGGTGCGGTCGGCGTCGGTCCACCAGTTGCGCAGGCGCCCCCTGGCATCGTACTGGCTGCCGGAATCGTCGAACGCGTGGCTGATCTCGTGGCCGAACGTGATTCCCAGCAGACCGTAATTGACAGCGTCTTCGGCCTTCACGTTGAAGAACGGCGGCTGCAAAATCGCGGCCGGAATGGTGATCGCGTTCAGCGACGGGTTGTAGCTGGCATTCACGGTTTGCGCCGTCATCGACCACTCATCGCGGTCGACCGGTTTGCCGAGTTTCTCGATATTGCGCTGGCGGGCCCACGCGCGCGCCGCACGCACATTGGCGACCAGATCGTTCGGCTGCGTTTTCAACGCACTGTAATCGCGCCATGTGTTCGGGTAGGCGATGTTCGGCTTCAACGCGGCCAGTTTCAGCTGCGCTTCCTTCTTCGTCTCCGGGCCCATCCATTCGAGCTTGTCGATGCCCTCCTTGAACGAGGCGACGAAATTGTCGAACATGGCCATCACGCGCGGTTTCGTTTCGGGCGGCAGGTACATTTTGACGTACAGCTTGCCGACCGCATCGCTGATGGCGCCGTCGGTGAAGCGCAGCGCCAGTTGCGGCAGCGGTTCGCTTTGCGGCGTGCCGCGCAGGACGGTGCCATCGAACGCGAAGGCTTCTTTCACGGTGGCGGTGTCGAGGTACTCGGCATAGCTGTCGATGATGCGCCACTGCAGGTAGCTCTTCCACGCTTCGAGCGGCACGGCGGCCAGGGTCTCGGAAAAACCTTGCAGGAAGCTCGGCTGACGTACCACTGCCGAGTTCGCTTTCGGCGCCAGGCCGGCGGCGACAAAATAAGCGGACCAGTCGAAGGCGGGGGCCAGTGCATCGAACTTGTCGAAGGCGACGCGGTTATACGATTTGACCGGATCGCGCATTTGCACGCGGGTCCACTGGGATTTGGCCAGGCGCGTCTCGATATCGACGATCTGGGTGGCGTGGGCGGCGGCGTTTTGGTCGCCGCTCATCGTCAGCATCGTGGCGATGTGCGTTAAATATTTTGCGCGCACGGCGGACAGCTTGGCGTCGTCGTCTTTCAAATAATAATCGCGGTCCGGCAAGCCCAGGCCGGACTGGCTGATGTTGACCGTGTAGCGTTCGGGATCCTGCGCATCGGGCGACACGCCTGCAGAAAACGGCGTCTGCACACCTTCCTTTTGCAGGTAAGCGAACAGCGCCGGCAACTCCTTTTTATCCTTGAGTGCCGCCACGCGAGCGAGGTCGGCGTGCAGCGGCTTGAAGCCGGCCGCGTTGCGGGCCCTTTCGTTCATGAAGCTGGTGTACAGGTCGGCGATCTTGTGCGTCTCGGTGCCGGCTTTGCCAGGATTTTTTATCGCGCTGTCGATCACGGTGCGCAGCTGGCCTTGCGCAATTTCGCGCAATTCGATGTAGGTGCCCCAGGTCGATTTGTCGGCCGGGATTGCCGTGTTGCGGGTCCAGACGCCATTCACGTAACCGTAGAAATCGTCTTGCGGACGGATCGCCGGGTCGAGCGTTTTCAGGTCGATGCCGGAGACCGGCGCGGCGGCGGGTTCGGCATACAGCGATGGCGCGGAACAGAGGAGGAGGGCACAGCAGGCAGCGTTGATGAGGGAACGATTCACGTAAATCCTTGGGTCGGCGGATTGCACTTCTGGAGAGCATGCCGTGCTGCGGCACGCGACCCAAAAATTATACCCGCCAGCCGCGCCGCTGGCTGTCCTTACGCCCCGAATGCGCCGTCGATGGTGTGCATCGCGCCCGTCACGAAGCCCGCTTCCGGCCCGGCCAGCCAGGCCACCATGCCGGCGACTTCATCCGACGTGCCGTGGCGCTTGATCGCCATGAAGCTGTGCATGAGGTCTTTCATCGGGCCGTCCGCCGGATTGGCGTCGGTATCGATCGGCCCCGGCTGCACGATGTTGATCGTGATGCCGCGCGGGCCAAAATCGCGTGCGAGCCCGCGCGCCAGTCCCTGCAGCGCGGATTTGCTGAGCGCATACGACGCCATACCGGGCAGCGGCATGCGGTCGCCGTTCACCGAGCCAATGATAATGATCCGCCCGCCGGCCGGCATCTGGCGCGCCGCTTCCACCGATGCATGGTAAGGCGCGTGGACGTTGATGCGGAACAGGCGGTCGATCGCATCCGGATCCTGCGCCAGGGCATCGCCAAAGATGGCAATGCCGGAGTTGACCACCAATATGTCCAGCGGACCGCTGTCGCGCACCCGGGCGATGACGGCATCCCGGTCGGCGCTGTCGGCCTGGAACGCGGTGCTGCCGGTGTCCGCCGCGAGCGCCTGCGCCGCGTCCGGCGAGCCGGAATACGTGAACGCGACAGTCGCGCCGTCAGCGGCAAAGCGCCGTACGATCGCCGCACCGATACCCCGGCTGCCGCCCAGCACCAGTACTGATTTGCCTGTGAAATCCGTCATGACCACTCCTTTTTGATTAATGTAGCGCATGATACAATAAGCCTCATTACACCTGTCAAGGCTTTTTGTAATCGTGACTACAAATATAATTTCACCGCGTGGCCGGCCGCGCAAGTTCAACGCGGACGACGCCATCGCGACGGCGCAGCGCCTGTTCCACGAAAAGGGCTACGACGCCTTGAGTGTGGCCGACCTGACGCGCGCGCTCGGCATCAATCCGCCCAGTTTTTACGCGGCATTCGGCAGCAAGGCGGAACTGTACGCGCGGATTCTCGACCGGTACGCCGTCGCCGGCGCGATCCCGCTCGCGCAAATACTGGCGGAGGAGCAGCCACTGGCGGTGTCGCTGGCCCGGTTGCTGGAGCGGGCGGCGCATGCGTATGCTGCCGATTCTTGCGCCACTGGCTGCATGGTGCTCGAGGGCACGCGCTGCAACGATGCCGACGCGCGCGATGCGGCGCGCGGGTTTCACGAGGCGGCGCAAGCCTTCATCCGGAACAGCATTGCCGCGCAGTTTCCGCAGGAGGCAGATCAGGTGGCAGATTTCGTCTGCACGACGATGGCGGGCATGTCGGCCAGCGCGCGCCATGGGCAGAGCCTGGAGCGCTTGTTGTCCACTGCACGGATGGCAGGAATGGCGCTGGGGCAGGTGTTACCCGGGCCTGCCACGCCTGCCAATGCCGGTTAATTATCCACGGCAAGCGTTGATTTATCGATTGACCAACCGGGCCGGCACGCGCAGCACCAGCACGGCGCCGACGAACAAGACGCTCGACAGGATATACAGCGCGAGATCGGTGCTGTGGGTCGCGTCCTTGATCCATCCCACCAGGAACGGGCTGACGAAACCAGCGATCTGGCCAAGTGAATTGATCAGTGCCAGTCCGGCAGCTGCAGCGGTGCTGCCGAGGAACGCGGCGGGGAGTGGCCAGAACATCGGCAGGCTGGCCAGCGTGCCCATCGTGGCAAACGTCAGGCCGACCATCACGATGACGGCGTTCCCTGAAAAATTCGCAGCCAGCAGCAAGCCGCAGAGGCCCATCAGCATCGGCCCGCACAAGTGCCAGCGCCGCTCGCGCCGCGCATCGGCCGAACGACCGACCAGTACCATGAAGATGCAGGCAAACAGGTAGGGGATGGCGGACAGCCAGCCAACTGTCAGCGAGCTTTGAAAGCCGAGGGATTTGATGATCGATGGCAGCCAGAAGTTCAGCGCGTAGACGCCCATCTGGATACAGAAATAAATGATTCCCAACATCCACACGCTGCCGTTGCGCAGCACCGCCGAAAATGTCTGCGACACCTGGCTGGCCAGGCTGCGTTCGCGTGCATCGTCATCGAGCGCTGTTTGCATCGCTGTTTTTTCGTCGGCGGTCAGCCACTTGGCCTGCGCCACGCCATCGGAGAGGTAAAAATACACGGCCACGCCCAGCGCAATCGTCGGCAAGCCTTGTAGCAAAAACAGCCACTGCCATCCCATCATGCCGCCTTGCCCACCGCTGAAGTGCGCCAGCATCCAGCCTGACAGCGGACCACCGATCAGGCCGGAGACGGGAATCGCCGACATGAACAGCGCCATCACCTGGCCCCGTTTCGCCGCCGGAAACCAGTGGGTGAAGTACAGCACCATGCCCGGAAAAAAGCCGGCTTCAGCCACGCCGGTGAAGAAGCGCAGCACGTAAAAGGACGTTGGCGTGGTCACGAACAGCATGCACGCCGACAGGCCACCCCAGGCAATCATCATGACCGCAATCCAGCGCCGCGCGCCCACCTTGTGGAGCATCAGGTTGCTGGGGACGCCACTGAGCACGTAGCCGATAAAGAAGATGCCGGCCCCGAGGCCGTAGACGGTGTTGCTGAGCTTGAGGGCGTCGAGCATTTCGAGCTTGGCGAAGCCGACGTTTACGCGGTCGAGGTAGTTGAAGAAGTAGCAGATGAAGATAAAGGGGATCAGGTGCCAGGTGGCTTTCTTGTAGGCGCGGGCCAGGAGTAGTTCGGTGGCGGGGTCTTTGTTTGAGCTTGCTGCGGGAGTGCTGCGCATAGTGTCTCCAGGTAGGGATGTTGTTGCTGCAATTATAAGCAATTGGAACAGCAGGGGACTATCACTATTGCTCCTCGCAGAACGGAAGCTCGGACCGGAAACCGCGGCGGCCTTGAATGTCCCAGGATGCTACAATCGATATTGTCCTCCTACCGGGCGATCATCCCTCATTGATGAAACCATCAACAGCTTTGCATGCGCATCGCTCAGAAATTCGTCGGATCGTTGAATCACATCGCGCAACGAATCCACGCGTTTTTGGCTCTGTTGCAAACGGCACGGATGCGGAAGCGACCTCGATATCCTGATTGATCCGACACGCGAAACGACAATGTTCGATATTGGCGCGATCAGGCATGAGTTATTACAACTGCTAGGTGTGCCAGTCGATGTACTGACGCCTGGGGCACTGCCGGACAACTTCCGCGCCGCAGTATTGGCTGAGGCAGTGGCAGTGTGAGTAGAGACCGGCAACGTGCTGACGACTACCTGGCGCATATGCAACATGCGATCGAACGCGTTGCACGCCACGCCGCAACTTTCGATGGAGGTGACGCGCCTACACCGGCAACGGCGTCACCGTCACCTGCACATCCAGTTTCTGCTGCCCCCCGCCCAGCACAATCCCCCGCATTGGTGTGACATCGCTGAAGTCCCGGCCCCAGCCCAGCGTGATGTGCTCATGCTGCACCAGGCACCGGTTGGTGGGATCGAAATCCACCCAGCCCGCTGACGGGCAATAGACCGATACCCACGCATGCGATGCATCGGCGCCGACCAACCGCGGCTTGCCGGCAGCAGGGTGCGTCAGGATGTAGCCGCTCATGTACCGCGCCGGTAATCCAATCGCGCGCAAACACCCGATCATCAGGTGCGCGAAATCCTGGCACACGCCCCGGCGGCCGCGCAGGACCTGTTCCAGTGGCGTCGAAATCTCGGTGGCGCGGGCGTCGAATTCGAAGTCGTCGAAGATCAACCTGGTCAACTCCAGCGCGCCGTTCATGATGGGCCGGCCCGGCGGGAAGCACAGGCGCGCGTAGGCTTCCAGTTCCGGGAACCAGCTGACGTGCGGCGACGCGTACAAATAGCGGCAGGCTTCCAGCGTGGTCGGGCTTTTTTCTTTACCTAACATGTCGCGCACGGTTTCACATGGCAGCGTCGCGCCGATCTGCGCGAGTTTCAAGCGCGGCAGCAGGGCGACGGTCGATTCGGCGTGCACCAGCAAATGGTCATGCGGCAGCGTCAGTGCCACATGGCGCGTGCAGTTGCCGAAAAAGTCGACGCCGTCGAGGCCTTCGTCGATGACCGGGTCGAGCCAGATCAGGTGCGATTCCGTTTGCTGGTACGCGAACGCGCGCGGCGTCATGTGCAGGTACTGCTGCGACAGGCTGACCATCGCTTCGTAGTGGTAGTGCGTTTCATGCACCACCCGGTACCGCGCGCAGATCTCCGCGCCGTTTTTCATAAGGCCACTCATGATGTACGCTTTCTCTGCTGGCCATCGGTATAGCTGAAAAACTGCACGCTGATCTGCTCGGACAGCGCCGCGCTGGCCAGCTGGATGCGGTTCAGCAGCGCGCTCAGCGTCGCGTTCCCGTAAGTAAAGTCGGCGTCGGGAGACAAGGCAATCAGCTCGTCTTTCAAGGGTGCCAGCAAGTCTTCGCCACATGGCCCGTGCGTCAACGCAATCTTGCGCAATCCGCTGAGGATGCCGTCGACCTGGAAAAAAATCGAGCGCGGATTGGTCTCGTCGCGCAGCAGCAGGTCGAGCACCGGCAGCCACTCGGGCTGGGCGCGGTAGCGGGCGCGGTAGGTGATGATGCTGTCGGACAGTTCCAGCAGCCATTCCAGATTCGCATCGCCCGCCATCGCCAGCGCACCCTGCAGCGCGATGCTCTGAAATTGCAGGCGCTCGAGGCGGCGGCCGATCGACATGAAACGCCAGCCCAGGTCACGCGTCATGCCGTCCAGCGCGAAGCCGGACAACATCATCAGCGCGCCGGCGGTATCGTCGAGGATCGTCATCACTTCCGATTGCGACGGGCGCTCGCCCAGCAGAGTCGGCGGCTGCACCATGCGGTTCAGCGCGCGCCAGTTGTCCACTGAAAAGCGCTCCGTGAGCTGGCCCGCGGTGCGGTGCAACTGGCGCTGCTGGCGCGCCAGTCCCGGCACGTCGGGCGACACTACCGCCAGCAGCAGCGCCGATTCGATCTGGGCGTCGGTTAGGCTGACGACGGGCAGGGTGCTGGCCTGGCGCATTACCGCGCTGCCCAGGGTAAGCACCTGGCTCAATGTCGCGGGCTTCTTGTCTGCTTCCAGCAACTGGAATGTGATGCACAGCGCCTTGATGGTCGGCCACTCGGCGCCGCGCTGGTCGAAGCGCACATTGAACAAATAATTCAGCGCCACGCGCAGCAGGCGGCCGGTGTTGTCGCAGCGCTCGGCATTGCGGCCGAACCACAGCAGGTTTTCGGCCACGCGGCTCGACAGGTTCGTGTCTTCGCGCACCAGGTCGGCGCTGGTGATGCTGCGCTTTTGCGACTGCGGCACTTCCACGCGCGCGCGCGCCTGCACCCAGGTGTCCTTGCTGGCGCCACCCCGTTCCATCGTCAGCACCCGGGCATCGGGCCCGGTGGCAACGCGCGTCAGGCCGCCCGGCATGACGACATAACCGTTCGGCGTGGCGCATGCGAACACGCGCAGGCCGACAGCACGCGCCTGTAGCCCTGGCGCCGTGCCGCGCTTCCACACCGGCGCCTGCGATAGCCGCACCAGTTCCTGCGCGATGAAATTATTCGGGTTGGCGCGCAGCCTGGCGATGAACGCCGCGCGCGCTTCGCCGTCCAGATCCTGGCCGAAGACCGCCGCTTGCGGCAGCTGCGAAAAACTCGGCTTGATCACCAGCCGGTCGAGATTGTTCACCACCGCTTCGAGGGCCGCCGGCTCGCCGCACCACCACGTCGCCACCGATGGCATTTTGAGGGGCTCACCCAACAGGCGCCGCGCCAGTGCCGGCAGGAAGCCGAGCAGGGCGCCGGATTCCAGCAGGCTGGAACCGAGACTGTTCGCCACCAGCACATTGCCACGGCGTGCCGCTTGCACCAGCCCCGCCACACCCAGCATGGAGCTGTGCAATTCGAGCGGATCACAGGAGTCGTCGTCAACCCGGCGCATGACCACGTGGACGCGGTGCAGGCCGGCCAGGGTCTTGTGATAGACCACGCCATCGCGCACGGTCAGGTCGACGCCTTCCACCAACGGCAAGCCAAGGCTGCGCGCCAGGTAGGCCTGTTCGTAGTAGCTCTGGGTGCGCGGGCCAGCGGTCAGCAGCACGATCAGCGGCGCCTCGCCTTCGCGCAGCGGCGCCGGGGCGTCACCGCTTGCCGCGCACTGGCGGCCCCAGTGCATCAGGCTGTCGTGCATGGTGCGGAAGAACGGCGTGATCGGCTGCACTTTCAGTTCGCGCAGCAGGTCGGGGAACGTCGGCGAGATGATCGCCCGGTTTTCCAGCGCGTAGCCGGCGCCCGACGGCGCTTGCGTGCGGTCGGCCAATACCCACCAGCTGCCGTCCGGCGCGCGCGCCAGGTCGACCGCGTAAAAATGCAGCGCGATGTCGTCGGGGTGGCGCAGGTTGTGGCAGGGCCGCAGGAAGCCCGCGTTACCATGGATCAGCGCGGGCGGCAGCAAGCCTTCGGCCAGCATCTGCTGCTTGCCGTAGACATCGCCGAGGATTTTATTCAGCAGGCCGGCGCGCTGGATCACCGCCTGCTCAATGCCACGCCATTCCTCGTGCGGGAGGATCAGCGGCAGCATGTTCAGGTCCCACGGCCGCTGCCGGCCATCCTTGTCGGCCGGAACGTTGTACGTGACACCATTTTCGCGCACCTGCCGCTGCACCATCTCGTCGCGCTGGCGCATCATGTCCGGCGCCTCGAGTTCCAGGTTGGACAGCATCGCCTTCCAGTGCGCGCGCGGTACCTTGTCCGCGTCGAGCATCTCGTCAAAGCTGCTCGGCGCGGCCAGGTAATTAGCTAATAAAGGATTCGACATTCACGCGCGACAGCTTTTCCGTTGGAACAGAACGATAGGTCAATACGGCTGCCAGCGCAAGTCCAGTGTCATCGGGAAGCTGGGATTACGCTCCTCCTTCATCACCGTCATTGGCCCCGGCGTGTGGCCGTGGGGCCAGAACCGCGCGAACCGGCGCGCCTCCGCCGCGTTCGCGTTTACCGGCGAACCGGTTTCGCTGCGTCCGCCCGGATGCACCACGTGATAGGTGCAGCCGCCAATTGCCCGCCCGCTCCATGTGTCGACCAGGTCGAACGTCAATGGCGCCTGCACCCGGATGCTCGGATGCAGCGCCGACCATGGGCTCCACGCGCGGAAGCGCACGCCGGCCACGTACTCGCCCGGCACGCCGGTCGGATGCAGCGGCAGCATACGGCCGTTGCACGCGACGATGTGACGACCGTCGGTCAGCCCGGTGACGCGCAGCTGCATCCGCTCCACCGACGAATCGACATAGCGCGCGGTGCCGCCAGCCGACACTTCTTCGCCCAGCACGTTCCATGGCTCGATCGCCTGGCGCAGTTCCATCTCGACGCCTTCATAGACCACGGTGCCAAAGCGCGGGAACCGGAACTCGATGAAGGGTTCAAACCATGATTCGTCAAACGCATAACCGGACGCCTGCAGGTCTTTGGCGACATCGCGGATGTCCTGCGTCACGAAATGCGGCAGCATCCAGCGGTCGTGCAGCGCGGTGCCCCAGTGGACCAGCTTCGCGTTGAACGGCTGCTTCCAGAAGCGCGCAACCAGGGCGCGCAGCAACAGCATCTGCACCAGGCTCATGCGCTCGTGCGGCGGCATTTCGAAGGCGCGGAATTCCACCAGGCCGAGGCGGCCGGTAGGGCCATCCGGCGAATACAGTTTGTCAATCGAGAACTCGGAGCGGTGCGTGTTGCCGGTCAGGTCGACCAGCATATTGCGCAGCAGGCGATCGACCATCCACGGTTTATCCCCCGGGTGCAGCGTTGGCAGCACCTTGTCCATTTGCTGGAATGCGATGGCCAGCTCGTACAGGTTGTCGTCGCGCGCTTCATCGACGCGCGGCGCCTGGCTGGTTGGGCCGATGAACGTGCCCGAAAACAGGTACGACAACGCGGGGTGCACCTGCCAGTACGTGATCAGACTTTTCAGCAAATCAGGACGGCGCAGCAGCGGGCTGTCTTCGGCGGTGGCGCCACCGAGCGTCGCGTGGTTGCCGCCGCCGGTGCCGGTGTGGCGGCCGTCGAGCATGAATTTCTCGGTGCCGAGGCGCGTCAGGCGGGCTTCCTGGTACAGCGTCGAGACGTTGTAGACCAGTTCATTCCAGCTCGCGGCCGGGTGAATGTTGACTTCGATGACGCCAGGATCGGGCGTTACCGACAGCAGCTTGATGCGCGGATCGCGCGGTGGCGGGTAGCCCTCGAGCCACAGCTTCATTTTCAGGGCCGCAGTGGTGCGTTCGACGGCCGTCACCAGCGCCAGGTAATCCTCGATGCGTTCCAACGGCGGCATGAACACGTGCAGGCGGCCAGCGCGCACTTCGACGCACAGCGCAGTGTGAATCACGTCGCGTGGAGCGATATCTTCAGGCTGCGTGACTTTGCCGCCTTTCGACTTCCCGGCAGTGATGCCCAAGACCGGGCGCCGGTCCTTTTTCTCGGCCGGCAGCGGGTCGCGCGGCGCAAACGGGTCGACGTCGAACTCCTCGATGCGGTCTTCCGGCATTACCCACGGCAGTGTGGCCAGCGGCAGGCGCAAGCCCATTGGCGAGTCGCCTTCGATCAGGTACAGATGCTCGCGCTTGATGGGCCACGGCGACGTGCGCCAGCTGGTGCCCAGCATGAACGTCGGATCGTGCTCCGCAGCTTTCAACGGCAGCACGTAGCCAGCCACCTGGCCTAGACCGCGTTCCAGCAGGCGTGCCAGGCGGCGCCGTTCTTCCGGTGCCTTCAAATCGGCCGACAGTGGATCGATATTGCGCGGCAGCGATTGCTCGCGCTGCGCTTGTTGCAGCACGTCTTCGTATGCGGCAATGGCGCTGCCGGCGGGCAGGCCGAGTGTACGCACCAGTTCGGCGACAAAGCGGGCGGCATCCTCGCTGCCGAAGCCGTCGTCGATGTGCTCCTCGGAGAACAGGTCGGCGTCCAGCCACATCGGCTGGCCATCGACGCGCCAGAAAATATTCAGCGCCCAGCGCGGCAGCGGTTCGCCCGGATACCACTTGCCCTGGCCGTAATGGATCATCCCGCCCGGTGCAAAGTGGTTTTTCAGGCGGTGCATCAGATTGCCCGCCAGCTCGCGCTTCTTGTCGCCGTGGGCGAGGGTATTCCACTCGGCGCCGTCCATGTCGTCGATCGACACGAACGTCGGCTCGCCGCCTTGCGTCAAACGCACATCGTGGTGCTTCAGGTCGGCATCGACCTGGTGGCCGAGGCGGTCGATATTCTGCCAGTCCTTTTCCGAATACGGCTTCGTCACGCGCGGGTCTTCATGGATGCGCGTGACCGTCATCTCGTGCACGAACGTGACTTCGGCTTTATCGGTAAAACCCGACACCGGCGCTGCCGACGACGGCATTGCCGTGCAGGCCAGTGGAATGTGGCCTTCGCTGGCCAGCATGCCGGAGGTGGGGTCGAGGCCAATCCAGCCGGCGCCCGGGATGTACACCTCGGTCCACGCGTGCAGGTCGGTAAAATCTTCCACCGCGCCGCTGGGGCCGTCGAGCGCTTCCTGATCGGCTTTCAATTGAATCAGGTAGCCGGAAACGAAGCGGGCAGCCAGCCCCATCTCGCGCAAAATTTGCACCAGCAGCCAGCCACTGTCGCGGCACGAGCCGGACCGGTTGGTCAACGTTTCTTCCGGCGTCTGCACACCCGGTTCCATCCGCAGCAGGTAGGCGATGTCGCCCTGCAGACGCTGGTTGATGGCCACCAGGAAGTCATTGGTCGCCATTGGTTGCGCCAGCAATTCGGCGCGCGTTTTGGCCAGCCATTCGGATTGCAGCGGCCCTGGTGTCTCGGTCTGGAGGTAGGCGGACAATTCCGACGTCAACTGCGGCGGATAAGCAAACGGGAACGTCTCGGCGTATTTTTCGACGAAGAAGTCAAACGGGTTAATGACCGTCATGTCGGCGACGAGGTCGACCGTGAATTCAAGGATATCGGTCTTTTCCGGGAATACGAAACGGCCGATGTAATTGCCGTAAGGGTCCTGTTGCCAGTTGATGAAATGTTCTTGCGGCAGTACCGACAGCGAATACGAAAGGATCGGCGTACGGGCATGGGGCGCAGGGCGCAGGCGCACCTCGTGTGGCGACAGAGCGACCAGGCGGTCATAGCGATAACTGGTCTTGTGATGCAGCGCGATACGGATAGCCATGCGGAAAACCTTTCGTGAGGGGCGCGGTCGATAACAACGCGAATGATGTGGGCGCGCTACATTGTTACATAAGCATGATTCATACCTGCAAAACCAAGCGTGCGCCCGGCGATACAGGCAGGGTTGTTGCTATAATTATTGCTACAATGTTAATCAATCATGGCAGGAGGTGCACCGCCATGATCAAAACCTTGCTTATGCGCCGAAATGGTGCGCGTTGGCTGACTTTTGAAAGTGAACTTCCCATGTGGCTGCGTACTGCGTGCACCCTCAGTTTTCACGTCGACAATCCGACGCCGTTCATCCTGATGTTGCGTCCCCGCAGCGGTGCGCAGCAATGGGTGGCGCGCGAAACGTATGCGATCACGCCGAGTGTGCCGGTTGTCGAATTCACCGATGCGTATGGCAACCTGTGCCAGCGCTTGATCGCGCCGCCGGGTGAATTTTCCATCCGGACGTCGGCCGATATCCTCACCGCCGATGTGATCGACATCGCCCCTGGCGCCCCGTTTGACGAAGTGCAGACGTTGCCCGATGCGGTGCTCACGTATCTGCAGCCCAGCCGCTATTGCCAGTCCGAACAGTTTTTCGAGATGGCCAGCGAGATCGTCGGCGATGCGGCGCCGGGCTACGACCAGGTGGTGGCGCTGTGCAGCTGGATCCAGCGCGAGGTGCGTTTTAACCCGGCATCGATTCACGATCACATGACGGCGGTCGATGTGAACACGCGCCGCGAGGGCGTGTGCCGCGACCTGACGCACCTGGGCATCGCGCTGTGCCGCGCGCTGTGTATTCCGGCGCGGATGGTGGTGGGGTATCTGTATGGCCTGGCGCCGATGGACCTGCACGCATGGTTCGAAGTCTGGGTGGGTGGGCGCTGGTACACGTTCGACGCCACGCAGGATGCACCACGTGGCGGGCGCGTGACGCTGGGCTATGGCCACGACGCGGCGCAGGTGGCGATTTTCAATCAGTTCGGCCCGGCGCTGGAGGTGCACACGATGCAGGTAGGGGTGGAGTTGCTGGCGAACGCACCTTGATGTCATCGACGTTCACCCGACTACATTGGTGTGCGTTTCCATCACGAACAAAGTGATCGTGCGGCGGTGTCAGAACGAAGCGATCGTGCGGCGGCGTCAGAACGCCGGGGGGTGAATTCAACGTCAGCATGGGTCTCCGCCTGCGCGGGGATGACGGTTTTTTAGCCAACTAATTTAAAACCGTCACTCCCGCGCACGCGGGAGCCCATACCACTCAAGATAAAACGTCACTTCTGCGCAGACAGGAGCCAACACCACTCAAGATAAAACGTCACTCCCGCGCAGGCGGGAGCCCATACCACTCAAGAAGCAGCCACTACCACTTGTCCCTTCACCACCTTGTGCACGAACTCCAGCTTTTCCAGCACCGGGGTACTCAGTTTGAAGGGATACGAGTCCGGCATCCCGATGCTGCGGTTCAGGCTGTTCAGGACGTACGTCAGCGCGAACCAGTCGTGCAGCGTTTCATCGAAGTCGCCGGTTTTCTGCGGTAGCGTGATGCTTTCCAGCGACGGCTCGCCCGCTTTCACCGGATGCAGCGACAAACCGCACGCGCTCGCAGTTTCCAGCGTATCGAGCATGTGCAGGTAGTGCGCCCACGTCTCGGCCCAGTCTTCCCACGGGTGCGAGCTGGCATAGCTGCTGACGAAACGGTCTTCCCAGCCTTCCACCGGGCCGTTGTTGTAATGGTTCTGCAGCGCCACGCCATAATCGGCGCGCTCGTCGCCGAACAGCGCGCGGAAGCTGTCGGTCCACTCGGTATCGGCCACCAGCCGGTCAAAATAATAATGTCCGCTTTCGTGGCGGAAGTGTCCCAGCAACGTGCGATAACGCTCGTGCATCTGCTCGCGCGTGCGTTCGCGTTCGGCCGGATCGGCTTCGGCGATGTTCAGCGTGATCAGTCCATTGTCGTGACCGGTCATCACGCACTGGTCCGAGATAGCGTCGTCGAGGAACTGGAAGGCCAGGCCGGTCTCCGGCTGCATTTCTTTCGAAGCCGGGGTCAGGTTCAGCGACGCCAGCGAAAACAGCAAGCGGCGCTTGGCCGCTTCGAGGCGCGCCCAGAGCATATGGTTCTTTTCGGATGTCAGCGCAGGGATCACGACGGTCAGCTGGCACGATTCGCAGAGCGCGTGCGGGTCGTCGATTGGCAGCATCCAGTTGCAGACATTGTGCTGGACATAATTGCTGCACTGTTTGTAGAGCTTGCCTTCGTCGATCTTGTTCAGGCTGCGCCACGCGCCGGTGTCGGTTTGCTCGAAGCTGTTGATCGTCCGCGTGGCGGGCTGGTAGGCGAGCATGCTGTCGCAATTGTTGCAGACGGTATTTTCAAAAAAAACCTGGTGCGAGCATTTATCGCAGTGAAACGTTTTCATGGTGGAAGATCGATTGGTTGAATTGAGAGTATTGACAATCTAACAGCAACGCGACGCAAAAATTGTTTGTGTAGGACAAAGCCTGCCTATCGTGCGCGGGTTACGGAGGGAACGTCAGCGGAAGCGACGTCGCGATCCAGCCGGGCCAGCACCGCTGCCATCATGGTGGCAATATCGTTGCGGATCAGCCGCGCTTCCAATATTGCCGGGACGTAAAACTTCGGCATGATCGCGGCGGTGTACAGCAGCCGGGTGCCGCCGTACGGCAGCGGCACCAGTTCCCAGCTGCAGCGGTAGACTTTCATGTCCCCGTCGATCAGGCTGACATCGAATTTGTTCGGCGCCTGCTCGTGCACCTGCACGACCAGGCGAATGTTGTGATTGAAAAAAAGAAAGCGTGCAGCGCCCAGTTGTTCGACGATGACTTTGTCGCCATTACGCGACACCACGCGGGCACTTTTCAGGTTCGGCACGTAATCGGGCATGCGCTCGTAGTCGGCCAGAATGCGCCAGACCACTGCTGGTGCCGCCTTCACTTCGCCGTTCGACGCGATCTGGTACACCTTGCCGCCGTCGAGGCCAGCGACCTGTGCAACGGTCAATTCCAGCGCCGTGGCTGGCGAGGAGCAAGCGAGGAGCAGCAGGATCAAGAGGCGCTTTATCATGCGCCGAGCGTAACATGCCCCTCAATGCGACGATGCACTGGATAAAACGTTTTCCTTTCGACATGGAAGTGGCGGTATGCTTGTCTCAACATGTCCAAGCCCTCCGCACGCGGCCCCGCGCCGGCACTGAAACAGACCCTCTCCACGTTGCAGTTGTGGGGCATCGCCGTCGGCCTTGTGATCTCCGGCGAATATTTCGGCTGGAGTTATGGCTGGGCCTCGGCCGGCACGCTGGGTTTTACGGTGACGGCCATTTTTATCGCGGCCATGTACACCACGTTCATCTTCAGCTTCACGGAATTGACGACATCGATTCCCCATGCCGGTGGCCCGTTCGCCTACAGCAAGGCCGCTTTCGGCCCGGTCGGCGGCTACATCGCCGGCGCCGCCACGCTCATCGAATTCGTGTTTGCGCCACCTGCCATTGCGCTGGCGATCGGGGCCTACCTGAATGTGCAGTTCCCCGGACTCGATCCGAAGCTGGCCGCGGTCGGCGCGTATTGTGTGTTCATGACGCTGAACATCGTCGGCGTGCAGGTCGCGGCCACGTTCGAATTGCTGGTGACGTTGCTGGCCATTTTCGAATTGCTGGTCTTCATGGGCGTCGTGTCGCCGGGGTTTTCGCTGGCCAATTTTACGCGGGGAGGGTGGTCGGGCCAGGACAATTTCAGCCTGGCGTCGGTGCCAGGCATGTTTGCCGCGATCCCGTTTGCGATCTGGTTTTTCCTGGCCATCGAAGGTGTGGCCATGGCAGCCGAGGAAGCCAAAGATCCGCGCCGTTCGATTCCCGTGGCGTACGTCGCGGGCATCCTGACACTGGTCGTGCTGGCGGTTGGCGTGATGGTGTTTGCCGGTGGCGCCGGCGACTGGAGGACGTTGGCCAACATCAACGATCCGCTGCCGCAGGCGATGAAACGAATCGTCGGCGCGAACAGCAACTGGCTGCACATGCTGGTCTGGCTTGGGCTGTTCGGGCTGATTGCCTCGTTCCACGGCATCATCCTCGGTTATTCGCGCCAGATTTTCGCCTTGTCGCGCGAGGCATATCTGCCGCCGTTCTTCAGCAAAATCCACCCGCGCTTCAATACCCCGCACCGAGCAATTTTACTGGGCGGCGCGATCGGCATCGCTGCCATCTTCAGCGATGAACTGGTCAAGCTGGGCGGGCAGACGCTGACGGCGAACATCGTCACCATGTCGGTATTTGGCGCCATCACGATGTACATCGTCAGCATGCTCAGTCTGTTCAAACTGCGCCGCAGCGCGCCTGGCATGGTGCGGCCGTTCCGGGCGCCGCTGTATCCGTTCTTCCCGGCGTTTGCGCTGTGCAGCGCGCTGGTCTGCATGGCCACGATGATCTGGTACAACACGCTGATCTTTGCCGTGTTTGCCGGCTTCATGCTGCTGGGGTTCGGCTACTTCCGGCTGACCGCCAGGGCGCGCGCGGCCAACCTGGCACCTGCGCCGGCAGTGTAAAAGCGACCTTCAATAACGGCAGGTTTTAAAAAAACCCCGGGGTCAGGTCTGCCATTCGTACACGAGCCCAGCTTTGTGACGACATTTATCGCACGAATCAAGCGTAAAACAAGCGGTCTTTTGGCGGAAGTGTAGAGCTCGTGTCGGATTGGCAGACCTGACCCCGGGTTGCCGCCGTTACTTCCGCAGCAGGCGCAAGCCGTTAAATACGACCAGCAGACTGGCGCCCACGTCGGCGAATACGGCCATCCACAGCGTGGCCAGGCCGGCCAGCGCGAGGCCGAAAAACACCACCTTGATGACCAGCGCCGCGGCGATGTTCTGCACCAGGATGCGCCGCGTCGCGCGCGACAATTCGATGAACGCGGGGAGCTTGTTCAGGTCGTCGTTCATCAGCGCGACATCGGCCGTTTCGATGGCGGTGTCGCTGCCGGCCGCGCCCATCGCGAAGCCCACATCGGCCTGTGCCAGCGCCGGCGCATCGTTGATGCCGTCGCCCAGCATGCCGACCATGCCGTAGTGCGCCTGCAGCGTGCGGATTTCGCCGAGCTTGTCTTCCGGCAGCAGCTGCGCGATGACGGTATCGATGCCAAGCAGGTCGCCGATATGCGTGGCGGTGGCACGGTTGTCGCCGGTGAGCATGACCGTGGCGACGCCAAGGTCGTGCAAATGCGCAATTGCCCGCGCCGCTTCCGGACGCACCTGGTCTGCCAGTGCGAGCGCGCCCAGCACCGCGTGCGCATCAGCCAGCAGCACCACGGTCTGACCCTGCTGTTCGAGCTGGCCGACGACAGCGGGCACGTCCAGGCCGCGCTCGGCCATCATGCGGCTGTTGCCCAGATAGTAGACAGTGCCGTCGATGGCGCCGCTGACGCCACGCCCCGGCAATGCCGCGAAGCCGGTGACTGCATCGCGGCGGGCGGGACCGGCCTGGACGATGGCCGCGGCCAGCGGGTGGGAAGAATTGGCATCCAGGCTTGCGGCCAGGCGCAATACATCGTCCTGCGCCGCATTGCCGAAGGCCTGCACCCCGGTCACGGCGGGCCACCCGCGCGTCAGCGTGCCGGTCTTGTCGAGCGCGACAGCTTTAATTTGGTAACCGGTCTCAAGGAATTGCCCGCCTTTGACCAGCAGGCCCAGGCGTGTGGCGGCAGTCAGGCCGCTGACGATGGTGACCGGCGTGGAAATGACCAGCGCGCACGGGCACGCGATGACCAGCATCACCAGCGCCTTGTACAGCCACGGCGCGAACGCGGCGCCGAAGAACAGCGCGGGCACGACGGCCACCAGCACGGCCAGCACCACCACGGCGGGCGTGTAGTATTTTGCGAAGACGTCGACGAAACGCTGCGTCGGCGCGCGGTTCGCCTGCGTCTCGCCGATGATGCGCACGATGCGTGCCAATGTGCTGTGGCTGCTGTCGGCAGTGGCGGCAATTTCCAGCACGCCCTGTTCGACGATGGTGCCGGCAAACACCACGTCGCCAACGGCTTTTTCCACTGGCACGCTTTCGCCGGTGATCGGTGCCTGGTTCACTGCCGACGCGCCGCTGCGCACGATACCGTCCAGCGCAATGCGCTCGCCGGGTTTTACCAGCAGCACATCGCCAATCTGTACATCCGCGACCGGCCGCACCAGCCACGTGCCGTCAGCGCCTCTGACATTCGCCACATCCGGCGCCAGCTTCAGCAGCCCCTGAACAGCGTTACGTGCGCGGTCGAGCGACAGGCTTTCGATCAGTTCGGCCACCGCGAAAAGGAACACGACCATCGCCGCTTCCGGCCACTGCCCGATGGCGACCGCGCCGATCACGGCCAGGCTCATCAGGAAATTGATGTTGAGCGACAGGTTGCGCAGCGCAATCCAGCCTTTTTTCAACGTCGGCAATCCGCCGCTGACGATCGACAGCAAGGCCAGCGCGACCACGACGGGAGAATTGTCGGTGTGCGTGGTCCACGCCAGCACTTCGGCGGCCACGGCTGCGAAGCCGGACACGGCCAACAGCGCTTTTTGCGTTGACGTCAGGCCTGCACTGTGCTGCGCAGGCGCGTCGTCGAGGGCGTCGTCGCCGAGCAGTTCGCCCGGCATGCCGATGGCGCGCAGGGCGGCATCGATGCCGGCCAGGTCCGACAACGTATGGTGGACCGTCAGAATGCGGCTCATCAGATTGAAATCGAGCCGCGCCACGCCATCCATCGCACCGACGCGCGCACGAATCAGGCGCTCTTCGACCGGGCAATCCATCTTCGTGATCAGGTAGCGGGTGCCGACCGTGCCAGCCGGGGCCGCTTCAGGCGTCGCTGTCGGCGATGGTGCTGCCGGCGCGGCGCAGCAGGCGTGATCGTGATGGCCATGATTGTGCGGCCGCGACACCTGCCGGAAGGTCATCTGCGGTGCTGGCGCATCCTGCTCTGGTGCATTTTTTGTGGTGCTCATCAGACATCCTGCAAGTTGGGGTATGCTGGCATTACAAAGCCTGTAGTCGGTACAGGGTCAAGCTTTATTTGGAGGCAATCATGCAAATCGGTGATCTGGCAAAACAGACGGGATGCGACGTGGAAACGGTGCGCTACTACGAAAAGGCTGGCTTGCTGCCGGCGCCATCGCGCAGCAGTGCCGGCTACCGGCTGTATCTGCCCGAGCACCGGGAGCGCCTGCAGTTCATCCGTCACTGCCGCTCCCTGCAAATGGGCATTCCGGACATCCGCGTGCTGCTGCAATTTCAGGCCGAACCGGCCGGCGATTGCCAAGGCGTCAACGAGTTGCTCGACCATCACATCGCGCAGATCCAGGTGCAGATGCGCACCTTGCAAAGCCTCGAAGAACAATTGATCCGACTACGCCACCAGTGCCAGCAGCCGCACCGCGTGCAGGAATGCGGCATCCTGCAAAACCTCAATGACGCGGGCCCTGGCGGCGACTGCGCGTGCCACCCTGCTGAAAGTACCCATGCATAAATGCCTCCGGACGCTGATTGTCAGCGCCTTTTGCTTCGCTGCCAGCAATGCCTCCGCCCAGCTCGACAATAAACTGCTGGCCGCAGCCGAGGTCAGCAAGCCGGAATACCTGACGGGGTTGGCACAATTGGTGAACCTGGACTCCGGCAGCCTGGACGGCGCGGGCCTGGATCAAGTGTCCGCGCTGCTGGCGCGCCACCTGGCCGACCTGGGCGCGCAGGTGGAGGTGCGAGCGGCAGCGCCGTCCGCCGGCAAACTGGTGCTGGGCACCTTGCGCGGTACGGGCAGCAAGAAGCTGATGCTGACGATTCATTACGATACGGTGTTCGGCCTCGGCGACGCGGCCCGGCGGCCATTTCGGATCCAGGGCAACAAGGCGTACGGCCCCGGCGTCGCCGATGCCAAGGGCGGTGCGATGATGATCGTCCAGGCGTTGAAAATTGCGCGCGCCCGCGGTTTCCACGATTACAACACCCTGACGATCCTGTTCAACCCGGACGAAGAAGTCGGCTCACCGGGCTCGCGCGCCGCAATCCGCGACCTGGCCGCGCAGCAGGATGCGGTGCTGCTGTTCGAGCCGCCCGACGCCGAGCGCGTCATCGCGGCCACGAATGGCATCGCGTATGTGCATCTCGACGTGACAGGCCTGGCGTCGCACGCCGGCTCGGCGCCGGAGAAGGGCAATAACGCGGCGCTGGAACTGGCGCACCAGGTGCTGCAATTGCGCAATCTTGGCAGCCCGGCCAAGGGCACAACCGTCAACTGGACCATGCTGCGCTCGGGTGAAAAGATGAACATCATCCCGGATAAAGCCAGCGCCACGGGCGACATGCGTTACTCGGATCCGCAAGAGCTCGCCAGGGTGCAAACCGATGCCGACAAGCTCAGTCAGACCATCTTGATTCCCGGCACGCATGCGACTGTGAAGGTCGACGCCACGCGCCCGCCGTTTCCCCGCAACGCTGCCACCGATGCGCTGGCGGCACAGGCTGTCGCCATCTACAGGGAACTCGGCAAAACGCTGGTGCCCACCGCGATGCGCTACGGCACCGACGCCGGCTTTGCGTTTCAGCCAGGCAGCGCGAAACCAGTGGTGCTCGATGGCCTCGGCATCGTCGGCGACCGGCTGCATTCGCCGGATGAGTGGGCCGACCTCGACAGCGTGCCGGCGCGGCTGTATCTGACGGTGCGGCTGCTGGAGACGCTGGGTTCGCCGTGACAGCTGGCCTTCAACTCTTCGCGGCAGGGAGTGCCGACAGGTTTTCGTACGTCACAAAAGCGTGTTGGGAAGTCAGCCAGTCGTGCGCCCCTTTGATATCGAGCTTCAAACTCGCATACGAATTTTTTAAGAGTCGATCCGGCAATGCCCAGTCCCATTTCTCCTGCGTCAGATTCTGCGCATGTTGAAGGAGCGCGTTTGCGGAAGGAATTGACGCCGCTGCGATTGCCCTGAGACGACTGATAATAAGTTCCGGCGTTGCGCCTGGCCCGCTGATGGCGAGCGCGGGGCCCATCAGCGCGACGCCCATTCCCGTCGCACGCAGCATCATTGCAATCGCTTCGTTTTTGGCGTCGCCCAACCAGGTGAAGAGCAGGTGCGAGTCGCCCGTTCCAATCAGCAAATGCGATGTCAGCATGTAGCGGCGATAAGCATTGCGCCCTTCAAGCATCAGGCGTTTTGCAGTTGCGTCGAGAAAGTCCACGTCAGCATCGCTTTCGTAAAGTTCGCGCATGCGCGATCGAACCCGGTCATGAACGACGCCGCCTTTGCTGTTGAACGCTGGTGCTCTTCCGGTACTGTGCTGGGTAACAAAAATTGCTTTCCCGTCTTCATCGACCTCTTGAACATGCCATGTTTTTGCTGCAAACAAAATAAAGTCACCCACACTGACGGCACTGGAAACCGGGATGGACCCAAGTGTCCTGGTGCCAGACACCACGCGAAACTCTTCTTCCGCGCTGAACGCTGCGTAAAATGTGTAGTGGTTGACCAGCGGGGCGCCCCGCGCGCCATGCAGCAGGACCCCCGAAGAGTCTTGCTGCAAGATTTCCTTCGTTCCTAGATGGGACAACAGTTCCACAAAGTCGGCTTTTGAGACGGACTGAAATGGGCCTTGAATACACAAACATTGATAGGCACCGACCGCCGTGATGCCGCCGCGCTGAGCAATGAGCGAAAGCAGTTGTTGCACCAGCGTCGACAGGTGAAGTCCATGCGCGCGCGGCGGCTCGAACCAGCCTTCAATCAGCAGGCTGATCATTGCAGTGAGTTCAAACAGCCCCTCGCGCAGTTGCGTCAACAAATGTGATTGATCATTGAGCTCCGATTCAATTGCATACGCACGCAAAATCGCTGGTTCGCCCTTCCTGCGGCCTGACCTGCCAAGCCGTTGCCGCAGGCTTGCCACTGACGGTGGCGATCCAATTTGCGCGATGCTTTTCACGGCACCAATGTCGATGCCGAGTTCGAGCGTGTTGGTGCAAACCGCTGTTGCCGGTCTTTCCTTGCTTTTCAACGCGGCTTCCGTTTCTTCCCGAATTTCCTTTGAAAGATTTCCGTGGTGCGGCCAGAATTCGTTCGCTAATCCACTGGCCTCACATAATTTTTGCAGGCCGTGTGTGTAATTTTCCACCTTTGCCCGGCTGTTCGGAAACACCAGGTTATTTGACCCGCGCAAACTCTTGAATAAATGCGCCGTGATGGAAGTGGCCGCTTCCGACGCGATGTCTGCTGCCGTCGCTACAGCAGTCGGTTCCAGCACCATATCGATGTAGCCCTTGACGATCAACTTTAAATCGCCACCTTCGGATTTGGAGTCGATGATTTCTACTGCGTCAGCGATGCCAGGTCGCAGGAAGTCTGCCGCAAGTCGCAAGTCGCCCAGTGTTGCGGAGAGGCCGATCCGCGCGACTGACTTCGACGCGGCAATCTCGATGCGTTGCATCAGTGACTGGAGTTGTTTTCCCCGTTCACTGCCGATAAATGCGTGCAATTCATCGACGACGATGTATTGCAGCGCCGAAAAAAGAACAGGCGCGGAAAAGCCTCTGTTGCAAAGAAGCGCTTCGAGCGATTCAGGCGTGATCAACAAAATCCCACGGGGGCGCTTGATGAAACGGGTTTTCGAGGAGGATGAAATATCGCCATGCCATGGCCAGACCGGCAGTTCGAGCGCTTCGCACAGAGGCTGCAGGCGGCCGAACTGATCGTTAATAAGCGCTTTCAAAGGACTAATATAAATGACCAGGCCAGGCGATCCGTCAGATTGAAGAAGATTCGTCAAGATCGGCAGCATGGCCGCTTCGGTCTTGCCGGCGGCAGTCGCCGCGGCGATGATCACGTCATGGTCTGCGGGCAGTTTGGCTGGAATAGCGCGTTCCTGCGCCTCGCGCAATTCCGACCATCCCTGGGACCAGATCCAGCGCCGAATTCGCTCATCCAGCAATTCAAAAGACGACGATGGCTGATTCATCGTCTACATTTTAAAAGAAGCGAGTTCGTCATCCGTATCGATTTCTGCGTCGGATGATCCGCCATTGTCTGCAGCTACGTCTACAGCATCGACCAGTTGCCGCCAGTCCTGTCCCGGATTTTGTTCAAGAACAGCGAGTAAATTAATAAAAGCCGTGATAGTGGTGCGTGGGGTGCGGAAGTAGCTGTCCCCCAAACGGCTCGCGCAATGTGCCATGAACGGCGCGATGGCTTCGTCGGGCAGCAGATACTTATCAGGGACGCCAAAGGCATAAACGTTCCGCAGTTTCAGCAGCAAGACATAAAAATCTTCCGGTGACAGGCTGGCCAGTCGAACCACCGGCCCACTGAAATCTACCAGGCCGGACTTTGCGAACGCGTTCTCCGCAAGCCGGCTTTGCAGGGCAGGGTAGCTGAACAATCCGCGCCGGGAATCCATCAAAAACTCTGGCGTACCGCCCAGAATAAAGCCCAATCCTTCTGCAGAACCCTGCAGGGAATCGTTGAGAATCCGAAGAATCTGTTCGTAGTTCGCGTTGCGGGCCTGCGTATTTGAAAGCTTGTACAAATTGACTAACTCATCGAGGCAGATGACCAATCCAGCGTAGCCGGCGAGGCGAACAAAACGGGCGAACAGCTTTAACTGGTCATAGAAAGAGGCGTCGTCAACGATGGTCCGAACGCCCAGCGCCTGGCGCGCGTCCGTACGGGTCGAAAACTCGCCCCGCAACCAACGAATGGCATCCGCTTTCAATTGTTCATTGCCTTCGTCGAATCCTTTGCAGTAGCAGGAAATGACATCGGCAAAATCGAATCCGTTGACCATTTCAGTTAATTCCGCCAGTTTGGACCGAATGACTACCTCCGTCGCTGTTCCTGCAGCGGCAGCTTCGGTTTTTGCGGTGGCGATGAAGCGCTCCACGATTCCACCCATCGCGCCGCCGTCCGGCTTGGTCCTGGTCGAAAGATTTCTCATCAATTCGGCGAACAGCGAGCGCGCTTGGCCGCCCGTAGCATGAAGTCGCCGGTCCGGATTCAAGTCCGCATTTGCGGTGACAAGTTTTCGCTCCATCGCGACCGCGCGTACGAGGTTCAGGAAAAAAGTCTTTCCCGCCCCATATTCACCGATGACGAAGCGGATGGTGGAGCCACCGTCGGCGATACGATCGATATCCTGAATCAGCGTTTCAATTTCAAGATTGCGACCTACTTGAATCAAATGTTGCCCATGTCGTGGCGCCACGCCGGCACGGAGTGATTGAATAACCGCATCACGGTCTTTCGGGCGAATCGTTGCGCTGCTCATTGCGATAACCTTTCGTTCATTTCTGGATTGATATCGACCGGATCGTCGCCGTCCGTAAAAGGGCAGTCCAGCTCGTCCAGGCTGGCCTCGTTAATTTTTTCCAGCGCACCATCAAGCATGATATTCAGCGTATGTGCAATTGCGCTGAGCTCGGTCCTCTGCCAACTGGACCGTGACATCAACCGGCGTGCAAACGCGCTATGGACATCGTCGAGTCCCAGCAATGTGTTGGCCTCCGGCTCGACCGGTGGTGTTGGTTGCGGCGGCGCTTCGTCTGCCTCATCGGCGAAAATTTCTGCCAGACGTAGCGCAATGCGGTCGCTCGACTCCTTGAGCGCCGCAATTTTCGCGGCGTCCAGCGAGAAGCCCGGAGGCGTCTTGATCGCGGCTGTATCCAATGTCGAAAGTTGTTGAGACGTGACAGCTTGCGCGTGATGAACAGCACTGTACGCGGATGTCTTTTCGAGGCCGAGCTGTACATAGATCTTTTCGAGAACCTTGATTTCCTCGAGCGCGACAACACCATCAGCAAGGACCATTGCAGCTGCGAACGCTGCGATCGCCTCGCGCGTTGGCTTGTTCAAAAGTTCAACTTTTTTCTTGATCGATGAAATGGACACTGTGCTGCGTACCAACAGCTGCGCATATGCGCGAAGGCGCAGGCGGGATGCTGGTTTCAGATGTTCCCACCGATCGATATAAGTATTCAGATGCTGCAGTTCGTCATCGGAAAAGTCGCCGTCAGCGTGTGCAACGGCAGCAGCTAGTTCAATGCTGATGCGTCCCACGGAGAACGCGGCATTATCTCTGCACTCGGCTGCCGGCGCTTCTGATATGAACATCACGAGCGGGTCGTCAGGTTTGATCGGCCGGGTGGCACCATGCAGGTCAGGCTCGATCCCGATGCCTGCAGATTCCAATCCGTCAGCAAGGGCGATTAATCGCTCTCTTGTGATCTCACCGGTAGTGCCGATCTTCTCAAGTAAGGTTTTGAAAGTGAGCTGCAGAAAACCGTTCGATATGCTTTGTCGAAAACTGGCAAAGGCGACTTTTAAATGATCCGGCCAAAGCTGTTTGGGCAGTGCCATTACCGCTTCGAGATCGTTACGTCCTTCGGGATGACGGGCCAGATAGCGGCTATACGTTGCCAGCACGTCGCAGCACGCATCGACCAAAGCCTGGAGTTGGATCACGGGCGCAGTGAAGCCTGTTATGTCAGGAATGCCCCGCAAATGCACTGCGATTACCGTCGCGCCAGCGAACGCCCTCGACGCTGGCTGGTAGTCTATCTTCAAGCTGGAGCCGTCCTCTATGATCCTCAAGCCGAGGCCATAATTATTTGTGTAAGCATCCGTAAAAAGCAAGCCGAACTCGGTAGTACATCGCCATACCGGGGTTCTTCTTTCGATGGTTGGCGCGCACTTGGCCCATGCCAGTGCCACGTGGGACGGGATGGGCACACCATCCCGGACTGCTTGACCAATGGCGAGGCGCAGTGAGAACGGCATGCCCAATGCAGATGATGTAATCTCGAATTTTTCCTCGTATAACTTCGAAGCGTCGCTCGATAGCGTGATTAGCTCCAACAGCTTTCCGCAGAATTTTTTAAAGGAATCGGACTGCACTGCATACGTTGCATATAAACGGTTCAGTTCACGTGCGAGTAGTGGGAGTTCATCTGTCGCACCGCCACCTCCAATGATGTCGACGATGATGCGGCGTTCGAGCCCGTAGAAATAAAGAAAAACATAGCCAATGTCGGCATTGGGAGCACTTCGGCCGTCGGCAAGCCAAAGAAGATATGCCCGGCGTGCTTCGGGAGATATCTCTGCATAACTCGGCCAGAAATTGGTGTGACGTTCCGTGTAATGACCGGTGGTTCCTACTGACTTTCTGCCATCGATCAGCGCTGGATCGACACTTCCGTTCGCGGCCTTCAGATCAGAACCTACATACAGGAATGCATTGCGAATGGTGATGCCGGCGACGGTGACTGTGTCGGATTTATTTATCCATCGCGTCGGTGCGAGTTCGGGCGGCTTTCCTGGAATGATGAAGGTTGGCACCACATCAGCGGTGCGCTGTTTTAATGGGGATTGCAATTCGTCGTCGCCTTCCGGTGGGAGTGCTGTTCTTTCCGCCACAATGCGCTCCTGCACTTTCGGTTGAATGGACAATGGCATTTGACTGGAAGGATCTTTCGGCGGCGCGCCCACTGGCTGAGCTGGTGGACTATCTTCCAGGCTCATGATTGTTGCGGCCTGTGCGCGAGCGCGATGGAAACGACGTAGAACCAAGTGAAGCGCAATCGATGCTGCCGCGATCAAGAACATTGTCCAGTTCTCGAGACTCGCCATGAAAAAAATACCGACTACCACTGCGACAAAAGCGATTGCGCCAGTGATCCATGGATCTTTTTTTCGTCGATTCGTCAATCAAATCCCTGAATGCCTTTCTTGGCAACCGCTGCAATTTACGGCGATCCGCTGGGTGTATTGTCTCTTTGGCTGGGCAGTGGCTTGTTTGTTGATGATACAACAAGGGATATGACAAAGACAGATGCGAGTGGAAGAACGCGCTGGCGCGTCGTTTAATTGAGAGCTGTGAAATTTTACGGACATACATTCCCATCATGTTTAATGTTGTCCTGGAAACTTTTCTGTGGCAAAGTGGTCTTCTCCCCGATCACCTGGAACCGCTCAATGCGCCGTCAATACCTTCTGTCGACTCTCTTGCTCGGCATGACTTCCGCCGCCATCGCCGCGGTGGCACCGGTCACCGCCACCAGCGCCTACAACCAGCCGCCGAAAGAGATTCTCGACGTGATGCGCGCGGCCTCGCCGCCGTCGCCGTTGCCGTCGCCCACCCGCGACAAGCTGATGCTGGTGACGATGGACGACTATCCCTCCATCGCCAAGGTGGCCACGCCGTACCTGCGCCTGGCGGGCGTGCGCATCGAGCCGGGCAACCGCAGCCAGCACGATACGCCGGGCGGCTACGGCATTCCGCCGTGCGTCAGCGCGATCGACCTGGTGCAGATTGCCGATGGCAAGCAGACGGCAGTCAAATTACCTGCCGGCGCGTGCCCACGCCGCCCGGTGTGGAGCGCCGATGGCCAGCGTTTTGCGTTTGAAAACATCACCGCCAGCGCAGTCGAACTGTGGCTCGGCGACGCCAGAACTGGTGCGGTCCACCGCATTCCGGGCGTGCGCCTGAACCAGATGTTCGGCGACCAGGTGCAGTGGATGCCGGACCAGAAAACACTGGTGGTGAAACTGGTGTCGTCACAAAAGGCGCCGCTTGATGCGCCGCCGGGCTCAGACGGTCCGGGCATCCAGGAGTCGCTGGGCGCGAAAGGGCAGAGCAGTACGTACGAAAACCGCGACACGCTGCGCAATCGCCACGACGAAGAACTGTTTAATTTTTATGGCACGTCCCAACTGGCGCTGGTCGATGCTGCCACCGGCAAGATCACGCACGTGGGCAAACCGGGCCTGTACGCCGAAGTGGATGTCGCTCCCGACGGCCGCCATGCCGTTGTTGCCGAGATCCGGCCACCGTATTCCTACGTCACCACGTTCGATCGCTTCCCACAGCAATTCGACCTGTGGGATCTGAACAAAGGCGCGCACCCGAAGCTGCGTGAAATCGCGGCGCGGCCGCTGGCCGACCGGGTGCCGAATCGCGGCGTGCCGACAGGCCCGCGCAATTTCGCATGGCGCCCGACCGACGCTGCGTCGCTGACATGGGTCGAAGCACTCGACGGCGGCGACCCGAACGTCGCGGCCGCTGAACGCGACAAGCTGATGATGCTGAAGGCGCCGTTTACGCAGGCGCCGGTGGAGATCGTCCGCACCGAGCAGCGTTTTGCCGGCATTTTTTGGGGCGAGCAGCCGGGCGTAGCGCTGCTGTCCGACTACGATGTCAATCGCAAGTGGATGCGCACCTGGCAGATCGATGTCGACGCGCCGAAAGCGTCGCGGCGGCTGGTGTGGGACATGTCGAGCGACGAAAAGTACGCCAACCCGGGCCGCCCGGTATTTCGCCAGCTGCCAAACGGCTTCGGTGTGATGCGCCAGGACGGCGACGCGATTTATCTTGCCGGCGTCGGCTCGTCGCCCGATGGCGACCGTCCGTTCCTGGATAAATTCGACCTGAAAACGCAGCAGGCCGAGCGCCAGTTCCGCAGCAGCAAAGACGCGTATGAACAGTTTCTGGGCTTTGCCGGCAACGATCCGGCACGCTTGCTGACGTGGTACCAGTCGGCCGCAGAAACACCGAATGCGATGGTGCGCAGCGTCGCGCCTGCCATCACGACAGCTGCGGTGGGCGAACCCGTGCATGCGTCCACCAGCGTCGCGCTGACGCATCTGGTCGATCCTGTGCCGCAGGTGCGCGCCATCAAAAAGCGCCTGGTGCAGTACAAGCGGGCCGACGGCGTGCCGCTGTCGTTCACGCTGTACACGCCGCCCGGCTACCAGGAAGGCACGCCGTTGCCGACGATTCTCAACGCCTACCCGGCCGATTACGCGGACGCGTCGAAAGCCGGCCAGACCACCGGCTCGCAAGCGACTTTTACGCGCCTGCGCCAGTATCGGCTGCTGCTGCTGTCGGGTTACGCCATCATCGACAGCGCATCGTTTCCGATCGTCGGCGATCCGCGCCGTGCATACGACACCTACACCGAGCAACTGGTGGCCGATGCCAAGGCCGCGGTCGATGAAGCCGTGCGTCTCGGCGTGACCGATCGGAACCGCATCGGCGTGACCGGCCACAGTCACGGCGCGCTGATGACCGCCAACCTGCTGGCGCACTCGGACCTGTTCCGTGCCGGTGCCGCCACCAGCGGTTCGTACAACAAATCGCTGACCCCGTTCGGCTTTCAGAACGAACGCCGGTCGGTGTGGGAAGCGCCGGATGTCTACACCAAGGCGTCGACGTTTTTCTTTGCCGACAAGCTGAAAACGCCGCTGCTGATCGTGCACGGCGGCGACGATGCCAACCCGGGCACGACGCCGCTGCAATCGGCCAAGCTGTACGAGGCAATCCGCGGCAATGGTGGCACCACGCGCCTGGTGATGTTGCCGTACGAGCCGCACTGGTATGCGGCGCGCGAATCGAACGAGCAGCTGGTGTATGAAATGCTGCGCTGGTTCGACAAGTATGTGAAAGAGGCGCCAGCGGCGCGCCAGTAATGAAAAAGTCGCTGTCAGCTTTGATGGTGCTTGCCTTGGGGCTGACGGCGTCGCATGCGCACGCCCACGGCCACACACCGGTGCCGTCGATCGCGCATACAGACTTCGAGCAGTATCGCGCCGAGTACGGGCAAAGTCCGCTGTGTACCAAAGAAGAAATAACGTTGTGGAGCTGCGAGCGGAACCAGCGGATCTACTCGCTTTGTTCTTCACACTCCGCGTCCCGCACAACGGGTTATCTGCAGTACCGGACATCGCATGCGGGGAAGGTAACGTTGGTTTATCCGGCGACGAAAGTTCCGCCACTGGGCTTGTTTGAATATGCGTCCTTTCCCAATGGCGACGCATCCATCCGCTTCACCAACCAGGGCTACACGTACAGCCTTGGCGACCCGTTGCGGGGAAAATCGACGATCACGGTGTCGTCCATCGGCGCACCGGAAAAGACGACGGAAATTGCCTGCGGCCCCAACCAGACGCTGCAAGTGAATTACACGATGCGCCTGATGGACGATTTCGGGGTGTGGGTTCATGATTGAGCAAATGGACTGGCTAGCCGCTCGGCTGGCGGTGTTTGCCGTGCTGTTGCCATGTGCGGTGGGCCCGGCCCTGTCGGAATCCCAATCCCAGTCCAAGTCCCAGTCCCAGCTGCCCGCGCCGAGTCGCACCATTTACAAATGCGTCGTCAAGGGGGCGGTGAGCTATTCGGACGAACCATGTGCCGGCGCCCGGCGCCTCGATGCCACGCCCACCAGCGGGGTCACGCATCTGTCCGGGTCGTCCAGAGTGGGCAAGGACGTCGCCAACGAAATCCACCGCGAACAGTTTGCTGCTGCGCTGCGCCCCCTGCACGGCATGAATACATCCCAGTTCGATACAAAGGTGCGGCGAGATCAGCTCGATCTGTCGGCGCAGCGGGAATGTCATCGGCTCGAACCTGCCATTTTGCAACTGGAAGAGGCGGAGCGCCATGCCGATGCTGCCGCCGTCAAACCGATCCAGCAGGATCTGCTCACCTTGCGCAAGCGGTACAAGACATTGACGTGCTAGCAGAGATATCGGGAGCGGGGCGTTGCCATAAGCGTCGGATTCCTTCCCGCGTTATAACTGGAAGCCCGCTACCCGCACTGCACCCTCGGCAAGGTCGACCAGTACCGACGGCTGGCGCGGGCGATACGGTGCGGCTTCCGCTGCGCGTGCCTGAATCCAGTGGGTCAGCCATGCGATTTCCTGCGCACCGTAAAAAGCGACCATCAGCTCGAAATTGAGGAACAGGCTGCGGCTGTCCAGGTTGGCGGAACCGCACAACGCGATGGTGTCGTCGATGACGACTGCTTTGGCGTGGACCATGCGCGGGAACAGCCGGATTTCGGCACCGGCGTTCGCCAGGTCGCGGAGCGCGCGCCCGCGGGCCCAATCGGCCAGGCGGTGATTCGAGCGCTCGGGTACCAGCAGCGTGATGCGCACGCCGCGTCGGCAAGCCATGCGCCAAGCGACCAGCAGGGTGTCGTCGGGGACGAAATAAGGTGTCACGGCGATGATCCGCTCACGTGCCTGGAACGCGCCCGCGAGCAGCACGGCGTAGATATTTTCATCGGCGTAATCGGGGCCGCTGGGCACCAGCTGGGCAGGAACGGTGCCGCATGCAGCGGTGAAAGGCGCAATGTGGATGGCGTCTCCTCCGGCAGCGATCCAGTCGCGTGAAAATAGCACGCCAAGCTGGCTGGCCAGTGGGCCATGCACGTCGAGGCTGAGGTCTTCCCACGGTGCACTGGCGCCATCGTGCGTAAAATATTCGGCGGCGAGATTGCGTCCGCCGCACCAGGCGACGGTATCATCGCAGACGACCAGCTTGCGGTGATAGCGCAGGTTCAAACGTGTTTCGAGCCAGGCGCGCCGGCCCGCGTTGGCCCAGCGCACGGGTATGCCGGCGGCCCGCAGCCGGTGCAGTTGCGCCGCGCTGGAACTGAGGCGGGACAGCGGTTCGAGCAGCACCATGACGGCAACGCCGGCGGCTGCGCGCCGCACCAGTGCTGCGACGACGGTGTTGCCGATATCGTCGTCGCTGAGGATGAAGGTGGCGACCAGGATGCGATGGCGTGCGTTGTCGAGGATGGCGATCAGTGCGGCGAGCGCGGCGTTGCCGTCGGCATGGAAATGCACCGCCTGATTATTCTGCGCCGGCGCCAGGCCGAGTCCGGCCAGCAGGTTGCCCGCCCAGCGCGGTGCTGCGGTACGGTCTCCCAAAAAAGGGTGCGCTGGAGGCGAGGCGGGTTTGGCGATCTTGCGGGTACCGAACAGCAAGAACAGCGGCACCGCCAGATAGGGCAGCACGGCAATGGTCAGCACCCACGCCAAGGCCGCGGAGGGATGCCGGCGCTGCCTTCCGGCGCGGGTGGTGAGGACATACAGCAGCAGGCCGCCGAGGACAAACACGCCATGGGTCACCGCCGCCAGCGCGGCGCCATATTTGGCATCGAGGAAGTGCATGGTCACATCAGTACTCCGGACGAATGGGGCAGATGCCTGCCAAATCGGCCAGTGTACTGACAAAAGCGCAACCCGGGGTCAGGTCTGCCATTCGTACACGGAGTCATCTGTATCGGCGAAAACGTTGCCAATTTTTAATCATGGTGCCGTTAACTATGGTGCCGGGTCTGACATCAGGACACGGCCTCAGCTGCACACCAAAATCTGGCGGCCACAACTGGCCATCGGGAATGCAGAGCTCGTGTCCGAATGTCAGACGTGGCACCAGCGGCACCAGCGGCACCAGCGGCACCAGCGGCACCAGCGGCAGTATCTGGCACCAGCGGCAGTATTGCAATCGAGCGAGCTCAGGCGCTGCGCTTTTTCGGCAATGTCGAGCTCGTGTCGGAATGGCAGACCTGACCCCGGGTGAGGCGCGTGACGAGGATGGTGGCGATCCGTCGCTCCAGTACCGTCAGTACTTCGAATCGCAAGCCGTCGACTTCCAGCATGTCGCCGGGGGCGGGCAGGGCGTTGAAGCGTTCGAGCAGGAAGCCGCCAAGGGAGCTGTAGTCGGCATTGCGGGAAGCCAGTGCATCGCTCTGCAGTATTTGCTGGACATACAGCAAATCTGCGGCGCCGTCGATTTTCCACTGGCCGTCGCCAAGCGCTTCCACCACCGGCTGCTCGTCTTCGTCGGGGAATTCGCCAGCGATGGCTTCAAGGATATCGACCGGCGTCACCAGCCCCTGGATGGTGCCGTACTCGTCCGCAATGAGTACCAGCTGGCCGTGGGAGCGTTTCAGCGTTTCCATGACGGTCAGCACGCCGGCAGTCTCGGGCATGATGATCGCCGGGCGCACATGGGCGACGTCAATGGCGCCGTGCAGCGTCAGGTCGACGATCAGGTCCCTGGCCCTGGCGACGCCCACGATGTCATCCAGCTCGCCCCGGCACACCGGGAAAAAACTGTGCGGCGTCGCCATGATCCGTTCGCGCAGCGCGGCCGCACCGGCATGCACATCGAGCCACGTCACGTCGCTGCGCGGCGTCATGATCGATCGGACCGAGCGCTGCGCCAGGCTCAGCACGCCGCTGACCATATTGCGCTCCGCCGCGTCGAACGCAGGTGCAGCGAGCACGGCTTCGTCGTGATCCGCATCCTGGCGAATCTCCGCCCGGGAGCGGTTGCCCAACAGGCGCAGCACTGCACCCGCCGTGCGCAGGCGCAGCGGGACATGTGCGTCTTTTTCAGCGAAGTTTTTCTGTACCAGCTGATTGAAAAACTCGATCACGACCGAGAAACCAATGGCGGCGTACAGATAGCCTTTCGGAATGTGGAGTCCGAGTCCTTCCGCCACCAGCGACAGGCCGATCATCAACAGGAAGCTCAGACACAGCACCACCACCGTCGGATGCGCATTCACGAAACGCGTCAGCGGCCGCGAGGCGAAGACCATGACGCCCATCGAGATGATCACGGCAGCCATCATCACGCCCAGCTCGTCGACCATGCCCACCGCAGTAATCACCGCGTCAAGCGAGAACACCGCGTCGAGGACGATAATCTGCGCAATCACGGCGCCAAGACTGGCATAGACCCGCGGGCCGCTGTGCGCATGGGACTTTCCCTCGACCCGTTCGTGCAGCTCCATGGTGGCTTTGAACAGTAGAAAGGCGCCGCCCAGCAGCAGGATCAGGTCGCGCCCCGAGATGGCTTTTCCCAGCACCTCGAACAGCGGCGCCGTCAGCGTCACCATCCACGACATCATTGTCAGCAGGCCGAGGCGCATGATCATCGCCAGCGACAGGCCGATCAGGCGGGCCTTGTCGCGTTGATGCGGCGGCACTTTGTCGGCCAGGATGGCGATGAAGATGAGATTGTCGATGCCCAGCACAATCTCCAGCGCCACCAGGGTCAGCAGACCTACCCAGATATGTGGGTCAGACAACCATTCCATCGAATCAATCCCGGCTGCCGCCACCGATGCCAAGCAATGCCAGCAGGTTCGAGAAGATGTTGAAAACGCTGAGGTAAATGCTCAAGGTGGCAGTGATGTAATTGGTTTCGCCACCGTTGACAATACGCTGCACGTCATACAGGATGAACGCGGAGAAAATCCCGATGGCCATGACCGAGATCACGATCGACAGCGCCGACATCCCCAGAAAGATGTTGGCCACCGAGGTCAGCAGCAGGACAACGATACCGGCCAGCAGCCATTTTCCCATGGCGGAAAAATCGCGTTTCGATACGGTGGCCACGGTGGCCATCACCGCCAGGATGGACGCGGTGCCACCGAAGGCCGTCATGATCAGCGTGGCGCCGTTCGAGAACCCCAGGGTGCGCGTCAGGATCGGGGTCAGCATCAGGCCCATGAAAAACGTAAAGCCCAGTAACACGGCCACGCCGGTTGCCGACTGCTTGGTTTTTTCGATGGCATAGATAAAACCCGCGGCTATGCCCAGGAACAGCAGCATGCCGAGCATGCCGCCCGGCAGCGTGAGCCCGGTCTGCACGCCGATGAATGCGCCGAACACGGTGGGAATCATGGACAGCGCGAGCAGCCAGTAGGTATTGCGCAGCACGCGGTGGCGCACCGCTGGCGCGACGCCCGCGTTGCCGTAAGTCGATTGAAGATGAGGGTTCATGGTGAGTTCCTTTTGCTGAGTAAAACGCGGAATACGTCCGCTTTGCATCGTGCGCCCGCGTTATTAAGAGCTTGTTAACGTGATCAAGAGCTTGTTAACGTGCTTAAGAACTTGCTAACGCGCTGAAGCGCTTGTTTAAGCGCTCGCGGAAGGAAACACCACGCGCACGCACAATCCGGTGCCATGCAGCCTTGGCCCCAGCGTCACCTGCGCGCCGTGCCGTTCCGCGATGCGCCGCACGATCGACAGACCCAGTCCGCTGCCCGGCAGTTGCGCACCAGCCAGACGGAAGAAGCGCTCGAAGACGCGTTCCTGCATCGCCGGTGGAATGCCCGGCCCCGTATCGCTCACGTCGAGGAAGGAAATACCGTCGCGCTGGCCGCAACGCAGGACAATCTCGCCCGGCGCAGGCGTGTAGCGCATGGCGTTGTCCACCAGGTTGCGGATCAGCATGCGCATGCTGCCGGCGTGCAGGCGGCATGGTGCGGCCGCCGCTTCCACCGTCAATGTCAGGCCTTTTCTGGCGCATTCGGCCTGCCAGTCGCCAGCCGACTCGCGCAGCAGGATGGCCAGGTCGCCTGGCGCGAGCGCGGTGTCGGCGCCACCTTGCGGGTCGAGCTGTTCGAGGGTCATCAACTGGTCGACCAGGCGCGAGGCACGGTCGACACTGGTGCTCAGGCCCGCGATGAATTCGTCACGCTCGGCGTCGCTGCGGGCCCGCTTGATCACCTGCAGATTGGTCTTGATGGCGGCCAGCGGCGTGCGCAATTCATGGGCGGCGTCGGCGGTGAAGCGCTGCTCGTACTCCATGGTGCGGCGCACCCGGCCGAACAGCGTGTTAATGGCCAGCAGCAGCGGATACATTTCGCTCGGCACGCCGCGCAGCGCGACATCGGCCAGGTCGTTAGGCGTGCGCGCCGCCACCTGGTCGGCGGAGCGCTGCAGCACCAGAAATACCCGGCGGATGCTCCACCAGATGGCGACGACGGCACACGCGGCCAGCAAGGCGCCGAACAAGACGGTCTTGTAGAAAAAGCGGTGGCTGATGCTGTCGCGGTGGCGGGTGGGCTCGGCCACCAGCATCTGGATCTGGTGCGCGTCGTCCCACAGCGCAAACACGCGCAGACGTTCGCCGTTGCGCGTCGCCCATGAAAATCCGGTCGGTGCATCGCCGGACAGCAGCGCGTCGGGCGCGCCGTCGCTCTTGTACAGCAGCTGCCCGTGCGCGTCCCGCACCTGGAACAGCAGGTAGCGGTAGGGATTGGCCGGGGCCTTCAGCGGCAGGCTGGCGGGGCTGCCCAGCGCATTTTCGCGCACCTCGTTTTCCACCAGCGACAGCAGCAGGTAGCCGGTCTCGGCCAGCGACTGATCGAACAGCGTATCGCTTTCGCGCCGCGCTTCCACGTAGACGATCGCGGCGCTCCCTGCCCATAGCGACAGCGTCAGCCCCAGCAGGATGGTGAGCAGCGTGCGTTTCAGCGACCAGCGCCGGCCGTTCAGGCGCCGCATGCCAGTGCGGGCTCCACCGGTTTGTCGATGCAGTAGCCGACTGCGTGGACAGTCCGGATCAGGTTCCGGTGCAATTTCTTGCGCAAATGGTGGATGTGCACCTGCACCGCGTTGCTTTCAAGTTCATCGCCCCAGCCGTACAGCTTCTTTTGCAGTTGTTCACTGGACAGCACCCGTCCGGCGTTGTCCAGCAATAACAACAAGATGCCGAATTCTTTAGTGGTCAGTGCCACCGGCTGCCCCGCCTTGAACACCTGGCGCGCAGCGATATCGAGCGTCAGGTCGCCGTGCACCAGTTGCTCGCGCACGCGCCCGGCCGCGCGCCGGCAAGCACTGCGAATGCGCGCTGCCAGTTCGTCGAGATCGAACGGTTTGACAATGAAATCGTCGGCGCCAGCGTCCAGGCCCCCGATCCGGTCGGCCAGCTGGCCCCTGGCGGTGACGATCAGTACTGCACCGGCGTAGCCGCGTTCGCGCAGCGCGCTCAATGCACCCATGCCGTCCTGGCCCGGCAAGCCCAGGTCCAGCAGCACGCAGCTGTAGTCGTGCAGCGACAACGCGCTGTGGGCGTGTTCGGCGGACGTGACCCAGTCGACGGCATAGCCGGACTGTTCCAGGCCGATCTGGGTAGCGCGACCAAGTTGCGGGTCGTCTTCGGTAAGCAAAATTCGCATGGCGCCAGAAGTGGAAGTAACCTGCCTATGGTAAGCAAAACTTGTTAAGACCTTCTTAAGGATTGCCCGGTCGCATCGCGCCCTGGGGAATACCTTTCCAAATCGTAATCTTGTGACTGGCAACATTGCCGACTCGTAATCCAACAGCGACATCGCTGTCACTACAATCTTCACACGATCCACCACACCATCAACGACAACGGCGGCGCACAGATGAAAACGATGACTTTACCGGGCGGCGAACATGCTGTGCTGGCGCTGCACGGTTTGCTTGGCAACCCGCTCGAGATGCAATACCTGGGCCGGCGCCTGCAACAGGCCGGCTACACGGTGCACATTCCGCTGATTCCCGGTTACGGCTACGCGGCAGGGGCGAACGACTCCTACCGTACCGCCAATTTCGAAAGCTGGTACGCGGAAGTGTCGCGCCAGTTTGACGAGCTCAAGCGCAACTATACGACGGTATCGGTGACGGGCCTGTGCATCGGCGCCGTGCTGGCATTGCGTCTGGCCGAGGACCGTGGCGATGAGATTGCCAGTCTGTCGTTGCTGGCGACCACACTTGCCTACGATGGCTGGAGCCTGCCGTGGTACCGCTTTTTGCTGCCGCTGGTGTACTACACGCCGTGGCGCCGGTTTTATGCGTTTGAAGAAACCGCGCCGTACGGTGTCAAGAATCCGCGTTTGCAGCGCTGGTTTGCCCGTGAAATGAAAAACAAGGGGTCGTCGGCAGCCGGCGCCGCGCGCCTGTCGGGCGAAGCCTTGTACCAGGCTCACCGCCTGATCGGGGAAGTGCGCGCGCGGCTCGGCCAGATCCGCACGCCGGCGCTGATTGTCCATGCCGAGGAAGACGATATGGCCAGTACCCGCAGCGCCGATGTGGTCGAGGGTAATATCGCCTCGACCATCAAGCGCAAAGTCATCCTGCACGACAGCTATCACATTATTACCCTCGACAACGAGAAAGAACTGGTCGCCGATGAAACCGTGGCGTTCTTCCACCAGCAAACACTGTCCGTGGGCGCGCCGCGACTTGCCGCCTGACGCGCAATTCGCCTAGAATCACCGTTCAACGAGGATAATAAAATGCTGCACGGAGACGGCCTGCGCTGCCTGGTGATCGAGGACGAAGAAGAGATGTCGGGCTATATCTGCGCCGGTCTGGCCGATTACGGCTTCGCCACCACCGCGTGCACCAACGGGATCGATGGCCTGGCGCTGGCGCTGAACGCACCGTGGGACCTGGTCATCCTCGACCGCATGCTGCCGGGCGGCATCGATGGGCTGTCGATACTTGATAAAATGCGCCTGCAAGGCCAGCGCACGCCGGTGATTGTGGTCAGCGCGCTGTCGCATGTGGATGAGCGTGTGCGCGGCCTGCGTGGCGGCGCCGACGATTATCTGCCAAAGCCGTTTGCGCTCTCCGAACTGCTGGCGCGCGTGGAGGCGCTGGTGCGGCGCGCGGCCGACAGCAGCCAGCCGGTCCAGTTGCGCGTGGCCGATCTGGTGCTCGACACCAGCACGATGCGCGTGGCGCGCGCCGGCAAGACCATCCCTTTGCAGCCGCGCGAATACCGGCTGCTCGAATTCCTGCTGCGTCACGAGGGCCAGGTGGTCACCCGCACGATGCTGCTGGAGGCGGTGTGGGATTACAGTTTTGATCCGCAGACGAATGTCATCGATGTGCAGATCAGCCGCCTGCGCGCCAAGATCGACAAGGATTTTGCGGTGCCGCTGATCCACACCATGCGCGGCAGCGGTTATTTGCTGAGCGACCGGACCGTTGCCGATGCGTAAAGCGGGCGTCTGGCCCGGCTCCACGCTCACGCGCATGGTGCTGGCGTACGGCACGCTCAGTCTGCTGCCGATCATCATCATGTCGGTGATTTTTTATTTCGGCACCATCGGCACGCTGGACCAGAATATCGATGCCCGGATCAGCACGCTGTCCGAGCGCCTGTACCAGCAATACCGCAGCGCGCCGCAAGCCGATCTCGTGCGCGAAGTGCAACACCAGCTGACCGACGGGTTCGACAGCGACCGCGAAATTTTCCTGCTCGCCAGCCACAGTGGCGTGCGCCTGGCCGGCAACCTGTCAAGTTGGGACGGCAGCGGCGTGCCAGTCGGACGCCCGGTGCGCCGCAGCGTTGTCCGTAATGGCCTGGCCACCGATGCCCAGCTGATCGTGTGCCAGTTCGACGATGGCAGCCGGCTGGTGGTGGGGCACGATCTGGTGCGCCAGGAAGCGATCCGGACCATGGCTTTCCAGTCGCTGGCGCTGGGCGGTGTCCTGTCGCTGTTGCTGGTCGCTGCCGGTGCGCTGTTCCTGCGGCGCCAGATTGCGCAGCGCATCTTCGCCATCCGGCATGCCGCCAACGCCATCGCTGCGGGCGATTTGCAGCGCCGCATCCCGGTCACCGACAGCGACGAATTCAGCCTGCTGTCGCGCGACATCAACCACATGCTCGACCAGATCGAACAATTGATGGAGGGCGTACGCCACGTCTCGAATGCCATCGCGCACGATTTGCGCACGCCGCTCGGGCGCATCCGCAGCCGCCTCGATGCGGCGCTGCACCAGCAGCCCAGCCTGCCGGTACTGACCGGTGCCGCCACGCAGGCCATCGAGGACATCGACGGCCTGATCAAATTGTTCGAGCGCCTGCTGCACATTGCCGAGGCCGAGGCCGGCGTGGGCTCGCAGTTTTTCGAGCCGGTCGATTTGCAGCGTATCGTGCAGGACATGGTGGACATGTATGACGACACGGCCGACGAGCAGGGCATCGTGCTGTCTGCCAGTTTTCCCGGCGCGCCGGTGTGGGTGACGGGCGACCGTAACCTGCTGGCCAGCGCGGTGGCCAGCCTGATCGACAACGCCATCAAGTACGCCGGCGACGGCGCCAGCGTGGAAGTCTGGTGCGACGAGGAAGCGACGCACAGCAGCATCGGCGTGCGCGACAACGGCCCCGGCATTCCGGAGGCCGAATATGGCCGCGTGGTGCAGCGGTTCTACCGCATCGACAAGAGCCGCCACCTGCCCGGCAACGGCGTGGGCCTGGCGATCGTGCGCGCGACGGCGTTGCTGCATCACGGCGAACTGGTTTTCAGTCCGGCGGCGCCCGGACTCATCGTCCAGTTAAGGCTGCCGCGGCCGGCAGGTTAAACTACGCGTCCTGCCATCCCTGAAAGACGTTGTGCGCCTGCTGTTGATAGAAGACGATCCGATGATCGGTGAAAGCATCGAAATTGGGCTGCGCAACGAAGCGTATGCGGTGGATTGGGTCCGTACCGGTCCCGCCGCCGAAATGGCCATGGCGCACACTGCGTACGATTTGCTGTTGCTCGACGTGGGTCTGCCCGGCAAGCACGGGATCGAGGTGCTGCGCACGCTGCGTGCCGGCGGCAACGATTGCGCCGTGCTGATTATCACTGCGCGCGACAGTACCCAGGCGCGCGTCGAGGGGCTCGACACCGGCGCGGACGATTACCTGGTCAAGCCATTCGACCTGGACGAACTGTTTGCGCGCGTGCGGGCGCTGCTGCGGCGCCGGGCCGGGCGCAGCCAGTCGCTGATCGTGCATGGCGACGTCACGTTGCACCTGTCCAGCCACGAAGTCACCTTCAAAGGCGAACCTGTGCGCATCTCGGCGCGCGAATTTGCCGTGCTGCGCGCACTGCTCGACGTGCCCGGCACGGTGCTGTCGAAAGCCCAGCTGGAAGAGAAATTGTATGGCTGGGATGCCGTCATCGAGAGCAATACCATCGACGTGTACGTGCATCATCTGCGTAAAAAATTCGGCGCCGAATTCATCAAGAATGTACGGGGCGTGGGTTACAAGGTCGCGGCCCCGGCATGAAAAGCATCCGCCAGCAACTGACTATCGGCTTGCTGTGCGGGATGCTCGCCTGCACACTGGGCGCGGGCGCCGCGTTGTATCACGCGCTGCTGGAAGAGTCGAACGAGCTGGCCGACCTGCAACTGCGCCAGCTGGTCGTCGCCTTGCCGGGCGAGTTCGGCACGGTGCCGGAAGGCGTCACGGCGATGGATCCGGAAGAAGCGTTCGTGCTGCAGGCATGGAATCTCGACGGCGCCATGCGCTACGCCTCGCAACCACGGCGGCTGTTGGCGCGTTACGACGCGAATGGCTTCGGCCTGGTGCGCATCGACGGCAAACCCTGGCGGATATTTGGCACCATGCGCAACCGTGGTTATGTGCAGGTGGCGCAGCCGATGGCGGCGCGCGACCGGCTCGCCGCCAGGATGACGTTGCGGGCTGGCGCGCCGCTGCTGGCGTTTGCCGTCGCACTGCTGTTGCTGACGCTGGCAATCGTGGCGCGCGCACTGCGCCCGCTGGCGCGCCTGACGCGTGCGGTCGAAGGCCGCACACCCCATCAGCTGCAACTGCTGCCGGTGGAAAACATGCCGCCCGATCTGCAGCCGATGGTGCTGGCGATGAACGGTTTGCTGGGCAAATTCGACGACGCGCTGACGGCGCAAAAAAACTTTGTCGCCGACGCGGCGCACGAACTGCGCTCGCCGCTGGCAGCGTTGAAACTGCAGATGCAACTGGTGGAACGGGCCAGCTGCGAGGCGGCAAAAAATGTCGCACTGGCGCGCCTGCACGAGCGACTCGACCGCGCGATTCACCTGGTGCGCCAGTTGCTTAGCCTGGCGCGTCACGAAGGCGCGCACACCGCGGCGCAGCGCACCCCGGTCGACCTGGGGGTGCTGCTGGAATGGGTGGTGCGCGACAATTTGCCGCTGGCCGAGAGCCGCGCCATCGACCTCGGCATCCATGCGCCGGCCAGCGTCGTCGTCGCGGTCAACGACGACAGCCTGCGCGTGCTGCTGAACAACCTCGTCGATAACGCGCTGCGCTACACCCAGCGCGGCGGGCGCGTCGATCTGCAGGCAGCATGGGTCGACGGCGCGGCGCAGTTACGCATCGAAGACAATGGTCCCGGCGTCGATCCGGCCCACCGCGAGCGCCTGTTCGACCGGTTCTACCGGCCGGAAGGCAATGCGGCGTGGGGCTCTGGCCTGGGCCTGTCGATTGCGCGCAATATCGCCACGCACCATGGTGCCGTCATTGCACTGGCCGACGGGGCGGGCGGGCGTGGGCTGCGGGTTACGGTGACGTTTTCGGCGGCGTTTGGGGCTGCGTCTGGGGCGATGATTCCGGCTGCATCACCGTCGTAGCGCTGCCGCCTGGCTGACCGGGGTGCAAGGTATCGATTGCCCGTATTGCATGCATTCGGGTACCATACCCCCCTATCCTATTATTCATGAAGCGCCGGCATGTCGCATACGTCAAAAAACCAGACCAGATTGCTCAATCGCGTCAAACGCATTCGCGGCCAGATTGAGGCTGTTGAGCGCGCGCTCGTGTCAGGTGCCGAATGCGGCGCCATCCTGCACCTGCTCGCTGCAACACGCGGCGGGCTGAACGGCCTGATGGGGGAGGTCATCGAGGAACACATCCGCGAGCACGTGGCCAGTCCGGATATCGCCAGTGCCAGCGAGCGCACCCAGGGTGCCGACGACCTGATCGCCGTGATCCGCACGTATCTGAAATAGGGGAGCATCGACATGGCGGTAAAATCACCCTGCATCGACGTCTGCAAGTTCGATGGCAAAACCGGGCTGTGCGTAGCCTGCCTGCGCACGCTGGAAGAGGCGCGCGGCTGGAAGAAAATGAGCGACCATCGGCGTCACCAGATCGTCAACGAGCGCCCGATGCGCGAAACCAGGTTACGCCGGCTGGCCGTGCCGGCCGCCAAGGAGCGAACATGACTACTACTGCTGCCTACCAGGACGCCTTGGCGCGCTTGCGCCATGACCATGTCTTCGACAGTGGCAACGATGCTGCGGAACGGGGCGCGCGCCTTGTGATGTGGATTACCGCCGTCATGATGGTCGTCGAGATCGGCGCCGGCTGGTGGTTCAATTCGATGGCGCTGCTGGCCGATGGCTGGCACATGAGTTCGCACGCGCTGGCCATCGGCCTGAGCGCCTTCGCGTACGCGGCGGCGCGCAAGTACGCGCACGATGGCCGCTTCGCGTTCGGCACCTGGAAAATCGAGGTCCTGGCCGGCTTTACCAGCGCGCTGGTACTGCTCGGTATCGCGGCGCTGATGGTGTTTGGCTCGGTTGAGCGGCTGTGGACGCCGCAGCCCATCCATTACCGCGAGGCGATCGCCATTGCCGTACTCGGGCTGCTGGTGAACATCGTGTGTGCGGTCGTGCTCGGCAACGCGCACCATCACGGGCACGGTCACGGCCACGATCATGGCCACCAGCAAGATGAACATCACGGTCACCGGCACGATGAACATCACAATCAACAGCACGGTCAACATCATGGTCAACATCGCGATCACCATGGCCACCAGCACCACGAGCTGAATCTGCGCGCCGCTTACGTGCACGTGCTGGCCGATGCCGCCACCTCGGTGCTGGCCATCGTCGCGTTGCTGGGTGGGTGGCTGGCCGGCTGGGCGTGGCTCGACCCGGCAATGGGTATTGCCGGCGCAGTGCTGGTGGCCGTGTGGGCGAAAAATTTGATGGCCAGCAGCGGCAAGGTATTGCTGGACCGCGAAATGGATGCGCCGGTGGTGGCAGACATCCGCGCGGTCGTGGCGCGTGCCTCCAGCAGCCCGGCGACGACGCTGGTGGACCTGCACGTGTGGCGCGTCGGCCAGCAATCGTACGCGTGCGCCATGAGCGTGCTCACCGACGACCCGCAGCTGACCGCGCAGCACGTGCGGGAGCAGCTTGCCATCCACCAGGAAATCGTCCATGCCACCATCGAAGTCAATCTGGTGCAGTAGACTAGGCTTTCCTCATTTGCGAAAGACGCCATGAAACTGATCGGTATGCTCGACTCGCCCTACGTTCGCAGGGTGGCCATTTCGCTGGACATTCTCGGTGTGCCGTTCGAACACGAAGCGGTGTCCGTGTTCAGTACGTTCGAACGGTTTCAACGCATCAATCCGGTTGTCAAGGCGCCCACGCTCATCTGCGACGACGGCACCATGCTGATGGATTCAACGCTGATCCTGCAGTATGTCGAGGCGACGGTGGGCGCATCGCTGGCGGCCACCGATCCGCACGCGCGCCAGCACGCATACCGGGCATTGGGCCTGGCGCTGGCGGCGTGCGAAAAAAGTGTGCAGATTATCTATGAACAGAATCTGCGCCCGCAGGAGGCGCAGTACGCGCCCTGGATTGCGCGCGTCAGCGGCCAGTTGATCGCCGCCTATGCCGCACTGGAGCATGAAGTTGCCACGCGGCCTGCGCTGTTCGGGCCGGCGCTGACGCAGGCCGCCATCACGGCAGCCGTCGCCTGGCAATTCACGCAATCGATGCTGGCAGACGTGGTGCCTGCCGCAAGCCATCCGGCGTTGATGGCATTGTCGGCGCGCCTGGAGGGCAGCGCCGCGTTCCTGAACTATCCGCCGGACGGCCCGGGCGTTTAATCAACCTCAGCTGCCCAGACGCAGCTGCAGGCCGGTCGCCGTGTAAGTGGGCGTATTGGTAAAACCATCCACGACGATGCTGTCGAAGGTGCCGGCCAGCTTGCCCGCACTGACGATGTTGAGCGTGTCGCCGACCGCTGGCACATACCCGTTCTGGAACGTGATGTGCAGCGTGCCGCCGGCAATCGTCATCGTGCCGGTGACGCTGACGCGCCCTTGCTGGCCATTGCCCAGGTTCAGTTCCAGCGTGCCGGTTTTCAGCTGGGTGTAGTTGGCCAGGCTGAGTGCGGCCGGCGCGTTGCTGCGCAGTTTGCCGGTGCTGACATACACGTCGCCCGCGCCCAGCGCCTTGGCCGACAGGCCTTCCAGCGTGCCGGCATCGACCTGCGCACCGCCGGTCCAGGTGTTGGCGCCACCCAGTTGCAGCGTGCCGGTACCCAGCTTGATCAATTTACCCTTGCCGGCAATATCGTTGCGCCAGCGGTCGCTGGCGTTGAAGCCACCCAGCGACGCGTCCATGCTGACGGTGACGTTGCCGGTGAACGTGCCGTAGCCATCGGCCGCGGCAAACAAATTCAAACGGCCCCAGCCTTCAGGGTCGTCCAGCACCGGATAGCCGGACGCGATGGCGGTGGTTTTCAGGACCACCCGGCGCTGCTCGGCGCTCAGGTACGGCAGGCGCGTTTCCAGCATGACTTCGGCGCCTTTCGGCACGACAGCGGCGACATCGACCTTGCCGGTCTGCGCAAAACCGTAGGTCAGGCGGCGCAGATAATTCGCCTTGTTCACCGTGTAATCGGCGAAGCGGTCGGTCGCGGCGGTGGCCGAATGCGCGTACGTGTTGAACGTGGCGGCAGTGGTGCCGGTGGCGGCGATCAATGTGGCATGGGCCTGGGTGACGGCGGCAGCTTTGACGGTGGCATTGGCCGGGTCGGCCAGGTTGGCCGCAGCAATGGCCGTGGCTTGCTGGCGGCCGCTGATCACGTCGAGCGGGGAATGCATGCCGGCCAGGATGCGGTTTTCACCCAGCTCCAGGCCGCGGCTGAGAATTTCCTGGTAGCGCTCGGGCAGCGCGTAGGCCATGCCGATGACATCGCGCACTGCTTCGGCCGAGTGGCCGCTGGTAAAGCCGCCATCGGTGGCCGGCGTCGTGCTTCTGGCCGGAACCAGCGCAGGCAGCAAGACCACGTTCGGGCTCCAGCGGTACGGGCGGGCATATTTGTAGAAGCGCTTGGCCGGCTCGGTCGAACCGTTATTGCCCATGGCGTTGACCAGCGCGACGACACTGCCGAAACTGGTGTTGGCGCTGCCGGCCACGCCGGTATTCGTGCCGGTGTCGTTATAGAGCACGGTGGTGGCGTCGGCTGCCACGGCGGTAATCGTCGTGGTCTGCTGGGCGGCGGCGCGCCAGGCATCGGTCAGCGGGCCCATGCCGTCGGTCACGCTGTAGCCTTTGCCGCGGCGATCATCGAGGTAGGCGGCCAGCGCCTGGGCCGGGGTGCGCTTGTTGGTGGCGTCGACGACGTACTGGATATTCGCGTTGTGGACAGTGCTGTTGACGATGGTGCCACTTGGCGTGCCATCTTGCGGCAGGCCGGTCCAGGTGGAAATGGCAACAGCGGGGAAGCCGTCCACCGCTGGCGCCGTGTTACCGGCGTCGACCAGCAGGGTCAGGGGTTTCCAGATGTCCAGCATGCCCGCCAGCACGCGCACGCCGGCATTGGTGTCTACCGTGGCGTAGCGCGCGTCCCCGCGCTGGTTGGTGGCGATGGTGTCGACAAACGCCGTCACGGCAGGCACCGGCGCGCTGTCGGCGGCGCCTTGATCGGCGGGTGCTGACGGCACCACCAGTGCGACTGGTGCCGGCGTCGCCACGGCAGCGGGCGTGTCGTCGTGACCGCCGCCACAGGCGACCAGGGCGAGGGCGCTGGTGATGGCAAGTGCCAGGGGCAGGCGGCGCGGGAACAGGATGTGTTGCATGGAGAGTACCTTTGTCGAAGTGATCACAGAAATGCGCCAGATGGTAGAGGGCGGGTGTGACGACTTGATGACAAGGGCCGTGTTTCGGCGGCTACAACGTGGCGCCGACCTTTTTCGCGAGATAGTGCGCAGCCTTGCGCCACTGCGCTTCGCTCTGGCGCGGGTCGTCGCGCAATGCCATCCAGGTTGTCGGTGCCATCGGGCTGGCAATCGATCAAGGCGAAATCCAGCTGGCAGTATTGACAGGAAAAAGGCGCCGGACATGGGCGTAGATTGCTTTTCAATGGCATGTGTGCGGTGCTGGCCGAACCACCTTTGGCAACGCGGAGGCATGATGTTTGGATCGAGCGTTCTGGAAACAGCGATCGGCCTGATCTTTGTATTTTTGTTGGTCAGCATGCTGGTCACCATCGTCAACGAAATGCTCGCGGCGCTGTTGTCGTCACGCGCGCGCTGCCTCGGGCGCGGCCTGGCCT